>JAFZVE010000042.1 GCA_017617995.1 Clostridiales bacterium
GAGGCTTGTTTCGGAGCAATACCGGCGTCTGCATAAATGCAGATGTGAATGCGGCTTACCAGATAATCAAACTGGGCGACACGCGAGAGCTCCTAATTAAGGAAGGAGAACAGATCTCCAAACTACAAGTAGCCTGAATTATATCAGGTAGAGGCATCAGGCTAATGCCATTAAAGTTCCGATAGGTCCTATGCTTATCGGTGATTTATAAATCTCAACTACCAAGTTGAAAATAGCCAAATCGGAGAAATATCATTACAAACCGGCTCATATATAGCAGAACCCGGACATTTCTGTCCGGGTTCTGAAATAGTTGTATTGAAGCTGCTTTTTTACTTTGGAGGTCCATGCTTGATCAAGCGCAGTGACCTCCTTCGATTCTGATTCAATTAAGCAGGCTGATTAAACTCCACAGCTTTCAGATAGTAGTTATAAAGTGCCTTCACAAGACTCTGAAGCGCAGGATCGTAATTTCCGGCAAGAACATTGTAGCAATAGTTGAGCGGCGAGTACGAAATGGTATACGAGCCGTTAATGGTCACCGTGATAGGAGTCGCCAGTTCGGAAGGCTTGAAACCGCGAATACGAACGACCTGATAGGTTCCCACCACATCCGGTTCGAATGTCTTACCATCTACATTGAATTCAAGAGTCTGATTCCCATCACAGGAGAAATAAAGTGAAAGGGATGTCTGCGTCTTCAGTGACAGTGTCGCTCCTGCGAAAGTCACACCCTCCGGAAGATTCGCATTTCCATCGTAGGGCATATTTATAGTAGTAGACGAAATGTCAGCAATAGTATCATCTTCATAGCCGGCATTCATCGGATCGCCACTGACCTTGAAGTACGTTCTTGCCTCTTCACAATAATTCAAAAGTGCCTGAGCCAGAGGAGCCGCCTTCTTGTACTCCGGTACCACATCCTGCTCATCGATGATTATTCTCGCATATTTTGCGATGGAGAATGTATACTGTGTCCCTTCTCCTGCATCTGAGACAAACTGGATAGTAATCGGAGAGTCGGCCAATCTCGCAGGTACGGAACAGCTGAATACATAGTGCTCGCCTTCTTTTACCGCATTTTTCACGAGTGTATCGCCGGAAGCACCATTGGGAAGATCGATTTTAAGATATGCAGTCTCGCTATTCGCAGTCGCCTCAGTAAGACTCATGTCGATTTTCAGAGTGATGCCATCACCCACAGCTACCCGGTAGCCCGTGATGTAGTCTTCTTCGATCGGACCGATTTTTTCCCATCCGATCTTGATATTGTTGATCTTTGCATCTTTATTAGAGGAATCGGCCACGATCGCGATGTATGGGTAATGATGATGTGCTTTGAGCGAGTGAATACTCTCATCGTTTACCTGAATGGTCGCAAGATGTGTGCCGCGGGTATTGTCATTATAAAGTTCACCTACGCTCTCATACGGCGTCTCTCTTCCATACACTTCCAGAGTCGCGCCGTGATTGCTTCTAACCCAATCCACCTGGATTGAATTTGCATATCCGACAGAAGTGGTCGTATAGATGCCGTACGAATTATTCATGTGGATCTCATTACCCGAAATCGAAAGTGTTCCTTCGTACGTCGTACCGGATATCCCTGTACCGGACAATGCACCCTGTACGATGCTGTTAAATGAACTGGAGATCGTATCCTCTTCGATGCCTAACGTCACCCACTGCGCAGTAAGGACCAGATCCTCATTAGCCAGTTCAATGACATCCTCCGGTTTGTAGAATGCTCCGTCGTAGGAACTCGTCCAACCGATAAACTCCTTGCCTTCCGGTGGCGTAAAAGTACACTCCGGAAGAGTAAATAAACCGTACTCATTGGTATACGGATCCATTACTCCGGATCCGCCATTTTCCAAAAACGAAACAGTATAAGTCTCTTCGGGGGCTTCCCCATGATTCCAGACGATCGTAATATTGGAAAGACTAACACTGCCACTAGTTGCGCAGATGGCGATGAATCGGTACTCATCACTTATCTCGATTGAAGAATTCCCTTTGTTCGAAAGAGTAGCAATCTTCGTACCACATGTCGTTTCGTTATAAAGATCACTGGTAGAAGTATATGCTGTATTCTTTCCGTACACATCAAGTTGAACCTTCCCGTTACCATGCCACTCCACACTCACGCTCGAGGCGATACCGCCGGAAGCTGTGGTAACAATTCCGGAGTTATGTCCGTGCTCCAGATGAATCGCACTGTTTTGAATTGACAGGTCCGCACTATAGAGGGCATCCGAAGTTACTTTCAACCTCTCGAAAGAAGCCAAAGTAGTGCCGGCTTCAAAAAGATCCGGTGTCAGAACATCTGTAACATCATGCTGATACGCAAATACACTGCCCCATGAACTCAGGACGAGTATGATCGTCAGCATGACTGCCGTTATCTTAGAAAAATGCGCCTTAGATTTAGATAATTTCATACTATTTCTCCTCTCCAGAATTATTAAGATAATATAATAACCACCGGATTTAGTAAACATGGTTAGTAATTCCCATGTACAAAAAAGTTAATTTTCTTTAACGCTATCTGATTTTCACCCATCATGCTATACTGTGAGTATGGAGATGATCGTTATGAAACAAAAGAAAACCATTATAATCATGGCTTCATTGTTCATTGTTGTCTGTATCGCGTTTTCGATTCTGCTGACAATGGTGATCATCCCGAGCCAAAAGTTAAACAAGGCAAAAAAGCTGATCGATTCCGGGGATTATGAAGCAGCATATAGTATTCTCTCCAACCTGAATTATAAGGATAGTGAAGACCTGCGGAATTCAATCAAGCTCCAATACGAAAAAGCACTCTTATCCAAGGCTTCTGTCGGTTCATATGTTATTTGGGGCACATATGAGCAGGACAACAATTTGGAAAATGGAGCAGAAGAAATCGAATGGCTGGTACTTGCGAAGGAGGAGAACAGGATTCTCGTCATAAGCAGATACGCTCTAGATTGCCAGAAGTATAACACATCAAAAGAAGATGTCACCTGGGAAACCTGTTCCCTGCGCCAATGGCTGAACGGATCATTCCTGGATACAGCGTTTTCTGAAGCCGAGCGGGCCATGATCCCGATCGTGACTGTCAGTGCGGACAAAAATCCGAGATACGACACCAACCCCGGCAATAGCACATCGGATCAGGTTTTTCTGCTGAGTATTACGGAAGCAATAGCAAGTAAGTACTTTAGTGGCGACAGCGCCCGAGTTTGTCAGGGAACAGCATATTGCTATGCGAAGGGAGCCTATAAGTACGAGACCGGCAAATGCTGGTGGTGGCTAAGGTCGCCAGGTAATACTTCAAGCAGAGCTTCGTCTATCGACGCTCACGGCTCTGTTCACGACATCGATTACGCTATCATTAACGACGACTTTGCTTACCTCGACCTACTCAGTGATAATGTCGACGGCAGTAATTACGCAGTCCGCCCCGCTATGTGGATAGACTTAAACGCCCTTTCACAAAAAGATACTTAGGCCAGAGGATTCGTCTTCAATATACAAAGAAAAAGTTTAACTGCCGAAAAAAGAATCGTCATTAAGAGAGTCTAACTATCAGATGGATATTCCATTTTGGTCCATCAGGAGGTTCATTATGCACAGATTCTTTACGAACGATGATAGACGTTATCCTAGGGGGCTTTCCCTTCTTCTCATTCTCGGACTGATTACAGGAACGAGCGCCTGTGCCACGGAGGAAACAGGCACTTCTGTGGTTGCTGCCGCCAAAGCAACTACCTCAAGCACGAAGGACACCCCCTCGGCAGAAGTACTTGACCACGACGATTCTTCTGAATCTGAACAATCATCGACAAGCACTATAACGTCAAGCGGACCCGCATCTTCCACTTCCGAAAGTGCATCATCCGAACCGAAGGAAAGTACATCCTCGACATCGATAGAGACTACTACGCAAACGGAATCTGACTCTGCTTCGGAAGATTCCTCCGAAACGCCGGAAGATACAAACGATGTTGAAGAACCGGAAGATGCTGACCCAGCCGACACGGAATGGATCACCCTCCCCGACGTCGTAGGTATGTACTATTCAGACGCGCAGGACACCCTCGATCGTTTCTTTTCAGAGAACAACATCGACGGAGGATATAATATCGCATGGGCCGATCACACCTTGAGTGATGATTCACTTCATGTGTTCTGTCAGGAACCGGCAGCCGGCACTCTGATCGATCCAAGCGAGACACTCTATGTCATGATCGGCGTATACGAGGGCTTCGCTCCGCCGGGCACATAATAATCCACGAAACAGAAGATTTCGAATACGAATGGATCAACATCAACATAGATTACGTATATTGCAAATCGCGCTATTGAGATATACATACTTTTTCCGAGTGAACACTGAATTAGAGCTTCGCTTCCCGCGCTCTTAGGTGTTTGCCCGGCCGAGGAGTAATGCTATACTTGATTTATGTTGGGGATGGAAAGGTTGGTGTGTGATGAAAAAGTTATCTTTATTTCTGGCATTCTCGATTCTCATGTCTTCTTCTCTGTGTTTCCTGACTTCGTGCGGGAAGGACGAGGAGACCCCTGTTCGGGAGGAACGGGTCCGTGCCAGGGATGACGACGAAGATGAGGATGTAAGTAGCGACAGCACCGACAGTGAAGTATCCTCTGCTGATCCCGATGACATTTTTTCTCCGGACAAACAGCGCTACCACGAAACCGGAAACGAGATCACTTTCGGATCTTACCAAGGCGAGGACATCGTCTGGATCGTCCTCGAAGAGAGTGAGAAAGGGACCCTTCTTCTTTCCAAATACGTTCTGGAATATGCGACGTTTGACGGCGACGACGTCATGCGTTCCTGGCAGACGACACGCCTCCGCCCCTGGCTCAACGAAGACTTCTTTAACAGTGCTTTTGACGAGGAAGAAAAAGAAAAGATCCTCTGGTCAGAGACCGAAGTCATCGATCACTTCACAAGGAACGGCGGCGAGACGGAAGATATGTACAGAGAACCTACACTAGACAAGGTCTTCCTTCTCAGCACAGATGAACTAGCGAAATACTATCCGGACAAAATCGTCACCTGCTATTGCGAAGCGACGGAATACGCTGTTTCGCAAGGTGCGCCGAGAGAGAACTGCTCGTGGTGGCTCCGCGGTCCGTGCGAGATCGAGACGACAGATGCAGGTACCGATACCGGAAAGCCGGTAGCAGACATCAATACGGATCCGATTTCCGGGACAAAAAGTCTGGCCTTCGGGGATTATCCATACGGCGTGCGTCCGGCGATGTGGGTGGATCTTGATGGTACGGTCACAGACCGCACCGAGCCATCCGACTGGATCGCTGAGGTCAGCGTAGAGACGCAGGTAACGGATGACGGAAGATACGCATATACACTCTATTCCGGATCAAACTATGAGCTGACGCTCACCATGGACATTGATATCAACGACTATATCTCGGACGGACATTTCGATCTTCCCAGACTTCTGTACGAGAACGGATGGGAGTTCTTCGACGTAAACGGATTCCCGATAGACTATCCTTCCGACGAGCATATCGCCGTCGCGACACACACAAAGAACGGGATCGAGACGGAATTTGATTTCTGGGCCTCCGACCCGCAGACGCATCAGCTCTGTGCTTTTGCAATCGACTTCAAGGTGCCGAGACAAGCCGGTCAGACGATTTTCGATACGGAAAACTATTACGACACAATGGGCTCAGACCGCTATGGTCACTACGAGATTTATGAGCCGCAGGTCAGTTTTGACCGGCACGAGATCGATTGTGTGGTCGACAACTTCGGAATCGATGGCTTCGGAGACCTGTCCAAAGGCCTGTCCTATTCGGATATCGTTGTCGTGACCTATGCCTTGATGTTCTTATCAGAAGATGGCAACGAAGGCAGGAATCCCTTCTACTACACCACGATGGAAGGCGGAGAAAGCCTGCGCTATTCGATGGTTTACGATCTGCCGTAAGAACTGAGATGGCTAATCCGGCGTAAGACATGAGGATCGGTGACCCTTCGGGATAATACCGGTCCTCTACGATTTATGCATCCGTATTTCGCCGAAATCCGCGAATTGGACAACTTGTATAAGCTCAGGGCTTACGTTATAGTGAAACGGGGATGGTAAATAGCCGGTGCGGGCTGAAAGGGACAAGGTAAAGGGTTATGTACAATCAAGAAGATGAAATTGAACAGTTTTTCCGGGAGCAGGAAGGCGCTTTCAAAAAGAAAGAACCGGAAAAAGATCCGACCGACGGACTACCGTCGATCATGAGAGCGCTGGATGAGCAACCGAAGGATTCTTTCCAGCCCTCCGCTTTTACATCGGGCGTGTATTCACCGGATGAAAGCGCAGAGGACACTTTTCAGACAGAGAAGTCGTTTGAACAAAGAAGCTATCATAATTCCGGCACGGCACGATTTGACCGTCTGAAGGAGATGGAGGCCCAACTCGAGCACGATGAGCGGATCGCCCGCAGTGGTGTTCTTTCGAAGAAGTATATGCAGATGTTTCTGATCCTAATGGCCGGCATCGCACTGAATATCGCTTCTACGGTTCTTACAAATATTGCATCGAACTTTCCGGATTTTTATTCCGGTGCGAGGATATTCATGATTATCATCGCCGTGGCGTCTGTCGGCATTGCCGTTCTATATGGCCTGATCCTCATAAGTCTGGGCAGATATTTTCTTGATTTCAAGACAGCCGGTGTTTACTACATCATCAGCGCAGCCTGCAATGCGATCTATAACTCCTCGACCGGAGCGGCTACCTTGTTTTTCTCGATTCTCGGCGCCGTCTTTTCTGTGCTCTATGTCCTGAAATTCGCCATAGCGATGAGCAACAGTTTCGATAACGTCGCTTCCTACATGGCGATTTCCTGGGAAAACTTCAAGAAACTATTTACGTATGTGTATGGCGGTATCGTTATCTGTACACTGCTGTGCTTCTTCCCGATTCTGAACATCCTTGCACTCTTCGTTCTGCTCGGACTCTCGATCGCAGCGATCGGCATATCTATCTGGCAGCTCGTTCTGCTCGTTCGTTCCTCTAATGTCATGAAGCAGTATTCGTCAGTGATCCACGCGTGATACGAAGAATCATTCATGTGTTGCGCATGAAATGCCAACACACGACAACTATGCTTTACCAAGACTCTCCACGGATGAAGTGGAGAGTCTTTGTTTTCTGATAAATGAGACCACCCTTTTCTTTAAGAGTAAGAACTGTCTACACCGGGTTTTACGCACCCGTATTTCGCGGAAATACACGAATTGCGCAACTTGTACATGTTGGGGGCTTACGATATAGTGGAGAAAGGATTTAAAATAAAGCGATTCGCTCGTGAGAACAGGGGTCAAAATATGCCGGACAATTATAGACAGGAACTGAATAAGAATGTCACTGCAGGATCTTCACTTGCCAGGATGGACATGCTGGTATCGGCGATGTGGGAGCTCATGCTAGAGAAAGGTTTCACTCGTGAGCAGCTTAACGCCAAGCTTGACCACGTAAGGCAGACGCATCCGATGTCCGGCAGCAAGCCGGCTGTAGGCCTGTGCCCCGAGTGCAAAACGAAGGTCACAGAGAACCCGCGCACTCCTTTCGAAGGAAAGTGCATCTACTGTGGAAATACAGTAACGATCTATCCGGGCGACAACATCGATAATACCAATCCCAATAACGCCTCCGTCCCCACAGGAGCATCCTCTGTGGAAGAACCCGGGCTCCTTTCCTCTTCCGATGATGATTGGATGATGGTCTGATGCACAAGAAGGAGGATGCCAGATGAGTAGAATGTTCGGACGTCTTGATCGCGAGACGAGACGTATGATAAATGAAGATTCGAAGGATCGTTCGCAAAACAGTGTACTGGCTGACAAAGAGGCCGAGCTCAGAGCGCACAGACTCAAGGTCGAGTATATGATCCGTGTCCTGTGGGAGTGCCTGATGGAGATGGGCGTGACCCGCGAAGAAGTCGACCGGAAGATGCAAGAGATCGAAAAACGCGGATGGACGATCAATCCGAACGGCTATTACCGCCCGTGTCCGAATTGCGGAAAGAAGGTCCACGACTATACCGAAAAGGTCTTCGAAGCCACATGTGTGTACTGTGGTACCGTCGTGCCGATGTATCCGGGAGATATTGAAGAGTGACTCACCGTCGATCAGCGCAGTACGAACCCTTTGCCCATGTTGTAACAAACCGTAAAGGGCTTCGGGTCTTGAATATTCTTATTCTGGACTTCAGCGATCAATTTGGTGATCGAGCTGCATCCTAATAATTCAAAATACAGGTCATTCGTCTCGTCTCCTAATACTCTTTTCTGAAGAATATCGCAGATACACTGATCCAGCTTGTCATAATCAAGAAGTTGGGAAACATAAACGCTGTGCGCTCCGTCTTCCAGGTTGAAGATCACGCGGTCGGAAACCTCGTACTTTCCCTGAAACTTATCGATGACCGCATGAATCGCACAGATCTCCGGTAGGAAATAGACACACTCGTTCGCCAGGACCGGATCACCCGTGATCCGTGTCGCATCCTCAGGCAGTCGGTTGTAGCGTTCTTCCGTAGTGGCCTGCCGGAACAGTTTCAGAAACTCAACAACGAGTTTCTCCAAGCGTGCCCTGCCCTCCTGACCATCAAACGGACTCGGAATGACCGTCTTCTCGTCCTGCTTGATAAAGAAGAACTGCTTCTCGGTAAAAATCTTATCGGAAGGCCAATTCTGAACCATACCCTCAACTAGTCTTCCGAGTTCCGGAACAGCGACATCATCGATCCTGCATTCGCCGACGATCCCATCCGGATACCTGGCTGCAAACACCTTCACATAAACCATCTTCTGGTTGCCGAGACGTTTCTTGATCTCCTCTTTAAGCAGGTGCCAGTAACGCGAAGCATCCCGTCCATGTCCCCCTTCTCCCGGGTCTCCCATGGTCACGACATCGCCGCGGTATGCCTTCCATTCGTGGCGCTTCCCGGCAAACTCCGTGGCGAAAACTTCCGGGTCTTCATCACTGTACATCTTGCGAAGTCCGAACAGGAAAGCGAAGCAGAAGGATGCCGTGGCCGAGCCGGCGGAAATGAACACATCTGCTCCCCATCCCGTGCACCATTCATAGAGATTTCTGTCATACTTTTCTATTCGCACATAGAATTCCAGTCCGACATTATTCTGATGGACCTCTGCCACTCTGGGCGTGATGGTGACGTCGATCTCCGGGAGATAGAGACTGTTCTCCCGACGTTCCGTCATATATGTAAGGCCGGCAGGCAGTGCTTTTTCCAATACATACTCAAGAATCCCGTCCATCTTCTTACCCTTTCTTCATCACGACAGAACCAGTTTTCCGAGTTCGATTATTTTCTCTTTCGAAAAGGTCTTCTTGCTTTCATAAAGCGTATATTCTTTTCCGCTTTCGAGCATAAAATCTTTCGGGGCCATTACGCCGCGAATGACCCGGCAGCGGGTGACGCCTTCCTTCTCGGTATCTGCGGAATCGAATTTAATGGTCAGGTTACATTTCCTGCCGTCTTCAAGAAGCGTAAGAAAATGGTTCTTTAAGCTCGGTTCCCGGATCGGCCATTTGATGCCGCTTTCCTTCTTCGGAAGCCAGTGTACTTTTCCCGCGTAGGAATACTGGAGCCATTCGACATTGAACTCATAATCATCGGATTCTCTAGGATTCCTGCACTCAGTAAAAGCATCCGTCTTCAAGAAAGAGAACCGGAAACCGCTCGTGATCTCACCTGCTTTTCTTGGAGCCTTACCCGCATCTTTTCTGGCATAACCGCGGATCGTAACCAGATACTTTCCGGAAGAAAGATCATACCAGATATCTGAATTACTGAGTTTTCCAGCCATATCTTTCTGCCAGCGCAGGCAGGAGGAATTGTATCGGACCGTGCCATAATTTCCTTTTATCTCGCGGCCTTCTCCTTCAAAATCCGCGGGATCAAAGTCCAGAAATGACGCGGTGTCGGATACCCAGATTCCGTTTATGACTTCGAGGTTGAAACCATCATAGGAAAAGAGTTCTTCCCACTCATCATCAAACGGCTCGTCAAATCCCTCTACGCTAAGAGCATATTCTCCGCTGTCGATCTGCGGGATAGGAAACCACGCACCTGTCTTTATGCTGTTTAAGAAGATATTCCTGCTCTTCTGAAGGAGGACCAGCGGTTTTCGCGAGATCAATCCCTCTTCTTTCAGAAAAGCCTTCATCTTCTCCATTGAAAACAGGCACAACCCGTAATTACATGTACTGATCTTTTTGTATTCCATCCGTATGCCCTCCTTTTCAGGCTATGCGATCTATAACTACTAACAGATTAGGATCCTTAACAGCTCCAGAAAACCATTTTCAGGAACATCGCACCAGTCTCCTCGTTCTCGTCTATCGTAAAATGCATTCGTCTGCTGAATCGATTATATGCACTGTCCAACTCATCATCTTTATATGGATAATCCCAGTTCTGATGATTTCGCTCCTTATGATCATATAACAATTCCACCATGGATATGACCATTATAACAGCATCCAAGTCTGTGGTGTAAGTGATGTTTTCTGATTCATTACTGCCCTTATAATGCAAGCATAAATAGTCGTTGTCGTCAGGATATTGTTCCAGGTCTTTTATCTCTGTCGGAATAGTTTCGGAAACGATGATCTTCATCTTTACGTTATAATCTTCTGTCCAATCCGGGTAGTCATATGGACCTATGCCATAGTATTGAGGGCACGCGCATCTCGCAAGTTGCTTTACAGTTTTTAATGTAAAATACGCTTCTATTGATTTCGCAATTTTCGTAATACTATTATGATCTAAACCATCCATTTTCTCTCCTATGCGCTTCCCGCTTACAGGCTCTTCTTCGGTTCGCCCCAGGCTCCCAGATCGCGGCCATCTGCACTTACATAGCGCTGTTCGCCACCGGCCAACACCTGCTTGACCGACTTGTACCGCTCGATGAAAGGGATATCCTTATTCGTCAGATCCTCTCTCATCGTCTCGCCCTTGATCTTACAGAGAAAAACATCATCTCCGTTGCCAAGATGAATCTCCTTGATGACCTGAAGTTCCATACTTACAGGACTTTCGGCGATCGTCGGCACATCGAGAATGACACCCTTTTCGATCGTCGGGCGAAAGCGCATCTTGTCATCACTTTTTCTTCCTTCGACACTACCGTAGTAATCGGCCAGAGGAAGGATCTCTTCCGTGACTAGGTTTGCGGAGAATACGCCGGTTTTACGGATGAGATCCTTTGTCAGTTTCTCACCGCCGATGCAGGCCATGACGCCCAGGCCGTCTCCACCGTACTCATCTTCTGTCGTCCAGATATAGCTGAACCAGCAGAAAAGTCCGAAATTCGGCGTACCATCTTCCTTATACGTGCCATACAGGAAAAGCTGCTGCGGGCAAAAATCGTTCCAGTTTTTTACTTGTACCTTTGACATATTATTCATCCTTTCCATTTCTGGGACTGCGTTCTGACTGTTCGAGATTCAGGAGGATCCGGTCGAGGTACTGATCGATGATCACCACTTCTTTCTGCGAGAAATCCTTATAGAAGATCTCGTTCATCTTCCGTGATACTTCATCGTACTTTCCCTGAAGAGCCCGGGCCTTTTCCGTCAGAACGATCAGTGACTGTCTCTTGTCGGTTTCGGCTGTTCTTCTTTCGATCAGACCTGAGTCCTCCATGCGTCCGAGCATCGCCGTGAGTGTATTCTTGGCAAGGCCCGTCTTCTGGGAAAGTTCGACGATCG
The DNA here is from genome assembly GCA_017617995.1 of Clostridiales bacterium. Lineage (GTDB taxonomy): Bacteria > Bacillota > Clostridia > Saccharofermentanales > Saccharofermentanaceae > Scatonaster. The sequence goes on from JAFZVE010000042.1 coordinate 11,790, forward strand.
GGACTTCATCTTTCTGCCAGAGGACATAAAGGATATGTCCCTGCGGGCCGTTGAACTCCTCCACACCGCTTTCCTGGAGCAGACGCTGGAATATACGTGACTGCACCTGTTTGATCTGTGAGATTAAAAAGCCTGTTCTTGATTCCATATAGCCTCCGGAGCATATAAGGTCTACGGATAAATAGTACTATATAGAACTATCATTCGTCAAGGTTCTATATAGAACTTTCTCATCGACACAAGTATTATGTTTTGAGATAATAATAATGTTCAAGTACACGACAATAAGGAAATCACATGGCATCGGATAACAAGTATCGAAAAACACTTATCGCCTGTTACCTGGGATTTATCACCCAGGCTATTGCGGCAAACTTTGCGCCGCTTCTGTTTCTGACTTTCCATAAGAGCATGGGCATTCCGCTGGGAAAAGTGGCGCTCGTATCCACCGCTTTCTATTTCACCCAATTGATCGTGGATGTGATCTGTGCGAAATTTGTCGACAGGATCGGTTACCGTGTCGCTGCCGTATCTTCAGAAGTCGCTTCGGCACTGGGACTGGTGTGTCTCGCAATTTTACCTTCTATTCTTCCGGATCCGTTTATAGGTATCATAATCAGCGTCATCATTTACGCGATCGGCAGCGGACTTATCGAAGTGCTCGGAAGCCCGATCGTAGAAGCCTGTCCTTTCAGCCATAAAGAAGCCGTGATGAGTCTTCTGCACTCGTTTTACTGCTGGGGCAGCGTTGGTGTCATCCTGTTATCCACCCTTTTCTTCGCTGTTTTCGGCATCGGAAACTGGAGATGGCTCGCATGCATCTGGGCGATCGTCCCTCTATATAACGTTTTTAATTTCGCTACTTGCCCGATCGAGCCGCTCGTTGAGAACGGTGAAGGCATGACGATCCGTTCTCTTTTCAGAACTCCGATGTTCTTTCTGGGCATCGTGCTTATGGTTTGCGCGGGAGCCGCGGAAATGTCCATGGCACAGTGGGCATCCGCCTTCGTTGAGTCCGGTCTCGGATTATCCAAAACCATGGGTGATCTTGTCGGACCGTGTCTCTTTGCCGTCACCATGGGAATAAGCCGTGTCATCTATGGTAAATATGGGAGCAGGATCGAACTTACTAAATACATGCTCGGATCAGGTACACTATGTCTTTTGTGCTATATCATGGCTTCACTATCTCATAACCCCGTCATCTGTCTCATCGGCTGTATCCTCTGCGGATTCTCTGTCGGCATCATGTGGCCGGGAACGATCAGTATCCTTTCCAAAAGACTTCCCACCGGAGGAACCGCTATGTTTGCCCTCCTTGCCATGGCCGGCGATCTGGGCGGCGCTTTCGGGCCCTGGCTTGTAGGATTCACCTCACAAATGAGAAACGACGACCTCAAGGCCGGCATGCTTATCGCCTGCATTTTCCCGCTCTTCCTTATCGGAACGATAGTCGGGATCAAAGCGAAATCCGGGAAACAGTGATAATATATCCAGGAGAGATTTATAGTCAATTGGAGAGGAAACCTCAGTTCGCATGAAGATCTATTTCGCCCCGCTCGAGGGCGTGACAACCTACATATTCCGTAACGCCTATAATGAGATCTACGGTCACGTAGACAAGTACTTCTCGCCGTTTCTCTCCCCTGTCGAGAACTGTCCGATGACACCTCGGGAGAGAAAGGATATCGCGCCCGAGAATAACAGAGGGATCAACCTGGTCCCCCAGATCCTCACGTGCAGGTCCGACCACTTTATCGATGCGGCAAAAGAACTGCATGCCATGGGTTATAGCGAAGTAAACCTCAATCTCGGATGCCCCTCCGGCACCGTCTGTGCGAAAGGAAAAGGCGCGGGTTTCCTGAAGGATACATCTTCCCTTAGAAAGTTTCTCGATGACATCTACTCCTATGCCGCATCCGACGGCATGAATATCTCGATCAAGACAAGACTCGGCTATCAGGAACCGGAAGAGATCTATACTCTCATGGACATCTTCCGTGATTTCCCCATAAGTGAACTGATCGTGCACCCCAGGATCCGGACCGACTTCTATAAGGGTGAGATCCGAAAGGAATATTACGCCTATGCGCTGGAGCATGCAAATTGCCCGCTCGTATATAACGGGAATATCTTTTCCTGCGAAGACTACGATTCGTTCTCTCGCACCTTCGAAAGCACACTCGATCCCGTCATGCTCGGCCGCGGGCTGGTCTCTGACCCGTCACTTGCGGAGAAGCTTAAGGGAAAAACCTCGGAGACCGACTTTCTAAAGCTTAAGAGATTCCATGATACCCTCTACCACGAGTACCAGAAAGTCATGTCCCCCGATATCAACGTCCTGTATAAGATGAGAGAACTGTGGACATATTGGCAAGTGCTTTTCGAGGAGAAAGACAGGGACATCAAGCGCCTCCTGAAAGCGAAGAAATACGCAGAATACGAAGAGGTCGCATCCCGCCTCCTGAGCGTAACGAACTGATCTCTACTTTTTTCAAAATCTTTGTGACGTTCCCCCACCGGACGTTGATTACTAGGGTGAAGACGAAAACAAGAGAGGTAGAGAATATGAAAAAGCAAGTAAAACTCCTGACGGTCACTCTTCTTACCCTGTCGATCCTGATTCCCATGACCGGGTGCAAGAAAAGCGCAGAAACAAAGGCCTCTTCACGAAAACGGAAGAACACGGAGCGCCGCGAAGAATCGGAGAACAGCGAAGAGACCGCACCGCAAACACTGGATACGGATTCTTACGATCTGGTCGTCCCGACCGGAACAATCGTGCAGTCCGATGAACCGGATCTTCCGGAAGAGTTCGTGTACTGGGATCCGACGCGCTCGCTGAAGGAGGAATACACACTCGAAGAAGCGCTTCAGAAGTATTCCTTCGTCGCAGGATATTCGGCATTGGTTTTCACCGCTTGCGAGGATCTTCGGATGAGCCACGAATTCTACTGCACCGACTATGGTGCCAGACGCTTCCAAAACTCGAATATCGCCTGGTTTCTCGGCCCGGATGGAAATCCGGTCGACGGGTCTGTCACGCACGCCGATCTGAAGGATCCGAGCCTGTCTACCCTCTCCGAGTTTACGGAAAACCTCGGCTGGCTCTATGTCGGTAATATGGGGTATTATTCGGAGGACGATCTGGACGCGCCGGAGATCACGATCGTGGAGGAAACTGCAGATCACGTCTTTGCCACAGTAAAGAAGACGCCTCCCTATAGCGAAGAAGGGCTCTACTATGCAGAAGTCATCGACGGAAAGGTGTTTTATACTGTGTTCAAGATCGTCTCTAGCGAAGACGAATTGACGGAGGAAGACAGACAGCGTTTTCTCCACTACTCTACGATCCTCTTTGAACACTTAAGCCCGGATGACGGAACTGAACCGTATCTCTACGACAAACTCGTAAACACCCCACTCCTTGGCGACAAGCATATTACGGGCTTCGATCACATCGAATACATCAACGGCAGAAACATCGGTCTGAGGACAAAAGAGGGCACTTCCATATTCTATTGCACATTAGTAAACGGTGCACCGGACAGCTATCTGGAGCAAGGTATGGATGAATCAGACTGGGTAGATGCGGATGGCATGCAGATGCGGGAGAACAGCTTCTCCGGCTATCAGGAATTCGTCTTCACGATCGATGACACACGGTACCTCTTCCGCGCGTATGGCCGTAATGACGAAAAAATAAGTGTAGATTCTCTCGACGATCTTCTTGCATTAATCGAGGAGTGCTGTTTCATCAAATGATGATTCAAGAGAGTCGCGGGATCAGGTTACCTTGCCGTCGAAAAGACCGGATCTTCTTTCCAGGACGATGTTCTTGACGACATAGACCACAGATGCGCACACGATCGTTCCCGCTACCACGGCCGGCACATACACACCCACTCCATACATCTTAAACAGGAAATACAGTTTATCGATCATCAGATAATTCAGCATAATGATTTCAAGCGAGATCTTGCCGAGGAAGCGTATGACGGGATTTCCGATCTTGATGCGCGACAAAACGGTAATGACAAAGATCAGGAAGACGATCTCGAACAGCGTCTCCTGCCCCAGACCGAGGAGCTTGTCGCAGATAGGATGAGCGGCACCATGGTATTCTGTCCAGTAGATATTCTTTGCGATAAGATTCCTGTGGATATGATCCATAAGAATGAGAAGGATGGAGGAGGCCAGAAGGACCGATACAAACGCCTTCTTTATCACCTCGTTGATTCGTTCTTCCTTATACGCATAGAGCATGCCGAGCGGGAACATGAGGATCGTATTGTACCACCACTCGCCCTTGAACCAGTAAGACATGACACCCGTGTTCGCATGTCCGGAGAGAAGACCGATCGTCATCATGATAAGGACTATGCCGGTCATGATGAGAATTCCTGGAAGCGGCTTTTTCACCTTCGCGAAAACCACTCTGAAGGCTACATACAGGATCATGATCTCCACGGCAAACCACATCTCGTTATTGACCAGGAATATGCCGAAGAAACTGCAGATCACTTCTCCGAATCCGAAATGTTTGCGGAAGATGATGTTGTTAAGAAGGGCATCGGTAAGATAGATGTAGTTACAGATGAAGAACGGGACAAGGACCGTGAATATCCTTCTTCTCATAAAGCCTCTGATATAGTCCTTGTCGTTCATCCAGCGTTTCAGAAGACCGAATCCGGAAGCAAAGAAGAAGAAGGAAACCGCAAGGATGCCGTAGAAGTAGAAGAAACTCATAGCCTTGGGATCTCTGTTATCTGCATTCCATGCGACAACGATCTGGTGGAACATGATAAAGACAGCCAGGGCGCCCTGGATCTCTTTACTCGAGATACGATCGAAAAACGCCGTTTCTTTTTCTGACCTTCTCGACGAACCGATAAACAGGATCGCGCCAAGAACGGCTAGACAAATATATAAGGCTATCGTATATTCCACCTGTCTTCTCCTTTCCCTATCTTAGTAGACTGATAATATTCAGTGTGATCGATATCAGAAGCATCGTTACGACTATGAGGATAATGATGATTAATCGGCTCCTCTCCTTCTTATGCCTGATCTCTTCATCACTCAGTTCAACAGAAGCCTGGATAAGATCCTGCGCTTCCTCGCGCGTCAGTGTACCGTCTCCGGTCTGCCGCTCGCCGGCGAGGATCTCCATTATGGAGACCCCCAGCAGTTCAGATATGGGTTCAAGCATCGAGATATCAGGGAAACTGAGGCCTCGCTCCCACTTGGAAACAGCCTTGTCCGTAACGTTCAAAGCATCCGCGAGCTGCTTCTGGGTAAGTCCCTTCTCTTTACGCAACTCGGTTATCAGTTGTCCAGTTTTTTCCTTATCCATTAAGTCGTATTACCTCAGTAAGGACATTATAACCGAGTTGCTGTTCCAAAGAAAGAACACGGGTTTACAAAGACAGCTTCTGCTTCTGTGTCATTGCCGTCTGCTTCTTATCCGTTACCGTTTCCTTCTTGTCCGTAATCGCATTCTTGATGCTCTTATAGAGCGCAGCGATCACGGTCGTGATAACAAATACCGTTACAGCACCGTATTTACCGAAGAATCTGTCGTTCTGGGTCATGACCATCAGAAGCCAAACCGAGATGTGCAGGATATATACCGTAAGTGAGCACTCGCGCCCGAGCCACTCGGCAAATGTATCCTTGCCGAAATCCGGATACTTCAGGCAGAGAAGCGCGATCACATACACCAGGATCTCACTGCTTACGAACGGAACTGCGATACCCTTCTTGTAGTGGTTAAGCTCGAAGATGGCCGTTACGCAGCAGATGGCAAACACGATCCAGAGTACAGGCGCCGTGGCCTTGTGATCCAGGATCTTCTTTTCGAACCTTCTGATGAGCATACCCATCATCGTATATCCGAGTCCGACCAGGATCGCATTTCTAAGCTGATATCCCTCACCGATCCCGAGGTGCGACAGTACAACATATCCGGCGACAAGGAACGGTGCCGTATACATCACCTGCTTCACAAACCTGAGTTTATTCAGCACAAGCAGGATAACCAGTGCGTAAAGAAGCGATCCGAGATACCACAGATGCTCCGAGAACGGTGAGAAGTTATAAAGCAGGAATTTCTGCAGAGCCTTTGAAGTGAAGCACTCCTTCACACCCTTGAAGCTACCCTCCGTCACTCTCAGGTAGATCGCGTAGAAAACAGCGTAGAACACATTTGAAGCGATGAAGAAAATGAGTATTCTCTTGGTCTGCTTCACGAGGCGTTTTCTCATCTCACGGATATCGTCGCGGTACAGGAAATAGCCACAGATGACCAGGAAGAACGGTACCGCCGTTTTCCCATAGGTAATGAAGACAGATCCGGCCTTTCCGTCAAACGGCAGATGAATGGCAACGACCAGGAAAGCCATCACGATTCTCATGACATCGATCGAATGGATGTGAGAGGAAGTCTTCAAGGAAGGCGCCTCCAGAGTCTTTTTCTTTCCGGTAATCAGTGCGATCAGATACTTGTCGACGCCGCTGATGATAGTGGCAAAGCCGACAGCCATCAGGATCGTAAGGACACAGTACATACCCGGGCTTGTAACCTTGAATATCGTTCCGTTACGAAGGCCTTCAAGGAAGAGATTATGAATGAGGTAGAGTTCCAGAGAGATCGACCCCAGGAACTTTAAGACAGGGTTACCAAATCGGATCTTCATCATCAGGATAAGCAGGAAGCACACGAAGACGATGATCCACGGGAGCTGCACCGACAGACAGCGGATCTTATCGAGGTAGGCCGGATCCTGACCGGGGATCTCGCTCCAGTACGAATACTTCTTCAGCATGTGCATGTTCTGCATGCCTAATAAAGCCGTAAGCGCAGCGAAGACCGGAAGCAGGATGATATATCCTTTTCTGGCGATTTTACGTAAGCCGTCCGCGTGCTTGGAAAAGAGAATACCGATCACGAAAAGGAATGAGGAGTTATACCACCACTCGCCCTGGAACCAGTAGCTGCAGGACATGTCCTTGCCGTGGGCCAGCAGGAGGCTGCCGGTCATCATCGCGATGACGAATATGCCCATCACGACTGTAGCCACAGTGCGGTTCTTGATGAGGCGGTAGATCAGGAAGAACGCCAGATACAGAATCGCGACCTCGACGATATACCACATATGCTGGTTGATGAGCGACCATCCGGACAGCGTGTACAGCAACTCCATCGTCTTGAACTTTCTGCCGCAGATAAATGCTGCCACAGTGAAAATCATGATGCACATATAAAACGGGATCAGGATCGTCACGAGGCGCTTCTTAAGGAAGCCCTTCAGGTAATTCTCTTTGGTCTTAAGACTCGTATAGAGACCATAACCGGAGAAGAAGAAAAAGATACCGACGAAAAGGACGCCAAGGTTTTCGAAGACCCGGATCGCGCCTGCCTGTTGTGCGAGTTCCTGCGATAAGTGATGGACGATGATGGCGACAGCGGCGAAACCCTGGATCGCTTTGGACTTGTCAAGAGAGAGCGGCTCTTCCTGCCATTCGCGCAGTTTGGAAGGCTTTAAGCCAAGAAGGAGCAGCAACGCCAGCGCGATAAGAATAAAGTATGTCGGGATTTTAAATGTCGTGAAAGCCTTGAAGAATGACGTGGAGGTTCTCTTGACCGTAGAAGATTTTTCCGGAACTGCAGCAGGCGTTTCCTCCTGACTTCCCGGTGTATCTTCCGTCTCACCCTTGAACGGTTCTACGCCTTCCGGCGTGATCGCATCAGAAGCAAGCTCATCGGACAGCTTAATAGAATGCATGACGCTCTCGGAAATCTCCTCCAATTGCCTGCATTGTTCATCAGTATATGGATCCGTTTTGATTTCCGGGTCGCTCAGCAGGAAGAAATTGATCTGATGCATCTTTCCGGACCCGGTAATCAGGGAGTACTGATTCAGTCTTAAGACCGTTTCTCCGGAAGTCTGGAAAGCAATCTTGTAGAACGGGCTGCCGCCTCTTTTCACCATTCCGTACTCGAAGAAATCTGTCGTCTCGAAACTCGTGGGTGACATGGGCTGGATCTGATCAGCAAACCCGGCATTAATATCGGATGGTACATCCATCTCGAATACAATGATCTCAAGATAACAGCCGCCGGGTTCGTCAATCACGGTCATCTTCTGGAATTCAAGTCCTCCTTGCTCGTACCAGCTCATGACTGCTCCCTTATCGATCCCGAGTTCTTCCAGAACCGGATCATCCTCTTCCATGCCGGTCCATACGGCATTACCGCCAGGCATCTGCGGAACAGTCAGTGTGATTCCGCTTGTGGTCGTATAGCTCTGAACTTGTTCTTCCGGGAACGCCTCCGCGCCTTCCGGAGTGACAATATCAGACGCAAGTTCATCTGACAGCGAAATCGAGCTCATGATGCTCTCGGAGATCTCATCTAATTGCCTGCATTCTTCCTCGGTGAAAGGATTCTCGGGATCCATGCCGTCTTTCATTTCACTTGTCATCACCATGCAGAACTGGTGCATCTTACCGGAGCCGGTGATCAGGGCGTACTGGTTCCCTTTTAAGACATATTCTGTTCCATCTTCTTCACCGGAATTCTTATGAGCAATCTTGTAAAGAGGGATGCCTGCTCTTTCCACCATACCACACGCGAGTATTTCCGGTGTTTCAAAGAGATCGGGCCCCATGGGCTGGATATTTCCGACATCCATGTCCTCCGGCGCATCCATCTCGAAAACAGCAAAAGTTATTGCAGGACCATTATCACCGAGATCATAAGTACACTGAAGTTCGATACCTCCGGATGTGTAGAGCTCCATGACCATTTCCTTATCCATCTCATATTCGTCGAGGAGAGGATCGTCCTCTTCGATGCCGGGCCACAGGACACCCTGAAATTCCTGAGGAATAGTCAGCGTGATCCCACTTGGGAGCGTATAGCTCCGACCACTCTCAGAAGTGTCTGCCAAAGACACGGAGAAAATGGAAACCACGACCAGAACGATCGAGAATATAAAACTTAAGAATTTCCGGTAACGCATAGGCCACCTCCTGATGGTTTTCTACTCTAACCCTATCAGCAAAGCATCGTCCGGTCAATCGACCGTTGGTAGAGTGCTGTATTTTCAGGCATTTGCGCGATTATACCACTTTGAGTTCACGTCTTGAAATCACACACAAAAAAGCAATCGATCCGTTCATGTCCGGATCGAAAGCGATTAGAAAAAGTCCGATATAAGGGGATTTTTATTTCTCGATCACTTCGTTCATACTTCCGGTCCTGTAACCGGTAAGGTCCATCGAGACATAAGTGAATCCGAAGGTTTTAAAGGCGGCCGTGACCCGATTACGAACGTCGTCACTGATAAGCTTAGGAAATTCCTCCGGCAGGATCTCGATTCTTGCCATCGTACCATGAATGCGGACTCGCACCTGACGGAATCCCAGGTCCAGTAAAAACTGTTCTGCCTTATCCACCATGCCGAGTTTTTCCTTAGTTATCGTTTCGCCATATACGAATCTGGAAGCAAGACATGCGAAGGACGGCTTCTCCCATGTCGGAAGACCGAGACGTCTGGAAAGAGCACGGATATCTTCTTTAGTAAAACCGATGGTGCGGAGAGGGCTCTTAATTCCTAACTCAGCGACAGCCTGAAGACCCGGGCGATAGTCTCCGTTATCGTCAAGATTCGATCCTTCCGCGATCACCGTGATGCCTTCGTCAGAAGCGATTCTAATGATCTTCTCAAACAGCGCGCGTTTACAGATATAGCACCTGTTCTTCGGATTCTGTGAAAAGCCCTCGATTTCCAGTTCTTCCGACTCAAAGATGATATGACGGATCTGATGCGCCTGGCAGAATTCTTTTGCCTCGGTCAGCTCTCTTTCGGGAAATGAACAGGACTTCGCAGAAATCGCAATTACCCGGTCACCCAGGGCTTCCTTTGCAGCATAAAGAAGAAAGGTAGAGTCAACACCACTGGAAAAAGCTACGGCTACACTCCCGTAACTCTTCAGCAGCTCTTTCAGATCATCGTACTTTTTCAGCTGTTCCGCTGTCACTTCTTTTACTGCATTATCCATTATTCTGTCCTTCTATATTCGCTCGTCAGATCTTTAATGACTTCTCCGGCAATGACCAGTCCAGCCACAGAGGGTACAAAAGCCGTGCTTCCTGGAGTGGCTCTGCGTTTGGTGCCGGGACGTTCTGTTTCGGGAGCTGTGCTACCATCGTCCTGATCGTCGCCATTTCCGATCGGACGGATCGGTTCCTCTTCCGAATAAACGACTTTCAGTTTCTTCACGCCTCTCTTCTTCAGTTCGCGGCGCATGACTTTTGCCAGAGGATCTACGCTGGTCTTATAGATATCGGCGACTCGGAACTTCGTCGGATCCAGTTTATTCCCCGCCCCCATCGAACTGATGATCGGGACACCCGCTTTCTGGCACTGCATGACCAGTTCGATCTTGGCTGTAACAGTATCAATGGCATCGACCACATAATCGTATTTCTCAAACGGGAATTCCGAAGCGTTTTCGGGAAGGAAAAAGCACTGATGTGTGTGCACTTCCGCATCCGGATTGATGTCCAGAATACGCTCCTGCATAACTTCTGTCTTATATCTGCCGACTGTTTTACTGGTGGCAATGATCTGCCGGTTTATGTTGGACTTACAGACTTTGTCATCATCTATCAGATCAAAGGCACCGACACCACTTCGAGCCAGTGCTTCACATACATATCCACCGACTCCGCCGATACCGAATACAGCTACGCGGCACTGAGCCAGATGTTCCATCGCAGCTTTTCCCATCAATAATTCAGTTCTTGAAAATCGGTCTGACATACTCATTCACCTACTACAGTAATAGGATTATGGTAAACACAAATCCCGTTTCTGTCAATCAAAGAAGATCCCTTGCGGATCTCCTGGAGACGCGAAGCGTCGAGGACGTAGCAAGGGATCTTTCTTCTGGTGCAGGCGACAGGACTAAATACAATCACGTAACACATCTTTATTCTCATTCGGATAACTGCAAAGTACACTATCCAAATACTTGATCCCGCAAAAATACTTGCATATCGAAGTGTCTTTTACCGCACATCTATGTTCCTTAGTATTCTCAGCCTCGTTCCACGGACAAGC
>JAFZVE010000043.1 GCA_017617995.1 Clostridiales bacterium
GAACCGGGTAACGGTAGGAGAGCTGGAAATCTTCTTTCCAACCGATCCAGGTGCCGTCTGTTCCGCGAAAAGCAACGTAGACGAGCGTGTCGGTCAGATGAAAGCACATCGCCGCAAACTGGATCTGTTCGTTTTCATCTGTCCTTGCGCAGAAGTGCGAGATGGAAACATTGCAGTATCGTGGGCTGAGACGCATCGCGTCGATCATTTTAATGTTTTTCGGCGTATCTGCGGTATACTGCCCGAAGACCGGCATATCTTGTGTTGCGGGCATGTCAGAAAGAAACAGTGAGTCGGAATTCTTGTACGGCCACTCTGCTGACCAGATGTTCTGCAGGATATATTCCCACTGAAAATAAGTCGCTTCCGAAAAGATCAGTGCATCGACCGGAGTGAAAGGGAACTCGTCAAAAGTACGCTGTTCCTCTTTAATGAAATCCATGATGTTTCTCAATTTCCGGGCCTCCTGCTAATGCTTGTTTTATTTCGCGTACGCCGCATCTTCGACAACGCGGATGACAGGCACATAACCGTCTTTGTCGGAGGCAAGGTATTCATCGGAAAGTACATTTTTATCTGCATAATAGATCGCATATCCGTCTGTCTCGCCGATCAGCTTGTAGGAATCCGAAACCGCGGTCGGAAGAAGCTCAAAATCCTGAAGTGTCGTGATCAGGCACACACCTCCCGGATAGGTGTCTGCGGTTGCATACTCCGTGGAATCTGCCGCACTCTCAATGAAAGAAAAATCTTCACCGATCTGGTGGTAGACGTGATCCGGATCCATGACGCGCAGGATGCGCGAGTCGGAAGAAACCTTCGAGCCGTAAGAATAAACAAGGTCAGTTCCTGTTGTGCTGACAAGATTGGAAATACGTGCATATTTATTCTCGTCCAGACGATGGTGGAACAGAGAATAATAGGAAAGTGCATTGGAAAAAGCGAGCGCCAGAACGATGGCCGGAAGGATCACTTTCTTCAGGATCGTTTTTGTGTCGGAAAGAAGATCCTGGAGGAATGAACAAGCAAGAAGGAAGAAAGAAACCAGGACCGGAATGAAATAGCGGGATTCCGTCATCGAGGTACTGAGTCTCAGATCAGCAAACAGGAATACGAAAAGGTTTACGAAGACAAGAAGGATGACCGGGAAATAAGGATGGGAAACATCTTTCGTCTTCAGTGCTTTTCGCGCTACGTAAAAAGAACTGATCATCAGGAACAGTGCGATGCAAAGGAGTACGCCGAACGCAAGCCCCATCTTGCCGGAAACCGGAACTTCACTCTGGAACGGGAGCGCGGAGGTCAAGGAGAAATAGCCGCCGAGCATGCCACGGAAATTGTCGAGAAGCTCGTCGGCGTTGACCCAGACGATGCCTTCGGAGCGGCTTGTGAAATGCATGATGCCGGAGGCAAAGAGCGTGCCGCAGAACATGACTGCAGCGAGAATATACGAGTAGATCGAAGCGGAAGTTTTCAGCTCCGAGAAATCATTCTTGGCGAAGAAACGGATGAGCGCGTGAAGCAGGAACGGCGCGATGAAAAGAAGCAGCGTCGAGATGCCGGCGCACATGCCCATCAGGAAGGAAAGAAGAAGAGAAACCCCGAGCAGGACCCAGGTGGATTTCTTCAGTTCTTTTTTCTGGAGACGGAGATAGACGACCGTGATCAGGAAAAGAAAGATCAGGCGGCTCGTGTAAGGACAGTAGTTGATGCAGGTCATCGAAAGATAATCCAGTGCATTGTCCGTCGCGTAGCTTGCCGTGTACGGGGTCAGAAGGAAGATGACCGAAAGAAGGGCGAATTTACCGCGAAGGCCGAGCTCACGGAGAAGCAGGGCGAAAGATCCGATCAAGAGAAGGACAAACAAGATGTTGACGATTCCGGAGGAAAGGAAAACATCGTGCGTGAGATAGCAGAGGAAATACGCCGGCACGACCGGGCTTGACCAGCCGTAGGTGCGCATGTGTGAGACGCCGCTTGGAAAGAGGGTCTTCTGTTCCCACATCTTCCGCGTGAGAAGATAGGACAGAGAACTGTCGTAGCCGGTCAGGAGTCGGAGCTGGGTGAGGTTGACATAGCAGATCATGAGAAACTGCATTGCGATAAATGCCAGAAGGACCCAC
>JAFZVE010000044.1 GCA_017617995.1 Clostridiales bacterium
ACAGATCCAACTGACCATTTCTGTAGTAATACATATTCATCCGCTCCTTTCAGCAGATGGCAACGTCACTACAAATATATATTGCTTCGGCGACGAGTACCAGCCCAGCCTCGGCTGGGATGGTACTCCTTTTCTTATTGCAAGAGTAAACTCGACTTTTTCTGCTTTATTCTGTTTTCAAAGTTCAGTGTTAATTTTTCAATCAACGGACCTCTTGACCTAATTCTCCCGCAGAGCCTGTCCAAATATGTGGACAGAATATTCTCTGACCTCAGTTTCATCAGGTTGCGTTATAATGTTTCCGTACTTTAGGAAAAGAGGAACATCCATGCCCTATAAGATCATCTCGGGAAGATACGAGAGCGGAACAGAAGAGCAAAAAGCCGGTTACCGCATGCTATTCGGAGAAGAAAACATCCAGTACAATTTCGATCTGTACTTCCATTTCTATAACATCGCGCACGAGTTCGGTCATTGTCTTCTCGACCAAAACAAGATCGAGATGGACAAGGTCAAGGAAGAGATGTACGTCAACCGTCTGGCCGTTGCTTTCTGGAGGTTTGCCGGTCGAGATGACCGGATCGAAGAGCTTCGGGCACTCCTTGATGCCGTCCTCGGTAAGATCCCCTCGCGTGTTCCTCCGGAGCATAGCTTCGAGAGTTTCTTCCGGAGCATCTGGGGCACCGAGACATTGAACAATGTCATGCTCTATGGGTATTTCCAGTTAAAGAGCGTCCTCCTCGCCATTGATGGCGCGGACGCACTCGAAGAAGTCCTGCACGAGCAGGGCTTCCATCCTGACTTTTCAAGAAAAATCCTCCCCTTCGATGAGAAGGTTCATGCGGATTCTTCTGCCAAAGTACTTGAGTATGTCATCCGAAGCTTCGAGTCTATCGGCATCACACCGCCCGAAGTCACGCTCGAGCTCGTAGATAATCCTATGATTCAGTGCGCACAGTAGTGCCCCTTACCCGACGAGCTCACAATCGTCGATCTCACCGTCGGCGTCCACACCCACCTGGATCCCGTGCCCACCGAACATATCTCCGTCGCCATACATAAACTCGGCGGATCCATCATCGTGCATGACCAGTTCGTGCGGCGCACCCACATTCTCCTTGAAGACTTCCGCCGTGATATCCGGATCATCCTCGTTCTCTTTCCATTCGTTCGCGCTGTCGAGCATCGCCTCGGCACTTTGCTCCAAACACTTCTCGTGCAGCTCAGTGATTCTCGGGAGAATCTCGGCAAACTTTTCCGCCGCGCCACTCGCCTCGGTCTTCGAGTCCGCGTCGAGTTCGAGGTAGACCGTGCACGGCTCCCCGAGGATCTCCACAGTGCCCTCGTACCAGCCCAGGTTGCGGTCGAGTACGAAATCCGTTCCCGCTACTTTGATGATGACGGGCTTCAGGTATTCTGCGCGAAATGCACTGAGTTTCGGGTCGTCTTCTTCTCTTATGACTTCCTTCAGAAGATACCTCTCATTCATAGACGCCATATACTCCGGACCCAGATCCTTCCATTTACATTTACGCACCCGGATCCGATAGATCTTGTTATCCTCGAATCGGCAATACTGATTCTGCTCATATTCCTTGTCCGGGATCACGTTCTCGATCCGGCCGTCCACTGCGCGAAACTCTCCGGTACGAATGTCGATCATTGCGGCCGAATACGATGTGACTTCGCGATATCCGTCCAGCCTCGATGCCCCGCTCCATCCTTTGGTAATGAAGACCAGAATCTCATACTCTTCTTCCTGAAAATCTTCCAGATACTGCTTCAGTTTTCTTAGTTTCATCGCTTACCTCCTGCCATTGGTTCAACTTCCCATCATGCCCTGCCTGAACGATCACCCTTCCGGGAACAGTGTCTTTCACATATCAAGTAATCTCCCAGACCACCGTTACCGTATCGGTGACTTCGATATCGTCCGGCTCGATATTGATCTCATAGCAGTCCGCACCCTTCGCCATGCAAATATTGTCATTCATCAGCATGCGGTCCATCGGCCGCACCTCCAGATTCATCTCTCCCCAGGAGTAATCGATGGTAAGGATTTCACCAAGTTGCACACGCGATGCTGCGGCGAGTACCTGGGCCTTCTTTGTCGCATCTATCACCGCCAGACCGAGAAGTGCATTTTTGAAGTCATCCGGATCCTTCAAGGTATAGCTGATCCTAAACTCCGGATGAAGATCGCAATGTGCCAGCGCATAGACGATCTTGCCGAGCCGCTCGTTATCCGACGGGAACTCGAGCTTCATCAAGTGATAGTATTTATACCCGGCGAAGCGCTGTTTATACTCACCTTTGTACTTATAGGACTCATACTCTGTATTCACATTGAAGTTGAGTGTCTTGAGGTCGGTCCTCTCAAATCCGAAAGCCATCATCAGATCCTTCAGTGCATCTGTATCCATGGACGACTGCTGAAGCGTCACGCCGTAGTCTTTGTTCATGCCCTCGAGAGTGATCGTAAGACACGTCGTGTCCGGTTTCATGCTGAGTTCACCTTTACCTGTCACCCGGATCGTTCTCTTCTTTGCCATATCCGTACCTTCCTTTCGCGATGCCGCTCGTCGGCATATCCCATCTAGGCTTATTATCACACGAACGGCTGTAGATTTCTATATCGGACTCTATCAATATCATATGGTGTCAGAAAAGTGCAGAGGTCTCCTTCCGGGCGACATTTTCGCAATCGAAATAAGAGTGGGCCTTTAAAAGCACTGACCTCTTGTCTCGCAATAAAGGGAACGCCGGACATCTCTGCCCGGCGTTCCCTTCATCTGTCTACTTCAATTGTCTTCTTCCTTCGATGTCAGTGTGTAATTAGAAAGGCAAATGCGCCAAGTCTTTCACCGAGCCCAAAGACTGCGGTAGCCAGAGCAAGTATCACGATCGCATACGCTGCGTATCTTGCTTTCTTGTTATTCTCAAGAAGGTCATCTGTCCGCCGGATCAGATCTCTCAGTTTCGATTCCATCACTCGGTCTCCTTTCCACCGAAACACGCTTCCCGTGCTTCATGGTTTCATTCTATCGACCGAAGGTAAAATCAAAGTCAACCGAAAGTAAAGATTTGATAAAGACTCCTCACGCCTATTTCACGAGTCCATCCATCACGCACCTGAATTCGTCCCAGTTCTCCGGAAATGCATTGCTTCCCTGATACCGCAGCGCCATGCCACTTCCCATCGTGATCCGAAGTCCCCACTGTGTCCCGTCAAATATCCCGGACGCAAAATAACTGTCCTTCCACTCATGTACGCGTATCTTCACGAATAAAGCATCGATAAAACCACGCCATTCCGAAAGGCTGATTCTCTTTTCCGAGGGCTCTTCACCCGAATTCTGAAAAGGCTCATACTTCACAACTGCGCCGTCATTTTCTTTTGTGACCATGACACTTCGGATTCCGAAGGAGAATCCGCCGAGTGTGAACTCGACTTCCACGACATCGTCGCGGTAAGTTCCCATCACCCGATCGTTCCACCGATGTCGGATTTCCTCGATCTTTTCTTTGCGAAGCCTCTCCTCATCCGTCATGCCTTTACCTCGCGTCACTTACTTTCCGGATCTCCATAAGCCGAAGATCAGGTTTTTGAACTCGTCATAGTTCTTAGGAAATGCATTGCTCCCCACATGCCGGTACCAGAGCTCGTCGGAAATTCCGATCAGCACTTCCCACTGTGTCCCGCCGTACACCTTTGAATCGACATAGTTTGATTTCCAGTCGAGGATACGGATCTTCGTAAAGAGGTCGATAAGGAACTGCTCCCACTGTTCATGCGAGATACTGCGAGGAGAAACATATTCATCTGAGTATGGATTCGGGATGACTTCCATCTTCGCCCCTTCATCGCTTCGGAGTACAGATATCGTATCAAAACCACGCTGTACCCCGCCAAAAGAGTACGAGACCTTCACCACATCCCGGAGATACGCCTTTGTCTTATCGTTCCAGCGGCTCTTGATCTCCCCAACTTTCTTCTCACGAATCTTCTCATCCAACGACATAGGATCACCTCCCTGCAGTGCTCCGTTATTCTTCTATCCATTCATTGATAGAACTCGTATCTCCTTGGCCAATATGAAATAAACACATTCCCACATATACCGCTGTCACAGTGCATATTTATATAGGTTCCGAAACTTCTTGAAGTTTCTCCCACACCTTGACCATTGCATAAGTATCAAGTCCGCAATACTTCAGCAAGTGTCGTCTATACTCCTCAAGTTCAGCTTGAGACATCTTTTCCATACGCTGGAATGTAGCCGATGCCTCCGATCCGTTATGTACGCCTTCAAGATTATGGTAATCCAGTTCCGGATCATCCGGGAAAAGAGCCGGAAGAACATACTTGATAGAGTAGGATCCCTCCATGGCACGGCAATAATACTTTCTTTCACGGAAAGGCACCATCAGGTCTTTCATATTGTCAAAGATATTCATGAGATGTTCATGAAGGTCCGGATAGAGAGCCGCCATCTCCTTTATCCTTGTTTTTTCAAATGTCATATTGTACGCAAGAGTACAAACATCAATCGGAATATCCGAACAAAGCTGTTCACAAAGTTTTCTTCTAGGATCCTCTCCAGGATATGCAAGAAACTCTGTATGTTTCAATTCTCCTCCTGCTTCCATAATATAGTGAAGAGAATACTGAAAACATATCTGTTCATAAGGGTGAGAGTCATCGTACTTGGGAACAGCCGGACTAAAGCTTTCAAAATCAAGGAAATACAGGGGGTATGACAGTGTTCCCAGGAATTCCTTAATGGCTGAGATATCAATGGATGCCGGCAAGTCCTGTAGTTCGTGCCTCATCTGTTGCATTGCCTTGTCATTTACCAGTTTTCCGTCTTCCAAGAGTTCTTCAAACGAAGCCTTCCCCGCATGCAGGCATTTGAACTTGGTTCTTCTCTGAACTCCGCACAAATCAAAAACATTCGGTTTCGAGAGATAAGCAGAGCAATGAGCGAAGAATCCACACTCATACGGAACGAAGCAATGATCACCAAGTTCTTTACCCGGCTCGTCTTTCTCCTCCATAATTTCCGCTATCGTGCTGATGGTAGCCTCGACATTATCGTAAAGAGAATCGGCCGTCTCTGTCATATCTTCAACGTGAAAAAGTTTATTCAATTCGATTTCACCATGGCGGACATACGTGTTATCAATATGCACCAGATACACACCATCCACCTTATACCCGAGTTTCTTTAGGACGTAGTTCTGATAAGCAACATCGTGCTGATATGGGTCATGAACCTCCGTAGAACTCTTTACCTCGTATATTTCCACATGCATATTCCCATGATTCTTCAGGATATCCACGCTACAAAAGCAACCATTGTATGAAAATGATGCTTCGCAGATGTTCTCAACACCTTCATCTAGGAGTCTTTGCGTCTCGTCAATCATCTTTCCGAGATCCTCATCAAAAGGAACTTCCGTATACTCTCCGAAAAGCCCCATCGCAAGATCGCCGACCTCATTACCGTTATCAAGGATGGCCTGGTTCATCACGGAATCATCAAACTCTTCCGGCATATTCTTTTTCATCCAAAGCATCTTCGGACACTGGACACCACTACAGTATCTTGATTTTGATAAGTGAATCATCTCTCAGACCTCCGCGTATTAAAGAAGATTTCCTCCACCGCTTTATCGTTAATCTTCAGTCTAACGTTTTCGCGCTATGCTATTTCATTTCTAATCCTTAAATCATCTAATTCCACACTATGCCCCGTATTTCCATTCACGGTACCCCTGTCGCTTCGCTGATTCATATATCGGATGCATATTCTTCTCAAGGATATCCGCAAATTCCGACTTCGTGTGTTCTACATTGTAAAGCTCGTTGATTGCCCATATCGAATGAAGATTGTCTTTATAGCAATCGTCGAAAAGTTTTCTTATCTGATCATGTTTACTTGTACGCACCATCTCATACATCAGGAATTGGTTATCTGCAAATCCTCCAAAGAACAGCGTCCAGTTTGGGAGATTATTATTCTTTTGTGAATTGAGAGAAGAATCCATTGGCATGAGATTCCAAAGTTCATCATTCATTACGAATGTCCAAGGAATAAAGTGATCAATGTCGAATGCGTCTTTTACCATCGGTTTGTGATTAAAGACATCCAGAATCGGATCCTTACTGATTTCGATTATTCCATTCCACAGTTTTCTCACGCGGTCCAGTTTTCTTACCTTATCTTCAGGAACCAATTTATATACCAAATTCGGAACGTCCGGATTAATCATCTGAAGCCACTTTATTTTTTCGAATTTAATCCAGCCTAGAATGGCAGGTGCGTTGTCTTTTATCATCTGTCCCCAATCCTTATCAAAAAGCACTTCTTTCTGTAATCTGCTCTTATCACCAAGAGTATATGGAAGTTTATTGTGAACTTCATGGAAATGACGGATATATTCTGTCATCCAAGGCGCACTGCTCCATTTGAGCGGCGTATTGTCATCAGAATTATTGAAGAATCCGGCCAGTGCTCGATACGGAACCATAGCAGTCAGCTGCGTCTTCTCACTGCGTAGTCCTACATTATACTTCTTGATCGCATCTTTAATCTCGAGTTTAGAAGACTGAGAATTAAGTTCATCTTTGGCCATTACCGCAAGGTTATTGACTGCACGTTCAAGGCCATCACATATTTCTCCCTTTATCACAGAACTCAGATGAATATGAAACTCGGTCACTGTATACCAAGCATTTGCAATCATTTCATCGATCAATTCATCAAATGTCGTTACTTCGATTCCTTCACATATAAGGTTAACGATTGCTTCCAACCAATAGAACTTATAGCAATATGAAGGATCTTTCATCATATCTGCAAAGCCATCAATATCAAGTCGACTAAAATATTGTGTGTCGACGCCAAGAACCAGATCAGGTTTTATCTCGATATCCATAACTATTCCTCATCAAATTAACTCTGAATCCAATCTCTTCATCTATTGCTTTGTAACTTCTAATCGTTGACGGATGTATTCCCTCATTCCCGGATCCGTGCAATAAATGTAACACCCCTTCATTCCTCTGGTCATCAAGGTCCGGTATGTATTCTTGATAATTTCTTCTTCTCGTTCTTTCGCCTTTTCAGGATCAGCACGGAACAAAGACTTCAGTCCTTTCACCGATTGATCGGTAGAAGCGCGCTTCGTATAATCGGTCTTCACTTCACCATCTTCATAACGAAGGTCATCGCCGATGATCACACCGACATAATCAAACTCAAGACCCTGTGTGGTATGAATACAGCCGGCCTCAAAAACAGAATGCTCAGCTGTAGCGAAAGCCTGTCCGTCATCCAGATTCCAGCTGATGCTGAAATCACCGATCGTAATATCATGATAATTCGTATCACTTCGCGTCTCTTTCGGCCAGTTCCAACAATACCCTGCAAGAATTCTGGCACGGTTGGTTTCTTTGTTTTTCTCGAATATGATGCGCTTCACTTCTTCCGGAGAATCGCAGAGTTTGATTTCATAATCCACACCATCAAGGTCATAATTTGCTGTTTCTCGAATCTGAAGAAGATCGTCCAGCCATGCCAGATAGCCATTTGATCCATTGCAACGGAACTGGGAAACCAGTTCATACTCGATTACTTCAGAACCTTCCAGTTTCGCCCATTTCTTTATCTCGTCGACCGATCCGATATCATCCATCGTAACGCGCTGACTCTCATCTATGAAAAACACAGAGCAGGTCGAAGCGTGGATGATCTCCTTGATCTGATTCTCACCTTTATTGTGGAATATTCCGGATTTCTCATTAAGGCGGTGCGCCTCATCCACCAGAAGTGTATGAATAACGTTATTCCCAACATCCACATATGTACCGGATCCCTTAAACATGTTATCGACACTGCTTTTGCGGATCGCGCCCTTCAGTTTTTCAAGATACACTTGTCTTGGTGCGCTGTTTTTCGAAACATACTGGACGAACTGCCCACGTTTGGTCAACTCAGCAAGAAGCTGAACGGCGATGACGCTTTTACCCGTTCCCGGTCCACCTTTGCAAATGATTGTACGTTTCTTGTGGTCTCTCTGGCACTTCGTTGAGATTTTGATAATCTCTTCATATACCACACGCTGTTCATCGATCATGATGAATTCCTGGTTGCCCTTGATCATTGACTCGATACTGTCCTGCAGGCTCTTCGAAGGACGTATCTTACCATGATCGACAAGATAGAGGACCTCTTTGTTGTCGCCCTTTCTCACAAACTTCTTGATATATTCGCGAAGTTCCAGAACCTGTCCCATCGAAAAAGCCGGTGCTTCCGAAGTGTAATCAGAATATTGTTCGTCATCTAAAGGATCATGATCACGTCTCATATAGTTATGCAGATACGCACAAGGTATGAGCATAACACATGCATCCTGAACAGACGCATTATAATCCGCTATCAGACGAGCATATGACCAAGCCTGATAAGATGGGTGAACCACCTTTCGGTTTGCACCACCTGTAAATGTCTCCACAAGCGCTTCCGTAGATACAACTTTCTTTAGTTCACTCCACTGCTTCAATTCGATAATGACCATACCTGGCCGACCTTGTTCATCGTACCCAGAGATCATAAAGTCCACTCTTTTAGCAGTCTGTGGAATGTTATACTCTACAGCAATTCCGGAGTCGTCCGGTATCTCTTTATCGTTAAGCACCTTATACATGTAATGAAGCGAATTGATCCAGGAACGAAACTCGCTGTCAGGAGTGTGTCGTCCCAGCTTTCGGAGTATGTTTGACGCGATCTCTTCTGCAATGGTATCGAGGTCAACACTTCTCTGAAACTCGGTTTTTGTCCCTTCATATACGATCATGTATCCTGAACCCCGTCTTTATATGCCGTATATTTATCAGCTCTTCCATACGCTTTATCAGCAGGATATTTGCTGCCATTCTCTTCCATCTTAGATCTAACGATTTCGGATACATCAAGTCCCTGATCATGTGCCATCAGGAGAGCATAGATTATTACATCCGCAAGTTCTTCTCTAACCGTCGATACCTTCTTCTCAGTATCAGCTTCGACATCCGTGCCGCTCCATTGGAATGCTTCCAAAAGTTCCGCTGCTTCCAGCGAAATGGATATGGCTAAATCTTTAGGATTGTGGAACTGTTTCCAATCTCTAGCATCTCGAAATGCCACCACAAGATCGGTTAATTCTTTGATCGAATCACTCATACAACATTCCTCCACACTGCTGGATGAAAACCTATTTCTATTATAACGCAAGAACTCTATCTTAATAGTGTTTGCTCTCCTAAAAAGCATCGAGCGTTTTCGCGCAAAAAAGAAAAAGCCTCGGTGATTAGCCGAGGCTCATTGAAGTAAGGGTATGAATCACTATTTCTGCTCATAGTAGAGAACAATAATCTTGGGGATAGTAACTGTTGATCCCAAAACTGTCTCGTATGTTAGCAACCCATCAGATACTCCATAAACCGTTATCTTGTCATCTTCCAGTATTCGCGATTCTCCGTAGTTATCTATGTAAAGGTAAGCAACATCTTCATAACTGCCATTTGTAGCCCCCCTGTATTCTGAGTAGTATTTTGAAGATTTTGCCTCTGAACAAACCTGTACTATTGTACACGTAAACTTTACGTAATCGCCCTTATGCGCATTGGGATCTCTTGATATTGCATCATACATTCCACTTTGGCAATTGTCTTTGAGCCATGCCACTTGTTCTTCTTCGGTAAGATTGTACTCCTCTCGTTTCGTCACTTCTCCACATTCCTTACACTTTTTGACACGCACACCCGGCTCGGAGAAAGAAGCCTCTTTTTCGATTTCCCAATCGCCCGAATCGTGCGCAATCTTGTCAATCGAACGAGTTATTTCCTGTCCACATTCCGTACACACGCCCTTTTCCTCGCCTACTACAGTGCATGTTGGATCTTTCACGATTTCCCATTGTTCAACATTATGTGGGATTTTATCCACATTGCGTGTGATAGTCTCACCACATATTGTGCAGGCACTACTTTCCTCACCCTCTTCAGTGCAGGTTGCCTGCTTAGTTGTTTGCCACGATCCGGGCTTATGATCTACCACATCACCTACTGTCAAGCCGCATACTTTACATGTCATCGGGCTCAGGCAGGTCGCCTCTTCCCATTGATGCTGATCCGACGGACAGACCGCTTCACCCTTCGCATCCTTTTCTGTAATCTCAATATAATCCAAATGTGACTTTAGAGAACAATATACAGTACAGTTACTATTCACATCAAAGGAATAGGAATTACTGATTTTCGAGTCTCCGTTCTTTTCGAAGGTCAATTCATGTTTCCCAGATTTCACATCAAAGGAGCCAAAATATTCGTTTCCATTGCCAACGGTAGCGATTTCTTCCCCATCAAGGCTAACAATAATTGAATATTTGGCCATGACAACATTCGATTCATAATTTATTTCTACAAGCAAGAGGCAATCGATTGCTTCCGCCTCTTCATCCGAATGTTTTTCTTCATTGTTGCCATCAGCCACATTCTCTGCAACTGCTTTTTCCGACTTGCCATTCTGGTTATTATTCGAAGACAAGGTATCAGGACACCCCTGAAGCATGAATGCCACAATAAGGATAGAAATAAGACTCAGTACTCGTTTATTCATATCGATTTCCTCCTAGCTTTCAGAGATATATTAGAGTATTGGAACTCTTGGTAAAGAGTTCCAATACTGATATACTACGCATATCAGTGGTTTTCACAGATTTTTTACATTTCGTTTACTCCTACTTAATTCGCGTCCCACTTCCTACTTTATGAGCTTTCTCTTGTGCTTCTGATCCACCTTTTGTTGTACGACTTTGATTCTTCTGATAGCGATATATTTCAGGCTAATATCGTCATCAATATAGAAACCTGTAGCCAAAAAGAAAAACCCGGATCTTCCGGGCTTTCTGAAGGGGGTATTGGTTTTGAGGGGGGTATGAAAAGTTTATTGCTTTCTATGGCTTTATTATGCCTCCCCAACCTTAACCGAACTTTAAAGTTTTGAAATTTGTCAGAGAATCATCTCCATCCCGATCTTCTGGGGCTTCAGTCCCATGGCTTCGTAGAAGCACATGGCGCCGGGATTACAGGTCCAGACATTAAGTGTCACGTTATAGAAGCCTGTTCCCGGGCATAGGAGATCACGTGATCGTAGAGTGCGCGACCTGCGCCTGTTCCGCGAGCAGCCTCATCCACACATATGTCGTCGATATAGAGGGTGCGGACATCCGTCAGGACGGAATCTCCTATCACCTGCTTGTGGATACAGAATGCATGGCCGATTACCAGTCCGTCATCGTTTTCGCAGACAAATACCGGCTTGGTATCGTCTGCCAAGATCTCCTGAAGCTCCTCTGCGTTATACTTCGTGACCGGGCCTTTAAAGAGATCCGGGCGTCCGTTATGGTGTACCATGTCGACCTGGACCAGAAGGTCCATGATGCGCGGGATGTCTTTACTCTCGGCTCTTCTAACGTGGTTCATTGGGGTTCTCCTTCTTGTTTCACTTGAGTATCTTGATTGGGAGAAGGCTCTTGCGGCGGATCCTGAGGCAGTTCCTGTTTCTCAGATGCTTCAGGGAGTGGCTCACCCATCTTCTCCGTCAGGTCGTGAAAGCTCTTCTCGTACTGAGCGCGGGTGATGGCGTGCTTCTCCAGGAACGTATCCAGAAGAGCGACCTGCTTCAGATATAGCTGATGACGTTGTTCCGGGGTGGTCATGGTTATCATCTCCTATGAATTGACTCACACGAACGTATATGGTCATTATAGCATTCCTCCCCCAGGCGCAAGTGCTTTTCACACAGAAAAACCCGAGCTGTTGAGGGGGGTGCTCGGGTCTTCCTGTTAGAGGGTGGTATTTATGAGTTAGTGGGTCATGCGTTGTCCTGGGCGGCTCTTCTGTAGGTCTTCTTCGTCATCCCGAACAGATGCATGTAGGACATCTGGCCGAGGACTAAGACCGCAAGGCCGGCAATCAGGAGGAGCGGGATCTTGGCAAAGATAGAAGTAACGATCAAGCCCATTGCGATCCCCGCAATCACCAGTGTAATGACTGTCCAGACTCTTTCTCTCATCTTCATGGCTTTTCTCCTCCGTAGTTCTTCGCAACACCGAGTGTGTTGCTCTGTTCTTATGGTTCCATCTTAACCGGAGAAGGTAAAGTCATCGTCAAAGGAAGGTAAAGAAAAGATAAAGATTAGACCATCTTCCCGTCTTCGACCTTTACGGCGATCTGCCACTCGTCTTCGTATACGATGGTGCCGACGAAGTTCGTGTAGACGAGGTCGTAGGGCCTTCCGTACTTATCCAGGAGGGCAACGGCCGGAGCGATCTTCTCGAGCATCTCGTCGGACGCTCCCACTTTAAAGAACGTGATCACACACTCCCCGTTCTTGCACGGATCGGGCTCCGGGAGGTTCTCCTTAAACCAGTCGTCGATGTCGCGGAAGAGTTTCTCGTCCTCGGGAGACATGATGCCGTCGTTGACCAGGCGCCAGCATATCGCGAAGATCCCTCTCGGATACTGGGTGCGGTAGGCATTGTCTCTTCCCTGGATGCGCATGTATTTACAATTCATAGCTTTTACCTCTTTCTTGTTTATCGGTGATGGGGGCCGTTGTCTGTTGCGGGCTTGACTTACAGGTCCAGATACCAAAGGAGCTGGGCTTCGTCCTCGAGACCCGTTTCCGCGTAGTAGGCGTACATATCGACCTTACCGAGCAGGGCGCCCTGCTTCTTATAGAAGTTCACGGCTGTCACGTTCGTGTTCTGACACTCGATGACCATCTGTTTGTAGCCGTCTTTCTTTCCGCCGGCAACGGCCATGTCGAAGAGTTTCTGCCCGATCCCCTGATGTTTGTACCCGTCCTGGACACGGATGTCCCAGAGGACGCAGAGGTCTTTTCTTCCGGCGAGCATGTCGAGATGCTCGGTGGTGCCGGCCACGGTCGCGGCACCGACGGGCTTTTCACCGTCAAATGCCATGTAGAAGCGCCAGGTCGAAAGGTTGTCGAAGAGTTTCTCATAGTCACAAGCGCGCTCGTAGACAGCGAGGTCTTTGACATAGGGCTCGACAGGCACCTCTTCGAACTGAAGGCCGCCCAAGCCGGAATCGATTCTTTTGATCTGGTACAAAGAGTGGATCTCCACATTCTGGGTGACCTCATCGTACTGTGGAAAGAAGGATTTATCTACTTCTTTAAAGGCAATCATTTACATAACCTCAATTCGGGAAGGAATTAAACCAAGCGCGCTCATCAAAGGCTTTCTTTCGCGGTTCTTTCGGCTCGTCTTCCGCGATACCGACCGGAAGATAGCAGATCAGCTCATATCCCTCCGGCACACCGAGGATCTTCGCCATCTTCTCGTTGATCTTATCTTCGTCCGTAATATGCCCCTCGTACCAGCAGCTCTGGTAACCGAGGGAAACGATCGCCAGGAGCATGTTCTCGATGGCCGCAGAATAATCCTGGATCGCGAAGCATCTGTCGCGGTATGCGTTGATGCGCTGTGTCAGGACACAGATCGCGGCTGGAGCGGTCTGCGCGACCGGCGGATCGATCACGGCTTTCAGCTTCTGAAGGACCTCCGGATCATCTACGGCGATGAGGCTCGTGGTCTGCTTATTGCATCCGGAAGGTGCGGCAAGACCGGCTTCCAGGATCTTCGTCAGGTCTTCACGCGGAACGGGCGCATCCTTGAACTTTCCACGGTAACTGCGGCGGTTGAAAATGGCGTCCATAATGTCCATGTGTAAATCTCCTTAATTACCGTCGATGCGGGCGAGCCACTCTTCTTTCGTGATCTCGAGTTCGATAACGCGGCACGGCTCACCGAGGATCACGTCATCCCTGTCCTTCTCGCCGTCGGGGCCGGCTTTACGGAAACCGGTGGAAAGATAGCAGTGATAGGCGGCGGGGTTGTTGTCATAAACACCGATGCTGACTTTGCGGGCGTTCAAGATGAGAAAAGCATATTTCAGGGCGAGGCGGATCATCTCTTTGCCGTAGCCTTTGCCGCGACGCGAAGGATCGAGAATGACCCAGCCGAAGCGTACGATGCCCGGGTCGCCATGGAGGTAGCGGAGGATAAGGTGTCCGGCAACGCCTTCCTCGTCACAGGCGGTCATCGGGTAGAAATTGTCCTCCTCCGCGCAGCCGCCGTTCTCGCCGATGTATTTGCCGGTCATCTGTTCCGGTCCGATCGGATATGTGCCGATAAGCGCGCCGCCCCATAGGAGGAACGTCTTCTCGTCCTGACACCAGGTCACGATCTTCTCGGCGTCGCACGGTTTAAATGGTCTGAGTCTCAGCATATGGTCATCTCCCTTTTTTGATCCGGGGCGCTGCGCCACATACGGCACCGCCCTTCCACTAACGATATCATTTTACCGCTTGCCATGCTGATGGGGAATATACTAGTCATATACAAAAGAAATCAAATGGCGGCATAGCAAATGCCGAAACTATTGCCTTGTCTCTTACTTAAGAATCACTTTTCTCCGTAGCAGTATTTGAGGATCTGCTCCGGTGTCATGCCTCGTGCACCAAGGTCATCGGAAAGTGCATCTCCGGAAGTGGTATCCCACGAGAAACGCCCGGCGTCTTCGGACTCGAAGTTGAAGTACTTATCGGGGCTGCTGAGCGCGACGGTGTAGCGGCTGTACCACTCGGGGTAGTACTTCTCCATGTAAGTATCGGCGAGCCTGTAGGCCTCGCAGTCCTTGCTGTCGCCGATCGCCGCGAGCGCGACGCCGCCTCCGGGCTGGCCGGTACGGCTCACGAAACCATTTGTGGAGTGGACGATCAGGACACTGCCGTCGTCGCAGGTGCCGAGCGAGATCCAGACGTGTCCCTTGATGCTGATGATGTCTCCGGGCTTGAGTTTGCTTCCGCTTTCTCCCGAGGCGATATCCGGCTTGGAAAAAGCACCCCAGCCGTAGTCCGAGAAGCGTTTGGCCATTTTCGAGGCACTTCCGACGTAGCCGGGTTTTCCGTCCTCTGTCTCAAATGTATTGTAGATCGTCCAGCCGACGAAGCCGGAGCAGTCGAGTCCCGCGTAGTAGTATTCGTTATAGCCGCCGAAGGGATAATAGCTGGTGGTCGGATCGCGCTGGGATTCATCGTCGTCCTTGTCGCGGAAGGTATAGTTCTCATCCTGAGAGCGGAAGAAACGCACCCAGTCATCGGAGACGCCGAGGGTCCTTGCCTGGATCGCACTTCCCGTGTCCTGCCAGTCCCAGCCGCCGCCGAATACATAGAGCGTCGTGCCGACCGGCATGAGGGACGTCTTGATGAAGTTGATGACGGTCTTCTCCCCGGGTGTTCCCTGCACGACAGGCGTGTAGGAGATGGCCGGATCGTACGGGATCTCGGTGACATCGACGATCACGCCGTCCTTCAGGGTGACCTGGAAGGAATACCCCTCCTTCAGTTCATTCTGTACGGGATAGGCGGGATTGCCGCTACTGTCGAGAAGCGCGTTGTTGATGGCGTAGGTCTTCTCCTCCCCGTCCACACTGAAACGGTAACGGAACTGCTCGGCATTTTCCTTCTTCGTCTCCGGGGCACCATAGTTCTGTACACCCAGGAAAACGGCCTCGAAGGTTTCTTCTCCTTCGCCGGGGGCGGGCTGGGAGGCGGTCCCCTTCGAAGCACCCTGCCCTTCACTTGTAACTTGAGGAGTAGTCTCTCCGGAAGCGATCGATGAATCCGAGGACTGTGCATCAGTCGGCTCCGTCTTCTTACCGAACGGCCAGTACTTGATCACGAGGATAAAGGTGATAACGACCAGAACCGAAGTCAGAAGTCCGAGCCAGCCTGTCTTTCTCTTCCTTCTGACTTTTCTTTTATGATGCTTCATGTTGCGTCCCAGTCTCGATGCATCTCTCATGGATGATTCCTCCGAAAATCTTCGATATAAGCGTGCTCACATACTTATTATACCTTTCGAAGAAAATTCGAAAAGAGCGGCGAAATAGACGGACCTGCGTCCCCTTTTTTCAAGGTTTTTATCAAGAGCATATATGCTATCATAAAATCGGCAGGTATTTTCAGGAGAAGAAATCTCCTCGAAGGCGGAAATATCTGAAGAATTCGTCTCCTTTAATCAGGAAACAGGTGGAGAGAGGTCAGGACTATGAAAGAGAACATCCGGGATACTTTCTTAAGAGAACTCGATAGTTTTTACAGCAAGGGCGAGATGCCGTCGCACGTGTCGATCAATATGCGCCACGCACTGACCGAGCATCAGAAACGTCTGCGCAGTAAGGGCCTTGCCTATAGCGAAAGATTCGAGCACACGATCGACGAACGGGGCCACGAAGCGACCTTCGACTTCGGTGCTTTTCAGATGACAAATGCGACCAAACATTGTAACGCCGTCACGGATCTGACCGACGGAAGATCGCGACTTCGTGTCGATGACGCAAGTGACGACGTGGTATATTGCCACATCCTCGACCGTGCCGGGGATGCATCTTACGGAAGTGATGCGGAGCGGATCATCGCGTGCCCAAACTGCGGAAACCGGACCGCGGCCAAGGACGCCGTCAACGGCTGCCCGATGTGCGGGACGAAGTTCAAGATCGACGATCTCTATCCTTGTGTAAATACATACTATTCGATGATCTTCCCCATGCCGAAGCAGAACAGTGTCGAACAGTCGATGCATACGGCGACGATCATCGGCGTAGCTGTCGGTCTGATAACTGCGCTTATCGTCGGCATCGTGATGGCAATCGGCGGATATAATGCCTGGATCATCGCATTTGCCGCACCGATCTCCGGCGGGCTTTGCGGCTGGGCGACCTTCCTTATAAGCTTCATGATCGGCAATGCCGTAATCAGTGCCAAAGGCGTCGTAGGCGTTGCCAGGATGGCTGCCGATACACTCGACATGGCCGGCGCGACGAGCAGCCGCAGAAAAACAGAAGCGGCGGTCAAGCCTTTTGACCCGGATTTCTCATTCGATATCTTCGAGGGGAAGATCCTCTCGGCGATCCGCACGATCGCCTATTCCGATGATCGTGCCCACTGCAGTCTCTATGCGGGCTCGGACGACCTTTCCTACATGGACGATCTCGTGAGTATCCGTTACCGCGGCGCTTGCCGTTTCGACAATGCCGGTCTGGCCGGGGATTTCCTCCAGGTCGCGATGACGGTCTTCCTCGATAACGTCTACTATTCAAATGGCCAGTTCCTGCGGAGAAAAGAGAATTTCCAGGTTCTGCTCGTGCGCCACAAGGCGGCGAGAACGCCGGTCGTTTTCTCAGCGTACAGCGTCAATTGCAGTAAATGCGGCGGAACTTTTGACTCGATCCTCTCCCGGCAGTGTCCGTTCTGCGGGAACAACTTCGTGCTCTCGAATCTGGACTGGACGATCGTCGGGATCAACCGGACGCATTGATTCTGCGGGGTATTTTCTGATATACATGTGACGCAATGATTGCGACTATGCGCGCACCTTACTTGTTGCTACCGGAAACGAGGGTGACGGCTTCTTCGAAGGTGCTTACATCGCCGGTCTCAAGGTGGGTTTTAACCTGCATCATGCGGTTACGGGTGCGCATGTTTTCCGGCACACGGTCCACATATTCATCCAGTTCGCTCTGAAGGAGCTGTGCCTGTGATCTTAGATCATCAAGTTCCTGCTGAAGATCTCCTATTTTCTTCTGTCTTCCCTCTTCTTCCCGCTCGGCGGCGGCATTGTGCGCTTTCATTTCCTTATGTCCCCGCTCGGCTCCGACAGCAAGGATGATGGCCGCCACAATCAGAGGCAGGAGCATAATAAACGGCAGGATCTTGTTGGCATACGTATAGGCCATGGACCAGACCATCAGGTAGACCAAACCACCTACGATGTAGAGTGACACGGTTGCCACCAGGGCAAGAATCACGTACACGCCTTTCGTTTCGGGACGATTCATCTTCGGTGCACTCGCAGCCGCGCGTGCCTTATTGATCGCAAATTCGCGATTCTCGATTTCCTTCCCGATACTGTGAAATGTCCCGTACTTCGATGCGAGCATCTCCGCAAGTCTGATCCCATCCTGATTCATCGTCTCTTCCTCCTGATTGGATCGAAATATCCTTAAGCAGCCCTTTGTGATTTCCTGACGATATTGTAGCACGCGCGTTATTGATTTTCAAGCATTATTTATCGTTTTTCGATAAATTCTATAGGATATCCGCGAACATTCTTCCTCAGGATCTGCTTCATGCGATTAGGATTTCTCAGAAGGATCGGAATCTGTCACTTCGGGATTCAGTATATATCTGTAAGTACGTCCCGCATCGCAATGGAAGAATTCGCCGGATCTTTTCCTGTTTGTATAGAGCTTCTCTCCGCATACCGGGCAAGTACCCACGTATTTTCCAAGGATCACACGGAGCGTGCCGTTCTGGGCTGTCTCGCCGATGGTAATCGCACCGTCGCCGCCCAGTCGGACAAATTCTCTCTGCCAGATCTCATCGTGCTTATGCCCGTTCGTCCGCGCATGGGCGATCTCGTGGAGCACGACATAGCGAACGACTTCCCAGGAGTTAATGCTGGCAAACGTGTAGTTAATCTGGATCGTCTGCTGCCCCGGCTCACCCTTCTTCGATGGGAGCTTTCTTCTGCAGCGGCCAAACTCGATGGTACTGTTCCACTCAAATCCCGTGCCTTCCGGAGCGAGCCAGGCGATGAGTCTTCGAATTTCGTTTTCCAGTTCTTGTCTCGTCATATCTGATCCATCTCTCTTGCCAGACACACTGACACTTCATCCCTTCTCGTAGAAAACGATGTCCATCCTGTCATTGATGTGCTCGATTCTTCCTGTCCGACAGTAGCCGAGCTTCTCATATAGATGGAGGTTGCCCTTCTCCTGAAGGATCGTATCGAGTGCCCAATTGTCCGCGCCGTGGATCGCCTCGGCCGCAAGGATCGCCTGCTGGGCATAGCCGCGCCCGCGAAACTCCGGCATGATCCAAAGAGGCGAGATCCTCTTCCTGCTCCCGTCTTTCTTATCGACGATACGGATCGCGCCGACGGTCTGACTCTGGTTGGTCTCAAATCGAGCACCCATGGGGCATACAGGATCGAGTTCCTCTTTCTTCTCGTCAGCGACGATGAAGTAGTAGGTCGTCCACGGCTGCTCGAAGCGTGCGACGATCTTCTCGAGCGGTTCGGCGGCGGGACTCATATCGTAGTCCTGGTATTTCTTAAGAAGTGCAGAGAATGCTTCGACCTGCATCTTCCAGATCATCTCGAGATCTTCTCTTCTTGCGGGGATCAGTTCAATACTCATGATTCTCTCCTTATCTATCCGGTTCGATCGTGCAGAGTTTCCCTCTAAGGATATAGCCGATCTTCTCATAGCAGGAATTGGAAGCGACATAGTCCGCATCGGTGTAGAGCATCGGGATATATCCCTCATCCCTGGCTATCTTCGTCACCTCATAGACCAGATTCTCGGCGTAGTGTTTCCTTCTGTGATCAGGATACGTGAAGACGAGATTGATCGAGGCCAGTTTGCCGCTGGGCGCGAACTTACAGCTTGCCACAGTACGTCCTTCCGCGTCTTTCCAGAAGTACATATTCTCACCCTGAAGGATGCCCTTCGCCCCTTCCATGTACTGCTCTCTGTTTAGCTGGTCGATCTCGGTCTCCTGATGGAACAATTCGATGATGTCGACGAGATCGTCAAGGTCATCCATCGTGCATCGGTGGAGTGCGCCCTCCGCTTTCTCCGCCGGACGAATCGGGTCGGGACAGTCGTAGGCGAACAGGTTCATCGAGATATGCATCTTCTGTCCGTCTTCCGCAGATCTTCTCATGAAATACTCGGCAAGATCGTACTTGATGTTGAAATGGTAGTCGCCGTTAAGAAGACCCTTGTCCTTCGCGAGCATATAGACTCGCTCCATCTCCTCGGCGGTCGCGCTGTCCGGCATCCAGATCCATACCGGATACGGATGGCCGGTGAAGCAGATGATCACGTTCTCATGGTCGGAAAGAAGGATCTGTGTTTCCGCGCCCATGATGCGCCGCAGCACGGCAAACGTGTACTGATCGGCTTCCAGCAGTTTCTGATCTCTCTCATCTACAAATGTATCCATAGTCTTACCCTCTTCGGTCCTCACTACTAAAGGCTATGATTGGATTATAAAGAAGTGCACGGATTTTCACAACTTGGTCAGGCCATTCCCGTTGTGATAGAATACCTGTAGAACATCAGTAGGATCATCGGGAGGGGCGTCAGTATGAGTGATAGAGTCAAGAATATACTTATCGGATTTCTCGGAGTGCTGGTTCTCGTCGGCATGTTTCTCTTGTGTGTCCGCATCATGCAGAACAGCGAGAAAAACTACCGGGGACATTACGACGAACTGCAGGCTGAGCGCACGAGAGTCATCGGGGAAGCAAGGAAGCTCGATCCCGAAGAAGGAAAGATCGTCCTTACCAATGATGTTCTTAAAGCCGATTATCAGATCTTCTATGATGGACGTCAGGAGGGCGCTTCCACCTTTGGGAAGATCCTTCTCGTCTTTACATTTGTCGCCGCCGGCTTCTGTGTCGTTTCCGCGGTTTCCATGATCCTTCGCGCCCGTCTCCGGAATGAACCGCTAAACATCCTGCGGCTCGTTTTATGCATTGTTCCGCTGATCTTCATCGTCGGCTTTTACTTCGTCTTCCGTTCGGCATTAAGCTCGATGTCGAATAGCGGACCCAAGCCCGAGGAGGCACAGTATAAGGTGTACTCGATCGACGTTACGCACAAACAGACAAAGATCATCCACTCTTCTGACAACAATTCCAGTGATACGACACGCTATTACGTCTACTACGACAACGGCAAGGGTGGAGAATATGAGCTGTCTGTCACCTCTTCCATGTACGATTCCGTCACAAGTACCGGCCTGCATTATCTGGTCGCTGCGGAGAAGGGCAATAAGAAAGATTACTTCGCGATCTATTCCACCGATTCGTATAAGCCTGCGTCGTGATCGCCGACTTAAAGGAATCGGGCAAATAATGAAGCATCGTACCGGTAACGATACCTAAATCCTTCTAAAGATCCTCTATCAGCTTACGATATCCACTTCGTAGGTCACGTCGTCGACAGTCACGCTCGTGATCTCGGGGACGGAACTAAAGAGTGTCTCGGGAACGTAGTTATACTTCTCGGGAGTTCCGCCTGCTTCGAGCGTCTCGATCAGTTCCAGGACACGCGGGCCGTGGAGAGGATTACACTCGGCGATACAGGAGATCTTCCCTTGTCGGAGATATTCCAGAGCCTGCGCGTTGATACCGTCGAAGGACACGACCATGATCTCCCCGTTCTGGATATCGGAACCGACACGTTTGCCGGCCGCTTCTATGGCGTCGATCGCACCGATCGCCTCGTTATCGTTCTCGCAGTACACGATGTTGATGTTGTCATAATCATGGAGGAAGGAAGCCATAACTTCACGGCCTCTCGCCTCGGTAAATTCGCCGCTCTCTTCCGCGATCAGATCCCAGCCGTAATCCCTGGCAGCGTTACTCAGGCCGCGCGTCCTTCCGAGCTGCGCAGACGAGCCGAGCGTACCCTGGATGTTGACGATATGGACATCTTCCGGAGCGATTCCCGCAGAACGGGTATATTCATGGATCCAGGCCGCCATCTTCTGTCCTTCGAGCTCGAAGTCCGAACCGACCCAGCAGGTATAAAGTGAGCGGTCGGCAACATCGACACGCCGGTCGACGATGATGACCGGGATACCGGCATCCTTGGCTTCCTGCAGAACGAAGTCCCATCCGGTCTCCGTCTCCGGAGCAAGCACGATATAGTCGACTTCCTGCTGGATGAACATCCGAAGCGCCGTGACCTGGTTGGCCTGTTTCTGCTGTCCGTTCTTGTAGATGAGATTAAATCCGTTCTCCTTCGAGAGCGCCGACAGCATAGACTCGGTGTTGGCCGCACGCCAGTCGGACTCGGCACCAAGTTGCGAAAAGCCTACCGTGACGTCCTTCTTCTCCGATGTACTTTCCTGTGTTGTCTCGGAAACAATACTACTCCGGCAGGCGACGGTAAAGATCGCCAGCAGGAGTAGTATTGCCACCATATGGGGTTTCTTTCCCATCCTCAAAGCTCCTTAAGTCTTGAGCGCCCTTTTCTTCTGCCGTATGACGATACTCTGGATCAGGAGGAAAAGACAGAGCATCGCAGCGATCGTAATACCGGTCCACCAGGCCTCGCCAAGACCTGCCGAAGCGACGATATTCTGGATCGTACTGAGCGACAGCACTCCGAAAAGTGTGCCCACGAGATTGCCGACGCCACCGGTGAGCATCGTTCCTCCGATGATGGAGGAAGCAATGGCGTTCATCTCCATGCCCGAGGCATGGGAAGCAGCACCAGAACCGACATTGAGGAAGTATACATATCCTCCGATACCGGCCAGAAGGCTACAGAGCATGTGCGAGAGGAACTTCGTCCTTCTTACATCGATACCGAGCATGAGCGCACTCTGCTTATTGCCGCCAACTGCGTAGAAAGATCTGCCGAGCTTCGTGTAGCGTAGTACTAAGAACAATATTACCACAAGCACGAGCGCCACGACCACACCGATTTCGATAGATGCCGGGATGTACATACCCTTCTTGTTGTATGAGCCCATTCCCGGGATCTTGATTCTTGTTTCCTTGAGTTTTACGAATGACTGGTTCTGCACGTTGAACGGCTTGGTGTTTACGATCGTTGTCATGCCTCTTGCGAAGAACATGCCTGCGAGTGAGACGATGAACGGCTGGATGTCGAAGTACGCGACCAGTGTGCCCTGTACAAGTCCGAATGCCAGACCGATTCCGATCGCGATCAGCATCGATACCCATACGTTGCCGTTCGCTTTATCGAGGTACACGGCACAGCACATAGAGACGAGAGCGACCACACCGCCGACGGAGATGTCGATCCCGCCGGAGATCATGACGATACTCATACCGCAGGCTGTGATGATCAGAGCCGCGTTGGCGTTTAAGATGTTGAAGAACATCTGCGGTTTCTTAAAACCACTGCCCTGGAAGATGATCGCGCCGATATACATCAGAAGGAAGATCACGATCGTGATGACAAGAAGAAGATTGGTATCGGAGATCTTGTTGAAGATTCCACCCTTGAGTTTTTTCTGATCCATTTAGGCCTCCCCCTTGTTCTCTTTCTTTTCTGCTTTTCCTGCCGAGAGTTTCTTGGTAAAACCACCGAGGTATTCTCTTACCTTCGGGGCCGAGAAGAATACCAGCAGGATCACGACGACGGCCTTGTAAGCGGCAAGTGCGTCGGACTGGACGTTGAACTTATAAAGTGTCGTGGTCAGGAACTGAATCACATACGCGCCGATGATCGAGGCCCACATGTTGAACTTACCGCCGGAGAGGGCATTGCCGCCGAGGGCGACCGCCAGGATGGCATCCATCTCGATGTCCTTGGCGATAACCGAGTAGTTGATCGTCGACAGACGGCTGACCTTGATGAGTGCGGCTACTGCCACGCAAAGTCCGAGGATGACGAACGCCAGGAACTTGATGAACGTCGGGTTGATACCGTTAAGTCTTGCAGACTTCTCGTTGATACCGACCGCCTGGGTGTAAAGTCCGAGGTTCGTGAACTTCAGGACCAGTGCGATGACGATGATACATGCGATGACGATGAACACCGTGGTCGGGATCGGGATACCGGGGATAAATCCGCCGAAATAGGCAAACTTCGGATCCGGTACGATCGGGAGTTTGTTGACGTTGATCCATGCCGCGATGGAGCGGCCGGCCGTAAAGAGTACGAGTGTCGCGATCATGGGCTGGATCTTAAATACCGATACAAGCGCCCCGTTAAAAGCACCGCACAGCATACCGACCAGACACGCGACAAGGAAAGCCACTATGATCGGTGCCTGGATCGCATCCGGTCTCGGGTTCGTGCCGCAGAGGACGCGCAGCATAGCCGAGCCCGCGATAGCGATCGTTGCACCGACCGAGATGTCCTGGCCGCCGGACGCTGCCGTTACGAGCGTCATACCTATTGCCAGGATCGCAAGTTCCGATCCGTAGTCCAAAATCGTGATCAGATACCCTGAAAGGACCGGATTGCCAGCGTTATTTGTACCCAGAGTTACCTTGAAGAATCCGGGGTCGACGATCAGGTTGATCACCGCAAGGAGCAGAAGCGCCATGATCGGGATAAACAGCTGATTGCCTGTGATTTTCTTAAAGATCGACTTATTCATTCTTTATTCCCCTCCCGCGATGGTGCTCATGATCTTGCTCTGCGTAAGATCTTCACCTGATAGTTCTCCGACGACTTTCCGGTCACGCATCACGATCAGACGTGAGCATGTACGGAGCATCTCGTCGGTCTCGGAAGAAATAAAGGTGACGCTCATTCCCTCGGATGCCAGTTCGAGGACGAGCTTCTGAATATCTACCTTGGTGCCGACATCGATGCCTCGTGTCGGTTCGTCGAGGATGAGATATTCGGGGTGCATCAGGAGCCATCTGGCCAGGATCACCTTCTGCTGGTTTCCGCCTGAAAGAGATTTGATCGGTGTATCCGCCGAGGCGGTCTTGATGGAGAGTTTCTTGATGTATTCATCGGCAAAAGCATTGGCCTGGGCTTTGCTGAACGGCTTGAAGAAGCCTTTCATGACCTGAAGCGCCAGTATGATGTTGTCTCTTACCGACAGATCACCGATGATGCCGTCGACTTTCCGGTCTTCCGGAAGATAGGCGATACCCTTCTTCATGGCATCACGCGGTCCGCGGATCTTGGCATCGGCACCGTTTACTTTGACGTGGCCGCCGATGACACGGTCCGCTCCGAAGATCGCACGCACGCACTCGCTTCGGCCGGAACCCAGAAGTCCCGTAAATCCGTTTACTTCGCCCTTCTTGATATAGAAATCGAAAGGTTTGATCCCGGCATCACTGACGAGCTGTTCGGCCTCAAAGATCTTCGTATCGGCATCTTCCTTGTGATACGCTTCTCTTTCTCCCTTGATATCCGAAAGATCGTCCATCTCTTTACCAAGCATCTTCGCGACGAGCTGTACTCTCGGAAGATCCTTGATCTCGTATTCCCCGACGAGCTGGCCGTCGCGAAGAACAGTGATTTTGTCGCAGACTTCATATACCTGATCGAGAAAATGGGTAACGAAGATGATGCCTACTCCCAGATTCTTCAGATCACGCATGAGTCCGAAGAGCTTCTCTACTTCCTGTTCGTCCAGTGAGGAAGTCGGCTCGTCCAGGATCAATACCTTACATTCCATATCCACGGCTCTTGCGATGGCTACCATCTGCTGTACCGCGATCGAGCAATTGGCCAGCTGCTGTGTCGCTTTCGCCGGAATATCGAGCTTAGTTAATAGCTTGTTCGCATCGGCGTTCATCTTTTTCCAGTTCGTGAGCACGTCCTTGCCACGACCGATATACATGTTCTCGGCTACTGTCAGATTCGGGCACAGGGTGATCTCCTGATAAACCGTACTGATACCGAGTCTCTGCGCATCCGCCGGGGAGTGGATCGAGACGTTCTCTCCATCCAGGGAGATCGTGCCTGCATCCTTCGTGTACACGCCTGTCAGGACCTTGATCAGAGTAGACTTACCGGCTCCGTTCTCACCCATCAGCGCGTGGATCTCACCCTTATTCAGTGAAAAGTCTACGTTCTGTAGTGCTTTTACGCCCGGAAAAGTTTTGTCGATGCCCCGCATCTCAAGCAATCTATTATTTTCCACGGGTTTTACCTCTTTGCGATTTACTATATTTGCGATCGATTCTTCTACGTTCCTACCCCTTCCAAAAAACGCGGTGCGATGTTCTCCTTACGGATCCCGCCGCACCGCGTCTTGGGGTAAATGGTTATGGAATTAGATACCGTACTTGTCTACGTCTTCCTGCTTAATCGTTGCAGCATCGAAGCCCTTTTCTTCCATGATGATGGTCTTCTGGGCCGGAGCCTTACCTGCTTCGAGGTCCTTGATGATTGCATCGATATAGCTGGCCTGGAACGGATTGCACTGTCCGTCGTAGTTCCAGTTCTGAGCGAGGAGCTCTTCGAGCGCCCACTTGTTGCAGTCAAATCCCATGACGATTACGTCCTTACCA
Source organism: Clostridiales bacterium (assembly GCA_017617995.1). Lineage (GTDB taxonomy): Bacteria > Bacillota > Clostridia > Saccharofermentanales > Saccharofermentanaceae > Scatonaster. Next base: position 26,173 of record JAFZVE010000044.1, read on the forward strand.
ACACCGTGAGAGATACCGGCTGCATCGAGAGCAGCAACGGCGCCCTTCGCCATGTCGTCGTTCTCAGCGTAGATTACGTTGAACTTCGCACCGGAGTCGATAACGGACTGAACGATCTGCTGTGCCTTCTCAGCGTTCCACTCAGCGGTCTGCTGTTTTACGATGTTCCAGTTCGCTTCTGCAGCGACCTTCTCGTCGAGAGCACCGGATCTTCCGACCTGTGCGGAGGAACCCATGACGCCCTGGATGTGGATGACATTGTACTCAGACAGGTTCTGGCTGGCGAGCCAATCTACTGCTGTCTGGCCTTCCTTAGCCATGTCGGATACGATAGAAGCTTCATAAAGACTCGGGTCAGCGTTGATGGTTCTGTCGAAGAGGATAACCTTAACACCGGCTTCCTGAGCATCCTTCAGAACGGAATCCCAGCCTGCTACGTCAGCCGCAGAGAGAAGGAGATAGTCTACTTCGTTCTGGATAAATGTCTTCGCGTACTGGATCTGCTCGTCGTTCTTCATGCTGTAAGAGAAGGAAGCGTCATAGCCGTTCGCTTCACAGAACATCGCCTGCAGGTCTGCATCGTTCGCTGTACGATAACCGGATTCGTTCGGGTCGTTGTTGATGATACCGACTTTGATCAGTCCGGAACCGCTGTTGCCGCCTTCGTTGTTGGCTGCAGTTGTTGTGGTGGCGTCACCGCCGTTGTTGCCCGCTGTTGTGCCGGCTGTTGTTGTGCTGTCGGAGCTCGAGCAAGCTACGAGACCAAAAGCCATAAGAGATGCCATAAGTATTGCAACTACTTTTTTCATTTTCAACCTCCATAAAATTTCCTATTCGGGGTCTTCCCCCGTCATCTGCCTTCATTTTAGGTTTTGTGCCGGAAAAGACCATGCAGAAAAAAAGGAAACGAAGTTGGATTTTTTATCCCTCGTTTCCCTTGGTTGGTTTTTTTACGAAATCGGTTAGGATTTTTCTTTTCGATTTCAATTTTCGTTGATACGGGCCCGCGACGGATCGTTTCTTCTCAAGCGCCCCCGTTCATCTTCGGAAGACGGATCTCCACACGCGTCCCTTTGTCGAGCACGCTCTCGATATGGATGCCGTACTCTTCTCCATATGTCAGGCGGATCCTCTCGTTGACGTTATAAAGGCCGTACACCGCATTATTACCCGATGTAACATTGGCGCTGATACTTCCCTCTCCCGAACTGTTTGTTCCGGAATTGGCAGCGATGGCGGAGGCACTCACGCCTTCGCGTATCGCTTTACGCACTTCGAGGAGACGCTCCTCGGTCATGCCCTTCCCATTGTCCTCGACGATGATCGAGTAATAATCCCGCTTCTCTTCTCCGCTCACCGTGATCCGTCCGCCGCCACGCTTATTCTTGATGCCGTGGTAGAGTGCATTTTCGACGACAGGCTGTACCGTGAGCTTCGGGATGCGGAATTCGTTGATCTCCTCCGGCACAGTGATCTCGTAAGTGAGGATATCCTGATAGCGGATATGCTGGATCTCGAGATACGAGCGTACATGCTGGAGCTCCTCGCGCACGAGGACCGTCTCTTTTCCTTTATTGAGGGACAGCCGGAAGAAATCCGAGAGATTCCCGACCATGCTGACGACCTGTTTCTGATTCCCGGCCTCGGCGGACCAGACGATCGCGTCGAGCGTGTTATAGAGGAAGTGCGGATTGATCTGCGACTGCAGAAGATCGAACTCGGATTTCCGGAGGAGTTTCTGTTCCTCCTTGACCTGCTCCTCGATCGGCTTGGTGATCCACTTCGGACCGAAATAGGAAACGACGATCATGCTAAGGAGGCCGACCGCGAGGAGCACCGCCGACACTTCGACGATATTCATGAAGAGAGCATTATTCTGCGTCTGTGTCGTCTGGATCTGGCGGTTCTCATAATATATATATTCATTTATTGTTTCCGAAAGAAGGCTCGTCACGATCTGTACGTCGTTCTCCCAGATGAGCATGTTATCCTCGTACTTATTCTCGTATCCGAGGTTCTCTTTTATCTGTGCGACGTAGGTCTCCAGGTTATTGAGGTATTTCTCCGCATACTCGAGTCTTCGCAGGTTGTCCTCGGTGTTGGTGTAGCCCTTGAGTCGGGTAACGACTTCTCTTGCCTTGTCGAGGTCTTCATTGAGTGCGGTGTTGTCAGGAGAGATGTTGCCGACGACGAGAAGATACGTCTGGTAATCGAAGTCGTCTTTAAACTCGAGGCTGAATTCACTTGCGGCAACGACGGAGCTGGTCATCTCGTTGTTCCGCTCGTTGATGTGCCACATGTTGTAGAAGGCGTAGGCGATGAAGAACAGACACGGCAGCAGCAGCACGAGATACGAGATACGGATCTGTGTCGCCAGTCGTGATCTTTGTTTCTTCCTCTTGCCGGATATCATGTCTCTTCTCCGTCTCCGTGGCCCATACTCCTGTACTGTGTCGGCGTCATGCCCTGCGTCTTCTTAAAGAGGTACGAGAAATAGTGCGGATCCTTGTAGCCGACGAGGATACCGATCTCGTTACTCTTTTTCGAGGAACGGCGCAACAGTTCTTTGGCCATGTTCATGCGATAGTCCGTGAGGTACTTGATGAAGGGCTGCCCCGTCTCCTGTTTGAAGATCGCGCTTAGGTGGTTCGGCGAAAAATTGACGTGCGCCGCGAGGGTATTAAGCGAGAGCTCGTCGTCCGAATAGTGCTCGGCGATATACGCGATAGCATCCTTCATGACATCGTGGTAACGGCCGAGCGAGTGGTCCTCTCGAAGTTCGAGGGCGTTTCTAAGGATCCTCAGGAGGAAGTCACGTGTCCGCTCTTCGTCCGCGAGCACCTCCGGTCCCGGGAAAGTAAACTTCTCCTCCATCTCGTACCGCTTCAGGCCCAGTTCATTTTCCGCGAAGTCGGCCACACAGAAGTACACGTCCATCGCGATATACTGGCGGAGCATCTTGGACTTAAGTGCCTGATCTCCGATATTGTTCAAGTATTCTTCGAGAAAGAACGGGATCTCCGCCGGCTCGCCGGCACGAAGGAAACGCTTCATGAGACGGCGGTCGATGTGCTGCGGATTGATCTCCGAGAGGATGTCGACGTTGTTCTCCGGGCGGAGTCCTTCCTTCGATCCCACGAGAAAAGCATTCTCGTTTGTCAGATACAGATGGGCAAACGCACGGCTCGCCCAGTCAAATGATGTATGGATCTCCGTGATCCGCTCGACGGTCTGCCCGATCGCGCCGAAATATCGGATATGCTTATATTCCGCGAAGAGGGCTTTCATCCTGGCCGTCGCGCGATCGATTCTTCTTCCGATATCTTTGTCGTCGTCGCCCTTAAAGAGTAGCGCCGTTCCTTCGACGGTAAAATCGAAGAAGATCGCGCCTTCATCACCGGCTATTTTCCTGACGCCGTCCTCGACATTGAGAACACTATTCGAAAACTCACCAATATCGTGCTTGTCCGACCAGATCTTGAGCAGAACGACATTGTAGCGAAGCGCCGAGATATCGATCTCGATCTTCTTGGCCTCGGCGATGAGTTCCGATGCGTTCTTGCCTCCTTTGACCAGAGAATTGAAGAAATCACGCTTCTCGAGCTCGGTTCTCTCGCGCATCTCTTCTTCGTATCTCTTCGCGGCTTCTCTCTCCGCCTTCTTCTCGCGGATCTTCTCGGCGAGGGCGTCGACCTCCTTAAGAAGGTTGTCGCCATTAACGGGCTTGAGAAGATAGCAGGATACGCCGATCTTGATCGCGGATCGGGCGAACTGGAAATCCTCGTATCCCGTGAGAATAATAATCTCCATCCACGGGAATTCGGACTTGATCATGGAGCTCAGTGTAAGTCCGTCCATAAAGGGCATCTTGATGTCGGTAATAACGATGTCAGGCCTTTCCTTCTGGATCATGGAGTACGCGAGCTCACCGTCTCCGGCCTCGCCGCAGAACTCGTAACCGTGCGCCGCCCAGTCGATCGTATTTTTGATTCCTTCACGGACGACGAACTCGTCCTCAACAAGAAAAACCTTCAGCATCTTATCCTCTTTCTCCCCGTAACCGGATCATCTCATCTCTCCCGATCATCGGTATTTTTCATTATTGGCTATTTTCAACTTGGTAGTTGAGATTTATAAATCACCGATAAGCATAGGACCTATCGGAACTTTAATGGCATTAGCCTGATGCCTCTACCTGATCTAATTCAGGCTACGTGTAGTTTGGAGATCTGTTCTCCTTCCTTAATTAGGAGCTCTCGCGTGTCGCCCAGTTTGATTATCTGGTAAGCCGCATTCACATCTGCATTTATGCAGACGCCGGTATTGCTCCGAAACAAGCCTCTCCTGATCCTTCTG
>JAFZVE010000045.1 GCA_017617995.1 Clostridiales bacterium
AAAGATAGTGGTCATCCAGATCAAAGGGCTCATCGACAAGGACGAAACGGTCATCGTAGACGGTCTTTCCGTCTTCTTCCCATGCAATATCAACAATGAAGTGATCGGACGAGGTGATCACTTTTCCGTCAATAGTGACGTTATCGTAAATGCCGACATCTCCTTCTCCAAATTGTGCTACAAAACCGCTGTGACTGTAGATCATATCGATCAGTCCGGATCTGGTTGCCTCATCGGAATACTCCAGTCGTTTGTCCGCCGTCTGGATATATGCCATGCGATCGTCGATGATTTCCTGGGATTTCATATACGTAAAGAAGCAGCCTGCCAGAATAAAGGCGACCAGGACCAAAGAAGTGATGATGACTGTGATTCGAATATAGTGCTTTTTCATTTTGTCGTCTCCTCGCTTTTTTAGTGTACGAAGAGAGTGTAGATCCACGATGTGTATTCTTTATGTACTTTTCAAAAAGTGACAGAACACCATTATCCCGGAACCGGGCAGACTTGAATAAAAGACAAGTGCTTCCGGAAGAATCATCAGATGCTGATCTTCACATCCACATCCGAACGCTTGACTTCCTCGGCCTCGAAGAAATCTTCCTTCTTGATTCCGGCGGCGCCGGCCACGATGCTGGTCGGGAAAGAAACGATCCTCTGGTTCAAGTCAGATACACCTGCATTGTATGCACGACGAGCGCCCTGCAGATGCTCCTCGACGTCCATGATCGCGACCTGAAGCTGGCGGAAGTTCTCATTGGAATGAAGCTGCGGATAGTTCTCGGCAAGGAAATTCAATTCTTTCTGCACTTCACCCATCGCTGACGCAGCCTGGTTCTTCTCGGAGATGCTCATCCCCTGGCGGAGTTTGATCGCATCGAGGATCGTCTGCTTCTCAAATGTGGCATATGACTTCGCAACGTCTACCATCTTGGTCAGCACATCATAACGCTTCGTGAGGGCAACATCGATCCCCGAAGAAGCCTCTTCGATCTTTACCTTCGCTCTGCGAAGACCGTTCATTGTCGAGATCCACCACAAAACGATGATTACAGCTACGACCACTATTGCTCCGATAATGTATTCCATTCTTTTTGTCGTACGTTCCTTTCCGGCCCGTACTCTCCTTCCTTATGAATATTTATAGATCTGTCTGTCCAGGTTCATTCCCTTTACAAAAGAGGTAACCGCATCGATCTCTTTCTGTATTTCCATGATATCACTATCATTCGGACTATGATAGATTGGCGGTTCGAGGTGATCCTTTCTGGAATGGATCGCCACATGGAGCTTATTGTCTACAAAACCGACCATGATCTTCCCGTCACTTTGGGAAGCCAGGCTCATGAGCCCCTGCATCACTCCCGGAGTCAGAAGGTAGAAAGCTTCCACTTCATTCTGGCAGAAACACTTGAACATCTTGTTAAACTGTGCATCCTCCGTCTTAAAGGCATGTCTGCGCTCTGTCTTCTTCGTAAAGATCCCCGTCCGCTTCCTCGCAAAGGAAAAACCATTCTGGATGATCTGAAGATCCGCAGTGAAGTCCTTGTTTGATTCGAAGATCATCCAGCGGCCTTTCAGATACGTCGTCGTTTGGGTGTGGCCCTCCGAGTCCTGAGTCTCATTCTGGATCAGTATGTCCGATCTTTCAAATTCCACGTTGTTGTAAGTGCCTCGGATGTAGTCCTCACTTTTGTAGATATTGCCCATCGACATGAGACCCGTCTGCGAGATCATCTCCCGAGGGAATCCGTACTCGGGCTGATACACCGCGTCCGGGATGACCTGCTGAATCAGAGAATATACATACGTCGTTTTATAGTAATTCCGGTATGCCTTAAGGCTCTTATTGACAACGAGCAAGTGAAACACCGCCACGAAAACGATCGCAGCGAAAAACGAGAAAAACAGCATCAGCGGTCCCATATCCGAGTATCCCGAAGTCACCATTCTGATCAGGGCGTAGCAGATAAAAGCCAGCGGGATGGCCCACTCACAGATACTGAGGATCATCACCTTCTTTCTCATACTTTCCAAAGTATTCATATCCACATCATTGTTTGTCATATCCTATTTCTCCCACAGTATTCAGCCTAGGGTATCGCCGGCCAGTCCAGATCCACGATATATGGTGATCGTAAAGAGCTTCTCCGGGTCCGGGCCTCTCCGGAACCTTCCGGGTTAATATAAGAATAATATACCCAATCGTCGATGATCACAAATTTCCAATCGACAATATCGTCACCTCCGACGATCTCTATACCATCGTATTCGTCTATAGCTTCCACGTCCTCTCCCGACGCGAAAATAGTATCGGCAACCGACCAGAAGATACTTCCATCCACGGCATTAACCGACCCGTCCGGACAAGTCTGGATGAAACAAGTTTCGCTTCCGTCCAGCTTTACGCAGAAGTAACCGGATATCTTCGTATCAGCATCATCGTGATCATCATCCTGCTCGTCCACGACAACAAAGTCATTTCCTATGACCGTCATATCCGGATCGCTGAGCATGATCATGTCCGGGTTTTCAGGCATCTGCCCATAGAAGTAGAGGTTTTCCCCGTCCGAGAAGAACACATCGGTATTACCGGCGATCGCATCCGGCAATATCTCTTCCTGATTCTGCCCGTCTAGGTCCATGGCGTATATTTTTCCGTAGGCCAGGCCGTCAGAGCTTTCTTCTTTCGGATCCGAAAAGAGGATCTTATCGTCAGTTACACAAAAAGCGATATCACAAGACGGATCTCCGACAGTTGCGGTAAACAGCACTTCTTCGTTACTTCCATCCAGATCACATCGGACTATGGAACCGTCTTTGCAGAAGAAGAGAGACTCACCATATTGGTTCAGACGCGTGATACTTCCTTCTGCAATTTCTTTCACGGAAAAATCCGTAAGATCGAGTCTCTTGATCGACGTCATATTCTCCCTGAAATACAGATACTGATCAGCAAGAGTCAGCATATCTAAACTGTTCTCTATATCTTTTACCGGTTTAGGAGAGTAGATGAGATAGGCCTCTCCGGAAGAACGATTCTCCATCTGAATCGCTATTATATGCTTGGCAGGGTGAACGATAAAGAAGTGGTATTTGTTGTTCCCCGTGGCAAAAGAACCGTTACAGGAATTACCATAACCGAGTCTTCCCTCATCTGGAAGCGCGACCGGTGAGCCATCGGGATTTGTAGAAAGAGGCGGTCTTCCCAGTTCGATCTGGAAGTCGGTAAGTTGACGATCGGCAGTCGTATTACTAGTCTCGTCACCGTTTGCTACTGTCACTTCATCATTTGCTGGAAGTGTCGTCGAAACCGGCGCTTCAGCAGTGGGCTCCTTAACTTCTTCCGACTCATCACTTTTCTTTCTGCACGCCGTAGTAAAACTCAAGGCAGATGCCAGAGCAACCGCCAATACGACAGATCCGGTATTTCTTCTCATAATATCCCTCCCTGCTTATATATTCATGACACACTCATAATTAGATAATAGCAGGGAAAGGATGTTACTAAGTGAGAAGATCGTCACGTTTATCTATCCGTTTCCTGATAAACTGATGATGAATTATTGGGTTGGCTTGATTCATGGTAGTTTGGGAGATGTGCGGTTATGAAGCTATTCAGAAAATGGATCTCGTGTACGTTAGCAGGCGTTTTCCTCGCGTCGCTTTGTCTCTCGGCCGCATCCTGTAAGAAAAAGACGTCTTCCGCTAAGAAAGTATCCGAAGGGGATCCGTGGTATTCCGCCAAGAGAGTACTGCTGGATGCGCAGATCATTGAAGAGGACGGCGCAGAGATCGTTCCCGCCGGACCATGGATGGTAGAGGACAAGTACCTGATGATATATCAGATCATGACCAGCTACGAAGATATGGAGTTGGGGGTCTTTGACCTGGACGGCAATCTTCTCCGTATGGTCGATCTCGAAGAGATCATGAACCCCGAGCATGCCTTCGCCGGTTATCTCCCGCTAGGTTTCACCGAAGGAGAAAACGGAGCCCTCTTTTATTTCACCGGCATGATGTCGCGGAATCTCTATTCTCTGGAGATCGATCTGGAAACCGGTCTTCCTCTCGGATCAAAGACGACGATGGACTTAAGTACGATTCCCGAATTCCCCGATTATCTTCTCGAAGACATGCATCTGATCGAGGGGTACGAAGTCATCTTGTATACACATATGTACAACAGAAACAGCAAACTTGTTGTTTCCAAAGACGGAAAAGCTCTCTATGACGTCGATTTTTCCAAAGCATTCGGGCCAAATGAATTGAAGTTCGTCTGGGACTACTTCGGTGGCGGTAACGGCACGGTCATCTTCCGTGGCGCCGGAAAATCACAGGTTACCGGCAGGATCGATCTTTCCACCGGTCAGGTGACCAAGCTCACAGATGCGAAGCCGATCTCAGATTACCAGAAGATCTCCTCTACTATGGATGGAAGAGGCTACCTGATCAAGTCGACCGGAATCTATGAGTATGGTGCGGAGAACGGCGAAGACATCTGTACACTCAATTTTGATAACTGTGATATCAACCGCTGGGAGAGCCAGACCGCATCCATACTCTATCTTGATGAGAACAAGGTCATCCTCGGCTCCCGTATGCCACCTGCCAATCGCCATGACCGGAATACCCCTGCGGTCATATATACACTGGAGAAAGCAGATAAGAATCCGCACGTCGGAAAATCAGTGATCACGGTCGCGAGCTTAGGTGACTCGCTGACCTATTCCGAAGCAGAGGGTCTGCGACTCTTTAACGAGCAGAATACTGACTATTTCGCGCAACTGATCCTTTACGAGCAGAATGACTACCTTTCCACCGGAGATACCACGTCGGATATCGACGAAACGGATCGTCAGATGTATAGCGCCATGTCCATGGTCAGCGGCAACCTGGCTTCGGATATCCGTTCCGGAGTCGGCCCGGACGTGGTCCTCGGCGCAGCACAGTCGATCGACTTGCTAAGCAGCCAGTATCTTATGGTTATGTCTTCCTATCTCGATGGTAAGAGTTATGACGCTTCGGCATTTTATACGAACCTGATCGATGCGGCCAAAATAGATGGAAAGGCATACTTCATCCCGACCTCATTCACGATCGCCGGTATCATCGCAGATGGCACGAAGCTTCCTTCGGATAAGAACGGATTTACCTACGACGAATACCTCTCATATGTAAGCGGATCGTTTAACGGTGTCGAGCCGGTGACCGAGAAAGTCAGCCGGATGCACTTCATGAACCTCTGCATCCAGAGAAACTATACGCAGTGGCTCAAAGACGGGCGGATGGACTTTAATCAGGAAGGCTTCCGCGAACTGGCCGCATTCTTTAAAGACTCGATCCCCGAAGGCATTTCTGTGGCATCGGATAGTGATGAGGTCTGGAGCGAGTCGTTTGGAGACCTGCCACTGGAGACACCGGCCACATTTATCGAAAACATCAACAGCATGTCGTCGATCGCACACTACAATTTCTATCGGGATAACGTCAGGATCGTGGGACTTCCTTCATCTGATGGCAGCGGTCTGTCCGCCGGTGTCACCACGTCTTTCTCTGTCACCAATGGAACGAATGTAAAAGCAGGTGCCTTAGCTCTTCTCGATACCATGCTTTCTGAGGAAGTGCAGAAAGAGACGCGCGAAGCGATCCCGGTGAACCGTGCCGCAGCACGATACAAAGTGGAAAGAGAAGAAAAAGACAGCATGGGCACTTACGCCTACTATGCCGATGCCCTAGGCCTTCTGTACCCCATACAGGACTGCCTTCGGATGAGTTGTTGCATCGAGCCCGATTCGAAGATCCCTGAAATCTTCCTTCAGTCTCTCGAAGAGGTCGACTCGATCTTCCTTCCGGATAACTCGGTCATGATGATCGTGTCGGAAGAGATCCCTGCTTATCTTCTCGGCCAGAAAGATATCGATACCGTCATCTCCACGATCAACAACCGATCGAAGACTGTATTTGATGAGAGATAAAAGTAGGTCACTTATTTGATCGTTATTTCGTATGGACTTTCTTCACCCAGATAACTGTCAGGATCGAAAAGATCACTACCCATACGATCCACAAGAAGAACCACACGTCGATCGCTTGGACAGCGAGCATGACGATGGTAAAGAAGACGCCGAGCAGTAAACAGAAGAGGATCAGTCCCAGCGTGATCTTGTCACGACCGGCATTGATTGCCCCATCGAAGCGTTCGAATATCGTCAGCTCATCCGGACGTTTTCTTTTCGGGAAAAGTGACTTCGATATATTGGTTCGGACGATCTCGTAAAATGCATCTGCTGCCTCTTCTTCATTGTCAAAAACGCGCGGATTGGTTTTCTGCCCGTGCTCTCCATAGAAAATCTCCCAATTTCCATCGTCCCGTATGAGAAGATTGAAGCGTTCGTCGTAGTTCGCGCACTTGCTGATGTTCAGTGCACGCAGATCGTAATGCTCTTCTTCGAGGCGCTTTTCGAGTTCCCGGATCGTCATCTTTTCCTTCTACTGCTTTTGTATAATTCTACTGTTTTGATTCAGCTTACCGGCTGTAGCATCGGCACATAGTCAAATTCTTCACGTTCACTGAACTTTCCATCCAGAGTCGTCTCTTTACGAATCAGCAGACCGTGCTTATCATATGTATACGTTGTTTCAAAAACAGCTGTATACTTCTTCCCGTCGAGGTAACTTCCATGTGTCGTTTTCTTCTCTGTTAATACTTTCCCTTCGTTATCATACGTATACTCGGTCTCCGTCCTGTAGTCTATTTCACCGTTTTCCCAATTTACATATGATATCTGATCATTCTTGTCATTGTATTCATAGAAAGATTCATCTCTATATTCCTGCTCACTTCCGTCATCTGCTTCTATTGTGCTTACGTAGAGATAATGGATGAGATTCCCGTTCTCATCAAATTCCTCCGATGCCGTCGGATGCCGTTCATAATCATATTCGGTAAAGGAGGAGACAAGAACACCATTCTCATACTGGTATGTGGTAATGGTAGGATAGTCAGACAATCTGATCAGGTTCCCGTCTTCATCATATTCGTGGTAGGGACCATATCCGTTCGGCTCATCTTTACCTACGTCATAGTTTTTATAGGTGAGGAGAAGCCCCTGGTCGTTATACTCGTAAACCTTATCAAATTCCCTGTTTTTGGTGAATCCGTTTTTGATGATCCGGTGTTCCTCTCGGGCTAAAGTACCATCCTCGTTATAAAAGAAGGTGGTTTGTAAGTGTGTACCTCCGTATTTGTAGTCTTCGGTACTCACACGTCCCTGATCATCGTATTGATACGTCGATTCCGTCCAATTCCCGTTATTGTCAACCCTGTATCTACAAGAAAGGACATACATGACTTCCATGCCATCCGGAACAGGATCCGTCCAGTCCGGGGCATCTGTCGGATCAGCATTTCTTCTCGGCCCCCTCTGCAGCAAAGATAAACAACCGGTCATGAAGTTCACGGAAAAGAGGATGCAAAGACAGACGCATAGTTTTTTCGAAGCACTTCGCATTTTTATCTCCTGCATCACGCGCGTATCGGCAACCGATACTTCAGGCAAATAGATCTTCTGCATTCTCCCCTGCAAGACTCATTGTATCACATTCTTTTACGATGATATAATGGCTTCGTGGGGGATAGAACAGGAAGGCAAGGATGTTCGGAAGATTCAAAAAAAGAAAGAATAAAGAGCCCTCTAAGGAAACGGAGCAGAAGCCATCGCAGTGGTCGCCCACCGGAAGCATCTCCTCTTCCTTTCAGTTTTCTCAAAGATCGGAGAGCGATTGGTTTCACGAACATCTCGCGCATTTTCAGGACAGCCCGCGCTATCACCTTTCCGTTATGTATTCGCATATCACTTCCGAAGATCCGGAGATTGTAAAAGAAGCATCAGGTATTATCGCAGACTATCTGAGGACTCTGGATATAAGAGCCCTCCTCCGTCTGAGCGACGATTTCCGCCAGACCACTTCTCTAATGTGGTCGATCGACTGGTCCAGGACAGATATCACCAAAATCGAGCAAATCGTCGCTAATGAGGAGACCTTCCTCTGGCTGATGCGTCTCGGGACCTTTCATCCGAACGGCTATTTCCGCGAAAGATGCACCTGGCGACTGAGATCTGATCCGCCATCCTACATGTACATCCTCCTTCGTCTGAATGACTGGGTAGATCAAGTCTGTGACTGTGCCAAAGAAGCTCTGAACGACTTTTCGCAGATGACTCTCGATGATCTGATGATGTGTCTTTTCGCGATGGAGAAGCTCCGCCGCTGTGAGCGTCTCAATATCTTTACTTACCGCGAGATCAAGGAAAAACTCGCGAAGCGTCTCCGCGAACTGACACCCGTGATCGAAAAGGCGCAGATGCTCCGATACGACGATATGACCCGGAGAGCCTGCTACCGTCTCCTTCTCGAACAGCAATGTCTAAGCGCAGACGAGATCCGGGGGATCCTCTCCTGGGAGCCTCATCCCCAGTGTCAGATCCTGCTCATCTCGATGTATCTCAGTTACGGCGACATCTCCGAGGAAGAGCTCGACGAATTCCTCACCCATAAGAGCCTGATCGTCCGTCGATTCGCTCTCGAGAGAAAGTACGATCTGACCGGAAAACCCTGGGCAGGTATGGAGGACATGCTCCTGTCGCCTTCGGCGAGTATCCGCAGTGATGTCCGATATATCTTAAGGAAACACACCGACATGGATTTCCGCTCGTACTATCTCGAGCATCTCGGGAGACAGGATGCGAGAATCACGGTGAAGAAGATCTGTATCCTGGGACTTGCCGAGACAGGAAAGCCGGAAGATGCAGATCTCCTTCGGGACTACCTTTCGGAGAACAATGCCGGGATCACGAAGAACACTCTCCACGCGCTGGGCAGCCTGCGCGCAAGTGATTTTCACGAGGTATTCTGGAAATATCTACAGGATGAACGTACTCCGATCATGGTGCAGGCTTACCGCGAGATCGCCTCACACAATATCCGTTACGGCGGAAAGAAGATCTACGATCTTTTCATAGAGACCTCTTCCGAGCATCTTCGGAAGAAACTGGCATATCTACTCAACGCGGAGAACTACTGGGACCGCATCCCGTATATCCTGATGCTCTACAATTATGAGATTGAAGATGTGAGGCATATCCTCCGCCGTGGCACGAGGAGTCCGTCCAGTTCTTTTGGCGCCACGAAAGAACGTCTTGATCTGATCGCCGGTATCCTCGATGACGAGAAGTACGATCTCCCCGAGCAGCTCAAGAAAAGCGTGCGCTTCAATCTCAAGGTCGCCGGAATCTAGGCCGGTCGATATCGGGATCGTGATTCGAAATCAAGTGAAAAACTGCGGTTCGTCGAAGACGAATCCGTTGTCAAGAAGAAGGTCGATCAAAGTGCGATAGTATTCCGGCACCAGTTCTTCCGTCTCGTCATGGGCGTGAATGATGATCAGGTGACTTCCGTTCCTGTCACCGAGAAGAGAGACCCCGCATTCCGGATCGACTTCTTCTGTTCTTCTCAGGATATCCTCCATGGTCACGCCGCTTCCCGGACGGATCATGTATTCACCGAAGTCATACGTCCAGAAAGTATCGATATCTTTATCCAGTCCCATCTTTTTCCAGATCGGATACGGGATCTGATCGTCCTTCACCTTGTGAAAACCATGCTCGCGGAAATACTCCTGCAGCGCTTCTTTGTTCTCTCCGCCTTTGTCACCGTAAGGGAAACGGAAAGGACGGTAGACGCGCTTTACACCGGCATCCTGATAGAGCTTATCGAGGACCGCTTCATTCTTCTCGATCTCCGCGATGGCTTCATCGAGAGTGAGCTTGGAGAAGAACGGGTGCGAGTAACTGTGGTTGCCGACGATGATGCCGTTTCGTACCGCGTACAGAGCGTTTTCATAGTTTTCTTCGACCAGCTTTCCCCACGCGAACATAATCGCAGGGATCTTCTTTTCCAAGAGATAATCCACAAAGGCTCTCGTGTTCTTCGAAGCAATATCATCTATCGTCAGTACTGCATGCGCCATATTCTTACTCCTCCTTATTCAAAACCATCCTGCGATCACAATCCGATCTTCTGATAGATCCCCTGAATAAACGGCGTCTTGTGATCGATATACCGATCTATATCATGTGGGAAAAGCACTGCCCCTTCTTTTTTAATCCGGCTGTACTCGTCGACCGCTTCGGGATGGGCGCGAAGATAGTCACGGAAGGCGAGGTGTCTTCTCAATTCCGATGCGTCTTTGTCGCAGACGTAGAGGTGATGATTCCGGAGATGCTCCTTGCCATCGTAGTCAAAAGCTTCGCGTCCGGGGATTCCTTTGTCGCCTCCGTGGCAGTACCCGATCCTGGCGAGTGCTTCGACCACCTGCGGGAGTACATCACGGCTTTCGATCACAACATCGATGTCGATGATCGGCTTTGCCGAGAGACCCTCGACTGAGGTGCTTCCGACATGCTCGATCGAGATAGCAAGATCTCCCAGCGCTTCAGAAATCTCTTCTCTGATTGCAAGAAAATCCTGCTTCCATATCTCGTTATACGGCTCCACCACGATATTTCTCGTTGCCATTGGTCTTTTCTCCTACTGATCACACATGATTCTTCGTCGATTTAAGAATTGCTTAATAATCTTCATGGTATCATAAGTATACTTAGAAAGCACGGCCTGCAGATGTGCTTTCGTACGACCCGGGAGGAAAAGATGAAAGGCTTTAAGATCACGAATCTGATCATGAATATTCTTATGTTTCTCTATGCATTTGCGTTTACCGGTCTGGTCGGAGGATTCTCTCTTCTGGAGATTTTCGTCGGCAGCTGGGGCCGGAACGAGGAAGCAGTCAGCGAAGCCGTTGTCCTCTTCTTCTCTTCGGCAGTAATTATCCTCCACGGATTTCTTGCTCTGATCTTCGGGATCGTCGCATTTGCCGCCTGGAGGAAAAAGCCGAAGCCTTATCTCATCACCCACCTGAGCCTTTCGATCAGCGGCATCATCGGCATGGGCGGACTGTGTCTCCTGTACCGACTCTACTCAACAGGGGCATGCGATGTCATGGTCCTGGATAACCGTCTGCTCCGTGGGGAGTATCTCTTCCTTATGTACGTGGCTCTCTGCGTGATTGAACTTCTTCTTGCGGTCATCGCCTACGCTTCCGGAAGTGAGAGAACGATCGTATAATCACCATCGCCGAGGATCTCCCGGAGTTCTTCTTCCGTGACTGAGTTGATCCTCCCGATCAGGTGGTGCTCCATATCTTTTTCTTCTGTTAAGATCGAGATCCTGTTTGTCCAGTGAAACGTGATAATATCTCCCGCGGAGCCTTCGTATCTGTTCGGGTACGCGATGGTAAAGTCATCCGGAGTCTCACCCAGAATCAGGTTTTCACCGTAACTGAAGTCCGGATCTGCTTTCATCTCGATCGTCAGCGGGCCGTCCATAAGCATCGCATAGAGTTCCCACCCGTGTGCCTCATAGGCCAGCGTCGCAGTGAGTTTCGTCCCGTTTACCTCGATGAGCAGATCATCCCGCTCCCAACTGCGGTTGTTCTTCATCGCGAGCAGTTGTCCATGTTGGGAAACATACAGTACGACAGGCCCCTTTTCCGCATCTTCCGTCGTCGTATATGTGTACGAATAGAAGCAATCGGAATAGTAATCTTCGCACCCGAGATTCATACAGATATCATCCGGAAGAGTATCGATCTTCTCTACCTCTGCGGAACAGAAATTGGTGATCGTGCCAATAACATCCGGATAAAGGGAGAGAAATTCCCGGCACGAGATGGAACAGTCCGGATAGAAGAACGAGTATGCGAGATCTTCGATATCCTGAAGGACATCAAGCTCGTAGCAGTATCCGCCGAAGATATAGTGTTGGTTTCCGTGTTCATCGTAATAGTTGAAATACAGCATCGACCCGTCGCAGACATCTTCGTGATGTCCTGCAAAAGCACTGCCGTCCCCATATTCCACGCAGAAGAGATAAAAATCGATCAGGTCTTTATCCGGGATCACGACTTTCTGGTCTTCCGGATCGCTTTCGGAATGGTAGGTCCTCCTAAGCATCGTACCATCATAATGCAGTTCATAGTAACAGTCCCGGACCTCATCATTCCCCCAGTCAAAGGGCCCCAGATTCTCTACACCGATCGTCAGCATGATCCCGTCGATGCTCTTGATGGTAGCGAGGATATCATCGTACGACTGTGTAGGCTGGGGTGTAGGCGTGATCTGCGTTTCCGTGGGCGTGGTTTTCTTCTTCTTATCAGAATTTTTCTTTCTCTTCGTAGTCTCTTTTGCCGTCCCACACGACGCAAGGATCAGCGCCATCGCCATGATCAGAGCCGCGATGCGGCAGAGCTTCATATATCCGGACAATCTAATCTTATTACTCATTTTCCCTTCCTCCATGCCTCTTCAGCAGAACACCTAAAAGAGGTGTCTTACACAATCATCTCTGTGTATAAGACGAGAAAACGAAACTATTTGTCCCAAAATAAAGGAATGGCGACATCGCCATTCCTCTTGTGCCGGAACA
The DNA here is from genome assembly GCA_017617995.1 of Clostridiales bacterium. Taxonomy (GTDB): domain Bacteria; phylum Bacillota; class Clostridia; order Saccharofermentanales; family Saccharofermentanaceae; genus Scatonaster. The sequence continues at coordinate 12,547 of JAFZVE010000045.1, forward strand.
TTTACCGGTTGTCTATTTCTTCCGAATCGGGATCCACAGTTCACAGATCAGTCCCGGACGGCCCTTGGCGTCATCGAAGTAGAGCTCGTAGTCGGCCTCATCTACTGCTTCATAGCCGCTCTGCGGCAGGAACTCCTTATAGAACTTCTCCCATGTCTCGCCAATCACATCCGCATTTTCACCGATGCAGTCGAATACGACATAAGTTCCGGGCTTTACGTCCCAGATCTCAAAGCCTTTTCCTTCGAGTTCTTTTGCGTCGAAATCAGGAGTATCCTCTTCGATCAGAATGCCGATGCCGTACTTAAATGTGGTCGCTCCTTCCGGTGTCGGTGTGCAGAGACCATAAAGGTCACGGTTTCCGTCTTCTTTGAGCATCCAGATCGGACCAAGCAGCTGATTCTGATTGCATTCTGCCCAGAAATCCGGGATCTCGTGGTTGTCATCGTCGTTGATGATCTCCGTCTTAAAAGTTCTGGTCAGTGCGATAAACTTCTTTGCTTCTGTCTGTACGATTCTATAGTCCATACTTTTACCTCCGTCAACAGTGAGTCGTATATTCAGGGGGCTGAAAAGTACGAGTTTTCCGGAGCCTTCTCTGGCTGCTTTCGGCGCGACACCGTGAAATCTCGTGAACGCTTTCGTGAAGCTCTCCGGCGTCTCATAGCCGTACTTCAAAGCGATGTCCGTGATCTTCCCGTCGGTCTCGACGATCTCTCTTCCTGCCAGGGAAAGTCTTCTGTTTCGGATGTATGCATTCGCCGTGATGCCCGTAAGGAAGCTGAATGCCCTGTGAAACTCGTATGCCGAAGTGTGCACGTGCTTCGCAACGTCTTCATAGTTGATCTCCTCGAGGAGATGCGCTTCCATATAGGTGATGGCTTCCTGCATTGCTACGATCCATTCCATACTTTCGTCCTCCTGTTGATGCTATTGTACGAAAGATACGCGGACAGTACATTTCCTGCTTTGCGAAGTTCTGTCAGGTCATGCTTCGTATCTTGAGGTGACCTGATTCGATTATATACCTTTTGTCTCCCTCTTCCAGAACGTCCAGTGAAAACCTTTTCCATAACCGATCTTCTCATAGAACGGATCGGCGCCACCGGTCATATGTGTCGCACCAAGAGCCTTCATGCGACGATAGTGAAGCGTTAGCGCGGATGCCGCAAGACCTTTTCTTCTATGGTCCGGATGCGTACAGAGCGGCTCCATATAGGCCAGGCGATTTTTCGGAACCCACCACATGCCGGAATAGCAGACGTATTCGCCGGTTTTGTCTTCGATGATGATATCGTAATCATGTGTCTCGTGCGGAGACAGGTTCTGTGCGGATTCCACGAAGGCGCGGTACTGTTTGGCCGGTGTCCAGTCGTCCGAATCATCTTCCTTATCCCAGTCGACAAACTCGCCTCTTTCCGAATGGCCGAATCCGTACCAGCAGAGCTTGGCCAGTTTCAGAATATCCACCTTGTCCGGCTCGACGAACCGGTAGCCTTCGGGAAGCTCATAACTTAGTTCGTTTTCAAAATCGAAGACTCTGTCTTCGTACTCGAATACCTTCTGGTAACCGCGCTTTTCGGCGGCTTTCTTCAGGTATTCCTGACCGCCGAAAAGGACAAACTGCTGCTGGTCATCGAAGTTCGGCATTTTCGCGATCGCGTAGTCGATCATCTCGTCCGCGAGGAACTCATAGCCTTTTCGAATATTGAAGAAAATGTTCGTCACCGGATCTTCGTAGAATACAAGTGCCACGACCTTATCTCCGTCAAACCACAGTCTGTCGAGATCTGTGTACGACTTGTCCATCCAGTTTGAATGCATGGCGTATTCGAAGAAAGGAGCCGCCACACCATTGTCCGCGCCCTTCTCATAGATATCGGTCAGAAAATCCCATACGAGAAGGAGATCCTCCGATAATTGAAATTGTTTCGTTGTAATGCTCATATTCGTAATTCCTCGGAAATACCAGGTTGTAGTTTCATTATAGCAGTGCAGATCTTTGAAGGACTATAGACGGATGGTATACACGAACAGGTTTTCTGATAATATATTCTTTGAAACATGAGTAGTTGATTGATCAACGGAAACGTACGAGGAAAAAACATGGAACGAAGAGAACAGGTTATCCTTACCAATATTTGCATGATCTATGACGGATCGAAAGTCCTGGTAGAAGAGAAAGTCGGCAAAGGTGCGGACGGGATCATCTTCCCCGGCGGACACGTGGAGGAACACGAGCCGATCGTGGATTCCGTGATCCGGGAGATGAAGGAAGAAACAGGATTAACGATCGAAAATCCACTGCTCTGCGGTGTGAAAGAATGGATCAATGAAGACGGTTCCCGCTATGTTGTTTTCCTCTTCAAAACAGATCGCTTCTCCGGTGAGCTCGTCTCTTCTTCGGAAGGAAAAGTTTTCTGGATGGAGAAGAGTGAAGTACTGAAGTCAAACTGGATCTGGCACATGGACTACCTGCTGCGGATCATGGCCGACGGCGAGTTTACAGAGCTGTATCTGGATTCTGCCGATGACTGGAAACCGGTGCTGAAATGATCAGATTCGAAAGCTACGACATCGGAGGAGAAGATGGACAAAGATAAGATCAGCAGATTCATAAAGAAGCAGAAAGTTTCCTTCATCTGTTCCCTGGACGAAGAGGGATTTCCGAATATAAAGGCGATGCTGAAGCCGAGAAAATGTGTGGGACTTAAGGAGTTCTACTTCTCGACGAATACGTCATCCATGCGCGTCAGACAGTATCGTAAGAACCCGAATGCAAGTATCTATTTCTACCATAAAGGTCTCATCCGGTACGAGGGTGTCATGCTTACCGGAACGATGGAAGTCCTGACGGATCAGGAAACGAAGAACATGATCTGGAGAAAAGGCGACACGATGTTCTATAAGCAGGGCGTGACCGATCCGGATTACTGCGTACTGAAATTCACGGCACAGAAAGGCAGATATTACTGCGACCTGAAGACCGAGAGTTTCGAGGTATAAGTCAGATTCCGATCGAAAAAGATTCCAGGTTCTTGGGTAAATGTTCTTACGAACTGTGCATGTTTATTTGTTTTTCAGATATCCGGTCAGCTGCGATACGATCGATTCGAGCCCCATCATGCAGTCGGGATCCGCGGTAGATGCGATAAAATAAACACGTCCGAATTCTTCTGTCTCGAAGACCACATTTTCGGAACCGTAACAGGCTACTGATCCCGAATGCCCATATGCGTGCTCTCCGTATGGAAATAGTCCGCAGCCGTAATTCCCATCCTTGAAATCCTTCATGCGCGTAAGTGATTTCACACTGATAAGATCTCCGTCAAAAAGTGCCCGGTCAAAAACAATCATGTCCGCCATACAGGAATGGATATCTCCGGCACCCCTCGCCCCTTCCTGGAACTGATGATAGCCGATCGTGCTGTCCGGAACACTCGTCTCATCCCCTACCGTCATCGCGCTCGAGTGTGTCATCCCGAGAGGATCGAAGATCTCTCTTTTAACCGCTTCACCGAAGCTTTCTCCCGTGAGCTGCTCGATGATCAGCGCCAGAAGATGGTAATTCGTATTGCAGTAGCGGGTCTTCGTTCCAGGCTCGAACTGCAGATCCTGCGCATACAGAAAACTCAGGAATTCCTCATCCGTTAAGCCCGCTGTGGTAATGATCTCCTCCGGATCTCTGTCCGCACCCGCGAAGAAAACCTCTGCCTGGTTGACATAGTCGACAATTCCCGACTGCATATTAAGAAGATTCGCGATCGTGATTTCCCTTCCAGCCTTATACTCAGGGAAATACTTGGCGAGATAATCATCCATCCGCATCTTTCCCTGGTCGATCAGCTTCATGACCATGACCGCCGTGAATGTCTTACTGATCGAACCGACCTCATAGATCGTATACGGATCCGATGGCGTATTGTCGATCGCCATCGCACCCGGTGCACCGAAGAGGATGATCTCCTCGTCAGTCGCAAGAAGCATGACACCGTGATACCCGTTTACCGAGGCAGACTGGATCACCGCCTGGATCAGCTTCTCATACTTCGTATCTTCGTTGATGAAGAAGTGGTCGTCCGATTCTTTCAGATCCGGGAAATCGACCGGGCCTTTTTCCGTGGAGGAGGACCCGGTTTCTTCTGACTGAAGAGTAGAAGGCGTCGTATCCATCACGGACGTAGAATCGCTCTTACTACACGCCATACAGGGCAGGATCAATGTATGAATCAGTAACATGGCCAGCAATTTCCTCATGGTTTTTCTCTTTCGGTGTAGTTGATTTTTCCAATCAGTTCGACCGCTCTTCGAGCACTGTCGGAAATCTTTCATGTCCATGCTATCACGCATTTATGGATTTTCTATGGATTTCCGCGCTGTTCTTCAGTATCAGCATCTCAGACATACGACATGTCGCTGATTCTCTTGATACAGTGATGCCCGTTATCAAATAGGAGAAGATGGGATACGCCGCCGGCCAGTCCGTGGATATCCGCATGATGATATGCCTCGACAGAAAGACCCTGGAACATCGCGAAGAAAGAACTGAGGATATCGCCGTGTGCCACCACGAGGATCGTATCGTGCTCATCCTTCATGATCTCTTCGTAGCACGGTCTCAGGCGGTTCCAGGCATCACGCCGGCTCTCTCCGTCCGAGAACAGACGGTCATCTACAGTTACTTCCGGATGTTCCAGATTCTCACGGAGCCACTGGACCGATTGCCCGCAGCACCTTCCGAGATTTCTCTCCCGAAGTTCCCTTCTCAGAATCGATTCCAGACCGAGGTGTTCCCCGATGATCTCGGCAGTCTGCTTGGCTCTCTTCAGATCCGAAGCATACATGACCGGATCCTGCCCTTCGAGTTCTTCTTTTAGTTTTCTTCCGATGTTGTCCGCCTGAGTCCGGCCGAGCTCCGTCAGATCCCAGTCTGTCCACGAGCCCACCATACCGTTGGTGTGGTGGACCGACTGCGTGTGCTGTATCGCAATAATGTGTTTCATGACTTACTCCTTTTCTCTGATGCATCGCCATGCCTCGATGAGGCGGGCCTGATTCCACATCGCGTTGGCCGGACTCGTCGACGGGAGGACGATGGCCTTCCTTTGGATATCGGGAAGAATGTATCTCTCATAATACTTCGCCGCTGTCTTGCCGTTTACATAAATCGCCCGGATCTTCGCCGTTTGCAGGATAGTGTTCAGGTCATTGGGAACCACATTCCTGATCGTGCTGTCCGACGATCCTTCGATCTCGCAGGAATGGATCACATCCCAGAGTGCGATGTGGTTCCTAAGAAGAAATGCTTTCTTCTCCTCGATCGTTTCAGGAGGATCTTCTCTGCACACTGCTGCCACGACCTTCCAGAAGCGGTTCTGCGGATGCCCGTAGAAGAATCCCGACTCTCTTGATTTCACCGAAGGAAAACTACCGAGTATCAGCACCTCGGCATGACTGTCATACAAAGGTGGGATAGGGTGGACGATCATATCCTTTTCTCCTTCCGTCGAGCTGACTGACATAAGTATACCACGGTACATGACTCTTTCGTCACATTCCCCTCACTCCTATTGACGCGCTCGGACTATCGGAGTAGTATAGACTACAAGAATAGTCTGGAGGCATGATCATGAAAGAGAAACTATTTGACAGTGAAGCCAAAGTGATGGAGATCATCTGGGACAAGGGGCCGATTACGGCTAAAGAGATCAGCCTGATCGCCGCAGATTCTATCGGCTGGAACAAGAATACTACATATACGATTATCAAGAAGCTCGAAGCAAAGGGCTTCCTCAGAAGAGATGAGCCCGGTTTCCTCTGCACGGCCCTGGTATCCCGTGAAGAGATTCAGAAGACCGAAGCCAGATCACTTCTGGACAGAGTTTTCGGAGGTTCTCGAAGAGCACTTTTCTCGGCGCTTCTTGAGGACGAGACACTCACAGATAAAGAGATCGAAGATCTCCGTGATCTGATCGATAAAAGGTAGAAACAATATGCTGGGAAGTATGTGTTACTGGATCTTTAATATGAGTATCGTCGCCTCATTTATGGGGCTTCTGGTACTGCTCATCCGAAGGATCAGAAGCATCCCGAGAAGGGTGCTCGTGTTCCTCTGGGCGATTCCGTTCCTTCGCATGTGCTTCCCTCTCGGGATCAACAGTAAGTATAGTCTGATGAGTCTCATCTCCAGGTTCACCATGCGTACCGTCACGGTGTATCATCCGACAGACGATATCTCCATGTCCTTCTCCAACGTACTCAGGCAGGCTGACAGTTATTCTCCGGTCACCTTCAAGGATGTTCTTCAGAGAAACGTCTTCGGGATCGCCGGTCTGATATGGTTGATCGGCGCCATTTCGATCCTTCTGGTACTGATCACACTCTATGTGGCGACGATGCGCGAGATCAGAGATGCGTCTCTCTTGAGCGGGAATGTTTATCTTTCCTCTAAGGTCGGGAGCCCGGCTGTATATGGGATCCTCCGTCCCCGGATCATCCTTCCCGAATCGTATGCCGATCATGACTTGAAATATATCCTTCGTCACGAGCAGACGCACATCCGCCGTGTCGATAACCTCTGGAGGCTTCTCGGTTTTCTGGCTGCTGCCATCCACTGGTTCAATCCCCTCACCTGGGTATTTCTGAAAGCATTCCTTTCCGATCTGGAGCTTGCCTGCGACGAATCGGCCGTCGCCGCATACAGTGCCGAGGAACGGAAAGACTACGCGACCGCACTTTTGGACAGCGCGAAAAGCAGGAGTCTCTTTGTCTCTGCTTTTGGTGGAGCGAAAGTCCGGACGCGTATCGAAAATGTGCTGTCATATAAGAAGATGACGGCCATCTCCACCGCCGGGTTCACGATACTGATCCTGGCAATCATGTACACCCTGCTCACCAATGCAGGCTAAAGAAAGGATGTTTACCATGAGAAAAATCATAGCCGTATTATTGCTTATTTGCATGCTCACGACGCTCGCCGCGTGCGCCGGAAAGAGGACCGGCACATCTTCGGAGGAAAAAGCGAAAATGGAAGAACTGTTCACCAAAGTATGTACTGCCGACGAGGCGCTGAAGCTTTCGAAAGAATCAGATGTTGTCGTCATAGAAGATCTCTGTTGCACATCGGGAAAAGCTGTCTGGGATGACTTCTATAAGTCTGTCTCCGCAGGAAAATCCTCGTCTGTTCTCTGCGCACACTATTACACCTTAGACAAGGATCACATGAGTGAGGAACTCTACGAGCAGGAGAAAGATGATTATCCGTGCCTGTACTTTACGCTTCTCGAGTACGACGGGAACGTGTTCTCGACCAAAGTCAGATTGAGTTCTTCGCAGAAAAATGAAAGAGAAGACACATATAAGTATATCCAGCACTTCACCGGAAATGCACCTTCTACCGCACTGTACTCCACATATGATTACTATGTTCTTCTTGATGAGAAAGCGGAGACCTGGGAAGAGATCGAAGCCGGACTCTTCAGTTCACAATACGGTGCCAATCGCAAGCACGATACCATTTATTCAGATTTAAAATCCGATGAATAAAACATAAGTACAGTCAGTGTTCTGTTCTCTGATGGAAATAGCAGCGTGAGCCTCCCGGTTTTTCTTCCTCTACACTCTGGGTTATAATGGAGGTGTCGGGAAGGAGTCATCGAATATGGGGACAACATGCAGTAGCTGTGGCGCATCACTTTTCTTTAATCCTGCTACGCAGGAAGTGACCTGCCGTGCCTGCGGAAGCTCCCGTCCTCCGGAAGAAGGTACGATCTCATCCGACACTTCTTCGGCACCCGTCCCGGCCAGCGCCTCAAAAGTCCGGCAGAAGATCCAAAATCAGTTCCGATACACCTGCAGTTCCTGTGGAGGCCAGGTGATCGTCAGCGAGCAGGAAACATCGACGACCTGCATCTACTGCGGAAGCGCAAGTGTCGTACCCAGTCGGATCACGGAAGAGAACAGACCGGACTATATCCTGCCGTTTCAGATCACTAGAGAACAGGCGATAGAGAAGATCCGGGAACACAGCAGGCAGGGGGTCCTTGTGCCGAAAGAGTTCACTTCCATTGATCCGGAGACTATCCGCGGAGTCTATATCCCCTACTGGCTGGTCGATGTCTATCACGCAGAGGCCGTCGTGATCTGCGGAGAGAAGGGTGACGGGGAGAACATGGTGCCCTACTATTTCGGTCGTGCCGGTACCGTTACGATCAAAGACCTCCCGATCGAATCCTCCTCCGCTTTACGGGATGACTGTTCAGATAAGGTGGGGCCTTTCACGATGTATAAGCTTAAACCTTTCTCGGAAGACTACCTTCTCGGTTTCTATTCCGACATGTCGGACATCTCGTATATCCAGCTCCGCCGCTCCATCAGGAAGAAGACCGGTAAATACTTCGCCCTGCGCGCTCTTATTGATATCCGGGCCGCGAACAAGAATATCCTCAAGGAAGATCACTCGACTCTGATCGACAGAGACCTCAAGTATGCCCTCCTTCCTGTATGGTTCGTCACGGTCAATTACAGTGGAAAACCGCATACCATCCTCGTTAATGGCGAAACCGGGAAGGTCGTATGCGGTCTTCCGTGGGATAAGAAGCGGCTCCTTTCTATTATTCTCGGGGCCGGTACCGCCATCGGAATTCTCACCGGGCTCCTCTGTTCGCTTTACTATGGGAGTCTCTCATCGAGGGATTTTGACGAGCACGCGACCGGTTTTTTCCTCACGGTAATCATTTTATCGTTTATCCTAAGTACCATCTGTTTTCTCATCGGAGCGGTGAAATACCATAGCGCCTCCAGGCAGTTGGAACTGACGCAGGATCAAAGCGTCTTCCAATTTTCTAAGAAAAGGCAGGGCGATTGATATGAGATCATTTGTAATCTTCCTCCTCTACGCTCTGATCGGAACCATCGCTGGATCCAGTCTTGTCTTCATGATTGTCAGTATCCGCCTGTCCAGATGCAATCGTCTCGGCGAGAAGAAAAAGAAGACGCTTCCCGACAAGTTCCAGTGTCACATCGACGTCAGTCAGGACAATATGAAAGGCAGTGAGTATATAAACAGAGGATTTATCCGTGAGAATATGGAGTATCTGGTGAATCGTCCGGAATATCTGAAGGCCGCCGACCATGCGCTCTACATGAAGGACTCTGACAAAGTCAGGCACGACAGAGGCGCATCCGGTCAGGGCAAAAAGTAACTTTCTCTCACAAGCGAAAACTGAACATTTCTACTATTTGACGGGAGATCGAAACGATGGAATTCTATGCAGAACTTCGCCTGCGCGGTGATGAATATAACGATGGATACGGAAACGGACTGACACTCTCCGGAAGCTCGACGGTACGAGATCTCGAGGAGGTAAGTAAGAGCGCCGAGGAGACGGTGTACCGCACGAAGCAGGGACATACGCTTCGAGTCCGACACGAGATAAAAGGCGATGTAACAGTGTTTCACACCGTGTTCGAGAACACTACTTCCAAAGAGGCGACGATCGAGCTTCTCAGCAGTTTTGCGATCCGTGACCTGGATGTCGACCGGATGCACCGCGCGACCTCCTTCTGGAGCGCAGAAGGAAAACTCCTCTCTCAGGATCTGGTGGAATTAAACATGGAAAAATCATGGGCGAACCATGGTTTCCGCATCGAGAAATTCGGTCAGGCCGGGAGCATGCCGGTCCGTAAGTTCTTCCCGTTTATCGTACTCGAAAACAAAAAGACGGGATCATTCATCGGCGCCCAGCTCTATCTGGCCTCAAGCTGGCAGATCGAAGTGATCCGTAACCGGGAAACGGTATCGCTCCATGGAGGAATCACGGACAGAGATTTCGGACAGTGGTACAAGACGGTCCGGCCCGGTGAATCCTTCGAGAGTCCGAAGGCTGTGATCGCCGAGGGCACCTCGCTACTTGAAGTCTGCGACAAACTGGTAAAAGCACAGGCACCCAATATCGCCAATCCCGACCGGGATCTTCCCGTGATCTTCAACGAATACTGCACCACATGGGGTTCACCCTCCTTCGAAAACCTCGAGAAAACGGCGAAGAGGATCGAGGACAGCGGCATCCGTTACCTCGTGATCGACTGCGGCTGGTATAAGAAAACGGACGACGAGAACTGGTTCGTCACCGCAGGAGACTGGAACCCGAGTCCAGTGCTTTTCCCGGATGGGATCAAGGCCGCGACAGACATGATCCGAAGCCATGGATTCATCCCCGGTATCTGGTTCGAGATGGAAAACTGTGGAAAGGCATCCGAACTGTATCAGAAAACGGAACTTCTCCAGACCCGGGACGGTTTCCCGGTCACGGTAGGCACGCGTCGTTTCCTCGATCTTCGGAAGAAAGAGGTCTGGGACTATCTTGATGAGAAGGTCCTGAAACTTCTGAAAGAGAATGATTTCGGGTATCTGAAAGTGGACTATAATGAGAACATGGGCGCAGGTGTCGATGGCGAAGAAAGCTTCGGCGAAGGCGTTCGTAAGTCAGTACTTCGGAGTCAGGACTATTTCCGCCATCTGTCGGAAGAACTGCCGGACCTCGTGATCGAGAACTGTGCGAGCGGCGGACATCGCCTCGAGCCTTCCATGATGGAGCTGGTATCACAGGCGAGTTTCTCGGATGCGCATGAGTGCACGACGATCCCGCTGATCGCAGCCAATCTCCATCGTCTGATCCGGCCGGAGCAGAGCCAGATCTGGGCCGTCCTGCGGAAGAACGACTCCACCGACAGGATCCTCTATACCCTGACCGCGGCGTTCCTCGGAAGACTCTGTCTCTCCGGCGAAGTCTTCGATCTTTCGGAAGAACAGTGGAATCTCGCACTTCAAGGGATCCGTTTCTATCAGAAAGTCAGCGGGATCATCCGCGACGGCAGGACTACTGTCATCGAGACACCGCTTCAGGACTACACAAGACCGATGGGGTATCAGGTCGTTTTACGTGAGTGTGAAAAGGAAGCGCTCCTGATCGTGCACACCTTCGAGGGCGGTGCAAACCCGGACCTTACTCCCCTCCTTGGCGGTTGGGAAGTAAAAGAGGCTTTCGGTTCCGACCTCACTTCTGATTTCCAGGGTAAGGTCTTCCTGCTCGAGCGTCCCTCTTCCCTCTGATCCCGGCTGCATTCCGGTTCATGAGGTTTATTCTCTGGTGAAAAATCCGTAGACCAGAGGGCTCATCTCGCCTGAGGCGAACTCGTGGATCTTCCCGTTGATCTCGACGCGGTAGATCGGGAAAAGATATTTCCGGTTGTACGACGGGTCTGTCACCTCGGCGGTCTCCCCGGTGTTTTCCCACTTATAGTCGAAGATATTCACGCCGAAAACATCTGCATTCCCCTCGACGCCGCTCGTGATAAACTTCCATTTTCCGCTGGTCGAAGCCGGTTCCTGCTTGGGCATCACGACCTCTTCTTTGGCCTGCGGCATCGCGGAGACTTCCTGCATCTTTACAGGGTCAAAGTTATACTCCTCCCGGATATACCTGATGTAGTCAAAGTCCGGTTCCACTTCTTCTCCCCACTCGATCTCCCGCTCCGGGATGTGCAAACGGCAATGATATCCGCGCATGATCCCTTTACACGAATCTCCATAGGGGTTATCCAGTTCCGGTGTGAGAATAATCGCATCCCTCATGGAATTGTGCTCGGCATAGGCAAAAAGGACTCGGGTCTTCTGCATCAACCACAGAAGGATGTTCAGATACTCCCACCACAGGATTGTTGTGCTGACATTATTCTTCGCCCGGAACGTGATGTATGTCCAGGACGTACCTTCGGCCTCGCCATACTCCATCACGCAGGGGACTTCCTCCGTGTAGAGCTCGTCGTACTCCTTCATCGCCGACTCGATCTCACTGACCGGCACATTCTGAAGGAAGATGCGCTTGAAGTAATAGTTGAGACCCGGTGTCTCCAGATATCTCTCGACGAGTTCTTTTGCATACTTCAGTCCTGCGCCGGTGATCTCCCGGCACTCCTTGATCGCCAGGATCTTCTGATCCTGAGCGGCCAGTGAACTGATCCGGTTCCTCTGCGGGATGGAGAGCTTATTGAGGAATGACCGCAGATAGGCATCGTATCTGACCGGATCGGCCTCGATCTCAGCCATCTTCTGCTGTATTTCCGCGATGCTTTCCTGCACGACAGAAGAAGGACGCGACGGCGCACTCACGGCCGAAGAAGGAGCATTTCGGGAAGGAGCTGCAGCCGGCTTTCCGGATGGGACGGACGGCGCGGGGCGGGATCCATCCCCATTCACAAATACCGGCGCTTCTCCCGGTACGCCGGTCTCCGACGGCAGGACCTCGACCACCGGCAGTCTCCCGTTTTTCTTGGTAAATACCAGCGAGCGCGTAAGAACATCCGCCGCATTGGACGTGAGCATATTCAGAAACAGGTTCCCCTTCTCGCCGTTTCCCTTGAAATAGAGAAGAATCGTCCTGTTCTTGCCTACACATGAATAACTCTCGTAGGAAGAGACCGGAAAGGCTTCGGTTCCGCCTTTTTTGTATTTCACCGTGAGATTACGCGCATCGAGCTCCAGACACTCGACCTTGTGGTCGAATCGAGCTCTTGCAACCACGATCGTGATGCCGATCCCGATGGCAAGCGCGATGGCCGAAGGCCACCAGACCATCTCCTTCGTTCCCGCATAGATCGCGACAACCAGGACCTCAGGGATGACGATACAGACGAGCGAGGCCACCATAATAGTCACCATGATCTTGATGGCCCTGGATTTCTTGTAAGGATAGTACACCTGATACGTCGGATTCATGACGTTGGGCTTCTCCTGCTTATTCTTCTTGCTCACCATGATGATCAAGATGGCAATTATGAAATAGAAGTACATCCCCGGAAGTACCAGCGATGTCATACTGATCAATACCACGAGTCCCTGTTCCATACGAATCCTACATTTCCTACAAGATTATCTTCTCCATTATACTACCAGTCGCAATTCTTCACCTTCGTCTCCCGCATATCGGGGAATGTAACTTTTTTCTGACTGTAAATGTCAATACTGTCACTTGCACACTCGTCCTCTTTCGTATAATCGTCGTATCAATTTTGTGAGGTGTTGGGAGATGCACATTTTCAAGAGAACGTGCAGTGCGCTGATGGCAGGTGCGCTCACGGTTTCCATGCTGGCCGCGTCCGGCTGCGGGAAACAGGAAAACAAAATCAATTCTAAGGGGAACGACGCCGGGATCTCAGATGACATATCCGGATCCGATGAAGATAAGGTTCTTTCCTCCGGAAATGACAAGAGCACAGATCCTTCGGATAACGGAAGCAGTCCTTCTTCTGCGCTACAGGATCCGATCGCACAGCAGGCCCTCGAGGTGGCTTCTGATCTCGGTGTCGATGAAGAAGAACTTCATGGAAAGTACGAACTCTTCCTTAAGTATTCCGACTGCGTAGTCAATAATCCGAAACTCGGTGAATACAGAGCCTATGCGCTTCATCTGTTCCCGCTCGTCGCAGATCATCTGACCGCCGAGAATGAAGCTTTTTTCATGGAGAAACTGAAAGCTCTTCAGATGGAGTCCATGATGCTCGAAAGCGCGGCCGGAGAATTCTATCAACTGAATGATAAGATCCGCATCGTCGGCGACGGGATCTGCTATGCCAACGAAGGCACATATACTGTTGCTTTTCACGAACTGACACACTTCGTCGATGCTTTTGTCGATGGCGAGAAAAAAGATGACGTGTACTACGTCGGAGAGCATTTCGCTTCCGAGGAGGAGCTGGCCGAAGAGGACTGGAATCTTCTGCACGGCACCTACGAGGCAAGCTTCATTACTGAAGGCGGCGCCGAGCTATACATGGCCAAGTACTTCTCGAAAAATCCCCAATCATATTACTGTGCAGTGAGTTTCCTGACGGGCCTTGAATGGATCTACGGAAGCGAAGCGCTTGACAATCTTTTCTTCAGCAGCGATTCATCCATGAAGTTTATCGGGATGCTCGAGGACGCAGGATACACCTGTGAGCAGATCTGCAACGTATTTGATTCATTTAATTACTACACATACTACCGAGGCGAGATGCCCGAGGGTGCAGTCCGCTTCGAGGATGTTCTCATCGACCTTTACGAGCACGTAAAAGGACCGGACTGGAAGGACGATATGGTCTTCTTCCAGATCCTCTGGCAGATCAATCAGGCCTTCTGGCAAGACATCGGACTTTGCCACACACAGCTCGATTTCCCGGACCTGTGGACCTACACAGACTCCGTACTTTCCCTCATCGACCAGGGCGCAAATCCTCCCACACAGACCATCCTTCAGGTCCTTATCCTTGACGACAAGCCGTACTATGTCGTCGGACTGACTCTCTCGGATGAGTACGATTCGGACCTGCCGACCACACTCCTCATCGACTACGATTTCGATGAAGCGAAGATCCTCGGGTACGAGTACTATGTCCACGATTTTCCGGACACTGTCCCGCAGGGCATTTCCTCGTCAGAGGAATTGGATGAGAAGCTGGCATCTCTCCCCCGGGATCATTCCGCGGCGCACTGTCAGACCGCCTATTCCGGGTCATCGGATCTGCAGAGCGTCTACGATCGTGCGGCCGAGATCGGAAACAAGTACGGCGTATTCATCTATCTCGGTGAGAGTCTCCCGTCCTATGTCGAGCATGGAAATGATATCGGGCAATCTGACCATTATGAGATGGCGCTCGATCAGATCGAAGACGTGCTCTCGCAATTCCCGGACGGGTATTTCGACCAGTTTGCCTACGGCGCTTATACCGGTCTTGAGCTCGATCTCGGATACTGGATGCTCTGGAACGAGCTCGAAGTGTATGCGACCGATGCCGGATATGTCATGACCTGTCCCATCGAGTGCAAAAATGAAAATGAACTTTCTAAGGTTTCTTCTCTTCTTCTCGATGCGATCTTCTCTGCGACGGATCTGAAACTCAAGTATTACTTCGAGAATTTCGAGGACCCGGCCTTCTCGGAGGCGATCTGGATCACATATAATCCGGATCACTTCACCTATGTCGGCTTCTCGGATACAGACTGGGAACGAGAGATCTACGAAGAGAATAAAGCGTACTTTACGACCTTCACGGCGATGCGCTATGCGCCGAAAGACCGCTCCCAGCTCATGACCAGCCTTATGGAAAATCAGGAACTCGCCGACCCCTGTATCCGGAAAGCCGAGTACTACAGCCGCTGCATCCGCGAAGCCTTTGACGACAGTACCTGGCCTGAGAAGACCACCTGGGAAGACGCACTCGCAAAGCAGTGACAGAATCGCGTTTTTCCTCATCAGAAGTGCCGGACTCACATATCCTGTACGCCAGCCAATCCATACCATCAGTAGAATTAAAATTCTTCGATTGGTATTAGCAGTCTGTTCCATTTCGGACACACCTACGATATCATTAGGACAGATGATGAGCAAAGGAGTGGCACGAACATGGAACTACGACTGGCGGAAAATATCAGAAGAATGAGAAAAGAAAGATCGCTCACACAGGAGGCGCTCGCAGATGCACTCGGTGTGACGGTCGGAGCCGTATATAAGTGGGAAGCGGACCTGTCCGTTCCGGAGCTTGCGATGCTTATCCGTATTGCTGCACTCTTCGATACATCCGTGGATACGCTTATCGGATATGATATCCAGAATAACAGCAGACAGGCTGTGCTGGATCGGCTGTACAGCTATCTGGCCCAAAAGAACAAGGATGCGATCGAGGAGGCGGAGAGAGCTCTCGGCAGATACCCGAACGATTACTGGGTGATCATGGCTGCAGCCAACATCTATTCGAATTTCGGACTCGAAGAGAAAGATCGGGACAAGAACATGATCCGAAGATCCATCGAGCTCTTCGAGAAGGCCAGCCAGCTCGTCCCACATGATGCAGACCCCAAGTACGGGAAGCTCATGCTTCAGGGAAACATCGCGACACTTTATTACTTTCTCGACGAGAAGGACAAAGCTCTGGAGATGCTGAAAGCGAATAATGAGGCCGGGATCTTCGATGTGACGATCGCCACGATGACAGCCATGAGCGGGGATACGAGTGACGAATGTTTCCAGAGGATCGTAAACAGCTTCTGGCACACAAGTTCCGACACCATCAACACCATCTTCGCTCTTCTCATGTTCTACAAAAACCGTGGGGAGATTGCCCGTATCAAAGTTCTCGCCCGCTGGGGCATCGAATACATAAACAGCATCCGGAAGACGGACGACCCGTGCTTTCTCGATAAAATGACCGCATCATACATGATGGCCGAAGCCTATGCCTATCTGAAGTCCGGCGATCCGGATGAGGCCGAAAGGATCCTTCGGGAGGCAAGGGAACGGGCCGAAGGCTTCGATCAGACTCCCAACTACAGCACCGACATCATCAAACTCTTCGAGAACAAACAGGAAGGAATTCTCTTGGATGTTCTAGGCAAGACCGCCGACGAGGCTCTGGAGAAGATGCTCAGCATCATCGGAGACAAACGGTTCACCTCCATGTGGAGGAATCTCAACAAATAAGAGGTACACATATGAAAACGAGAAACGTATATGTGGAACTGAAGAATCAGTTCCATAAGGATAACTATGTCTTTTTTACTCTTTCGATCGTGGGATCATTTCTTTCCGGACTTCTCGGGATGGCGATCTCCTGGGGAATGAGAGAACTCATTGATACGGCCTCCGGTGCAGGAAGCTGGAGTATCACCGCTCTCGCCATCCTAAGCGCCGCGATCACCGTCTTTTTCCTTTTGACATCGCTTCTCATCTACTACGCCCAGCCGAGATATATCCGGAAGGCCGTTCGGAACTATAAGGAAGCACTCTTCTCACGTCTTCTGGAGAAAAACATCACTTCCTTCCGCTCCGAGAACACTTCGACCTACCTCTCTGCTCTCACCAATGACTGCACCTCCATCGAGACCAATTATCTCGAAAAGGAGTTCCGGTTCATCTACCTCATGACCTCGTTCGCCGGTGCTCTCGCCATGATGATCTTCTACTCCCCGATCCTGACCCTCATCGCGGTCGTCGTGACTCTTCTTCCTCTTCTGGTCTCGATTCTGACAGGTGGCAGACTCGCCGCAGAAGAAGTCAAAGTCGCGGAAAGAAACAAGAGCTTCACCTCTACGATCAGTGACTGCTTAAGTGGTTTTTCCGTAGTGAAGAGTTTCCGCGCAGAGAAGGAGTGCATCGAACTTTTCTCGAAAGAGAACACGAAACTGGAATACGAGAAATCAATAAGAAGAAAGCTTCTTCTCCTGATCGGGACACTCGGGCAGCTGTCGGGACTGATCGCCCAGCTGGGTGTCTTCTTCGCAGGCGCATATCTCGCCGTAACCGGAAGATCCATGACTGCCGGAACCGTGATCATGTTCGTCAATCTCATGAACTTCCTGATCCAGCCGGTCGCCGAGCTTCCCGGACTTCTCGCTGCACGCCGGGCATCAAGAGCGCTCATCCGCAGAACCGCAGATTCTCTGGAGAAGAGTACCTCCTGCGAAGGAACAGAGAAACTGGAAAAACTGGATCAGGGAATCTCCCTCAAGAATGTCTCGTTTTCCTACGAAGAAGGAAAAGAAGTCCTCCACGATATATCGGTTGATTTCGAGGCAGGAAAATCCTACGCCATCGTCGGCGGAAGCGGTAGCGGAAAGTCAACACTTCTGAATCTTCTTCTGTCAAGCACATGCGGGACCCGGTACTCCGGCTCGATATCCTGGGATGATACCGATCTGACAAAAGCCTCTTCGGACTCTCTCTTTGAACAGGTGTCCTCGATCGATCAGAACGTCTTTGTCTTTAATTCTTCCATCATCGACAATATCACGATGTTCCGTGATTTCCCCGATAAAGAAGTCGGGGAGGCCGTCTCACGGGCCCACCTGAGCGATCTTCTGGAGGAACGTGGCCGTGACTATCTGTGCGGTGAAAACGGATGCGGCCTGTCCGGTGGCGAGAAGCAGCGGATCTCGATCGCAAGAAGCCTCCTTAAAAGATCATCAGTCCTTCTGGCAGACGAAGTCACGGCCGCACTCGATGCGGAGACTGCTCACCGGGTCTCTTCCGATATCCTGGATCTGAACGACATCACACGGATTGTCATCACACACTCTCTCGAGGAAAACCTCATGAGAAGATATGACAAGATCCTCGTGATGCGAGACGGAAGGATAGAAGAAGCCGGGACCTTTGATGAACTGATGGCGAAGAAGAATCTCTTCCACGCTCTCTTTACGGTAGCGGTCTGATTCTCTTCAGGACACGAATTCGGCATTCCTGAGGGTAAAGTAGACGTATCCTGCTTCTTCGTATGTGGAGAACTCGCCGATCACGCAGACCTCTTCTCCCTCCTGTGGATAGTCGTCCGGAAAAGTATGCTCTCCCTTCAGAGAGAACTCCAGTCCCTGCGCACAGCAGGCGGTCGCATCCTGAACAACACAGGCGAAGTAATCGGCACCGGTCGTTTCATCGTGGTAGTAAGCGAACTGCCCTTTCATCTTCACGGTTTTTCCAATATAGGACTGCGGATCGATCGTCATGCTATAGACTTGTGAATATACCATCGAAGAGGACATCGTGGTCAGGTCGATATCGATCCCTTCAGTCGTGCTGAGAGGGAATGTCGTAGCAGCGGTCGGATTGAAGGGAGGCATTGTCGTTACTGCTTCCATGCCCGATGAAGCCGTTGTTTCCGATTCCATAGCGGATGCCAGTACATCCGCAACACCGGTTGTACCTTGTCCCACTCGGACACTTCCGTACTCTTTTGCGCACGCGGATACGGTCAAGATGAAACTTAGACAGATGGCCAGACGGATTCTTTTTCTCACTTATGAGCACCTCCTTTGATGTAGCCGATCAGGCTGCACAGAAGAAACATACCCGCATCCACCGCCACGATCGTCGAGCCGGTCGGCGTTCCGGTCAGAATCGAGATGATGATTCCGGAAGCGGCGCAGAGCACCGAAAGGACTGCCGAACTGATCGTGACACTTCGGAAACTGCGGAAGATGCGCATCGCCGAGAGCGCCGGGAAAATCACCAGAGCCGAGATCAGAAGGGATCCCACCAGATTCATGGCCAGCACGATGATCACAGCCGTGATCACAGCCAGAAGAAGGTTGTACCTCTCGGCTTTTGTTCCGACGGCTCGGGCGAAGTTCTCATCAAATGTCACGGCGAAGATCTTGTTGTAGAAAAGCACGAAAAGGATCACCACAACGACGGAAAGAATCGCGCAGAGCCGGACTTCCCTGATCGTCAGCGTCAGGATCGACGTCGATCCGAAGAGTGTACTGCAGACGTCTCCTGTCAGGTTCGATGATGTGGAGAAGATATTCATCAGAAGATACCCAAGCGCCAGGGCACCGACGGAGATCATGGCAATGGCCGCATCTCCTTTGATCTTCGTGTTCTGCCCTGTCCGAAGAAGAAGGATCGCGCAGACGATCGTGACCGGAAGGATCAGAAGCATCTGATTCATGAGATGAAGTACGGACGCGATCGCCATGGCCCCAAAAGCAACATGGGATAGCCCGTCGCCGATATATGAGAAACGCTTCAGCACCAGGATCACCCCGAGGAGAGATGAACAAAGTGCGATCAGTATGCCTACGATCAGCGCATACCGGACTAAAGGGAATTGGAAATACAGCATCAGTTTATCGATCATGCTGCACCTCCTCTTCGTGTTCCAGAAGGAACACACGCCCGGCCTCACTTTGCAGATACATATCTTTTTCTCCATAGAAGACCTTTCTTCCGATATGAAGGATGTGCGTGGCATACCGGATCGCGGCGGTAACATCGTGGGAGATCATGATGATCGTCACTCCCTCATTGTGGAGTTTCTCGATCAGGCGGTACATCTCGGATGTGGCCTTCGGATCCAGACCCGAGACCGGCTCATCAAGAAGCAATACCTTTCTGGTCGCACATAGTGCCCGCGCCAGAAGGACCCTCTGCTGCTGTCCTCCGGACAGTTCCCGGTAACATCTCTCCGTCAGATCCATTACCCCCATCTTTTTCATATTTTCCTCTGCCAGAGCTTTCTCCTCACGCCGATAGAACGGCCGGAGACCGGATCTTCCCTGGCACCCGGAGAGAACGATTTCTCTCACGGATGCCGGGAAGTCCTTCTGTACAACAGTCTGCTGCGGAAGATATCCGATCTCGCTGGCACGAAGATCATCACCGAAACGGATCTCCCCGGAAAGTGGTTCCTGAAGATGAAGAAGCGTCTTCATCAGAGTCGTTTTCCCGGATCCATTCTCCCCGACGATGCAGAGGTAGTCGCCCGACTCAATAGTAAAGTTCAATCCCTCGATCAGAACCTGCCCGTCGTAACCCAGGGCAAGATCCGAAACGGTGATCTGTGCCATGCCGATTCCTCCTTTTCCTACTTCAGCGCTTCTTTCAGTACCTGAAGATTGCTCTCCATGATGGACAAATATGTCTTCCCTTCTTTGCTGTCTTTCGACGTGGAAGACTGCATGGAGTCCAGTGTCAGGATCTGCTGATCCTTCGACCGTGTATTATTGACGATCGTCTCTGCGATCCTCTTGTCTTTTCCCTCGATGGTCAGTACCACATGCAGCCCGAGTTCATCGACCTTCTGCGCAAGGAACGTGATGGTCTCGAAGCTGGCCTCGGTCTCGGCCGAGCAGCCCACAAATGCTGCAAAGTATGTAAGTCCATAGTCGTCCGTCAGA
Source organism: Clostridiales bacterium (assembly GCA_017617995.1). Classification (GTDB taxonomy): domain Bacteria; phylum Bacillota; class Clostridia; order Saccharofermentanales; family Saccharofermentanaceae; genus Scatonaster. Next base: position 33,257 of record JAFZVE010000045.1, read on the forward strand.
TACCGGAATGGGAAACGGTCGCCAAAGAGCAGCGTTTTCACGGAGGCACTATCAACTGCTTCCTGATACTGCGTATCCAGATCCGTAAGTTTCTTCACATAATCATCGGTATTCTTCTTATATGTATCAGCGTGATCCGGATCGATCTTCTGAAGTGCTTCTGAAATAGTACGTGTCAGAACAACCGCATGTCGGAGCGAGAGCCACACATGCTCATCGTACTCCACTTCACCCTCCTCGTGTTCATGCTCATGATCGTGATCTTCATCGTGCTCTTCTTCGTGATCATGTTCTTCTCCGTCTTCGTGGTCGTGATCGTCTTCTTCTTCGTGGTCGTGATCATGTTCCATACCCTCGACGACTTCTTCTTCCTTGACCGCTTCACCCAGCGTCTCCATCAGATCGATCACGATCATGTCTTTGTTCCGGGCTTCTTTAAGCACATCTTCGACCCACTCGTCCGACTCTCCACCCACATAGATGAACAGATCACATGTGGAGATCTTCAAGATGTCATCTGCCGTCGGCTGATAGCTGTGAAGATCGATTCCATTGTCGAGAAGCAGTGTAATATCTGCACCTGCGGGGTTCTCTCCGAGTATATTCATGACCCAGTCATATTCCGGGAAAATCGTCGTGACGATCTGGATATTTTTCTTATCTGCATTTGCTGTAGTCGTAGAATTGCATGCAGTAGTATTTCCTGCCAGCAGTATTCCTGCCAGCAGGATAGAAAGGGATTTCTTCATTGTTTTTTCCTCCGAAATTACATTATGTTTGAGATGTCAGGAAGGAGGAAAAATCAATTATTCATCTGGATTTTCCGGGAAACCGGTGTCTCCTTGCAGATAACAAGGGTATTGAAACCGAAAGTGAAAAGGACCGCGACAGTCGCCAAAAGGATCGGAAGATGGACCTTTATTGCTGAGCGGATCTGCTGGAGAGTATTCTCACACTGCTCGATAATGAAGCATATCGGGCACGACTCCCCTTCGCATTCGTGGTGCGATTCGACGGCGATATAGATGGTGGAGAAGAGCAGGATACCCAGTAACAGAAAGCCCATGATCCCTGCCGTGACACGCCTGATCATCGTCTTCTTCCGGTCGTTCATCTGCCTTCTCCTTTTCTTTCTGATTCTTCCATGAGAGTACTCGGAAGTGAACCGCACCCAATTATAGGACGACGGCAGAAGTACTGTCAACACATCCTTCTTCCGTGGCGGGCATGGAGATGTGAAGATCGGAAAAATGGTGAAAAACGTCAGTATCCATCGCGCTTCTCGGCGTCGTGTGCTACAATCAGGATACATAGATTTCAGGAGGCGGACAAGATGTCTTTTGATGAGATATTGAATAGATATAAAACGAAGACGTGTGTGCTCTCAATCGAGAGGATCGATGAGACAAGATATGGGAATATCCGTGTCATGGCCGGAAACCAAGCCCACTGCGATGAGATCCTGGCCGTCACCGGTCATCCTTTTGAACCGGGATGTCCGTATGAGATGTGCTTCCCGAAAGATATGAACTTCGAGGATTTCGTATTCCGTTCGGCCATCGGCGGCGAACCGATGCATACGTATGTCAGTCTGTATCAGATGGGACTGTGGCTCAATATCTTCATGATTCCGCTTACATCCGAGGAGAAGAATATCGGTTACTGCATCTATTCTTACGAGGTCACGCCTCAGGCAAGCACCGAGAAGATGTCGGATGTGTCGGCAGACTCATCAGCCAGAGTACTCGAGACGTGTATCAAGTTCCGCGGTACCACAAATTTCGAACATACCGTCGAAGAGGTCATCGGTGATATCCGTGATATCTGCGACTCAGAAGAGTGCTGCATCCTACTTCTGGACGAAGACGCAAAGAAATGCCGGGTGCTCGCCGAAGCACGCCGGGATGGTGCGAAACACTCGGCAAGTGATTTTATCGATGACAACTTCTACTCGATGGCACTGAACTGGGAAAAGACTCTTCAGGGCAGTACCTGTCTGATCATCGATACCGATCAGGAGATGGAGGAGTTGCGAAGAAGAGATCCCGTGTGGTATGAATCATTAATTCGCGACGGGATACAAAGTCTGGTACTCTTCCCACTCAAGAGAGCGGAGCAGACTCTCGGATATATCTGGGCGCTCAATTTCAATATCGACAATGCGGTAAAGATCAAGGAGACGCTGGAACTGACGACATTCTTCGTAGCCTCTGAAATCGCGAACCATCTTCTCATGGAACGGCTCCGGATCCTGAGCTCGGTCGACATGCTTACCGGTATCAAGAACAGAAACATCATGAACAACAGGATCGACCGTGTCATCGCGGGCAAGGATTCTCTGCAAGAACCGTTTGCAGTGATTTTTGCAGATCTCAATGGTCTGAAGAAGCTCAACGATACCGAAGGTCACCACGTCGGAGATGCGATGATCAAGGAGGCTGCTGCCATTCTCTCGGAAGTTTTTCCGGATGCGGAAGTATATCGAGCCGGCGGTGACGAATTCATGGTGATCGCATGCAATATGGAGCCGGAGATAGTTGAATCCCGTATCCGCGAGCTGATCGATAAATCAAATGCGACGAAGACGGTACGCTTCGCTGTGGGCGTGTCCTTAAGTAAGGATGAACCGGATATTTTGAAAGCCATGCGCACGGCAGACCAGCGGATGTACGAAGACAAAGACCGTTTCTATGAAGCTCATCCGGAGCTTCAGCTCCATTGACGGAGAGGAAGGTCTGCAGGATTAGAACATGAGTTTCAACCTCACGATCGGAAAAGACAGATTTATCATCGAGAAACGCTTTTCGAAAAAAGAAGTGCTCTTCACAGACGTCGTGGAGATCACGTTCAACGGGCATCTCTTCCGGATGACCACGCGCGACGGGAAAAAGATCGAGACGAAAACCGGTCCCTTCTCTTCTCATGTGCCGGATGCGATATTCGATGTGATCCGGAAAAACAACATCGCTTTTCGCGATGAGGAGGCACTTGAAAACACGACAAAAGTCGTAACTACCGAAGAGCTGGAGAAGGAAGTCGAGAAGGTAGAAGCGATCGTCGCTCCTCTATCTGAAAAGATCGTCAAGGAGCGCCTCTGTGATGCCTACGGTATCGAGCTGACCACCCTGTACGAAGACCAGTTCGTCTCGATGTTCTTTTGTCTTCTGAAGGATGGAAAACCCGTCACCGATCTCCCCGACTATGTCGTCTACAATCACCATTCCCTTGCACCGGGATCATTTGATCTCATGACTGTCGGGATCTTGTGTAAATGGGACGCCACGAAGAATGCCGGCCTTTACGATCTGACTATCGAGATGACCGACCGAGCAGCCTGTGAAAAATACGTTCACGAAACAGTCGGCGAATTCTGTGAGAAATACCTGAACCGATAAGAGGCTCTTCGAGAAGCCATCTAAACATTTCTCGAGAGTCAATGAAAGAGCTTCGCAAAGATTCGCGTACAAGAAAAAAGTCTTCCGTGCCTCCGCAGGACTTGCGTCCGAGGACAGCACGAGAAACTTGTTTTCTGATCATTCGATACTCTTCAGCGACTCCGTCATATCGATCGCCCTGATCTTTCCTCGCATCATGAGGTCGACAGCCAGGGAGAACAGGATGACGAGAAGGAGCGAATAGAGGTAGCTCTGCGGCAGGATCAGGATCTTATACGCGACGATATCCATCTTGATCTGTGAGATAACGAATCGGTGCAGGAGGATGCCCAGCGGGATACCGAACACGAATCCGAAGAGGCACAGGATGAAGTTTTCACGAAAGACGTAGCTACCCGTCTCACCTCTATTGAATCCAAGTACTTTCAGCGTGGCGATCTCGCGTGTTCTCTCAGAGATGTTGATGTTATTGAGGTTAAAGAGCACGATGAACGCGAGCATCGCAGCGCAGAAGATGATCAGGATCACGATGTAGTTCATCTTCTCCATCGTCTGGGAGAAGTTCTTCCGTCCTTCGTCCATGATGTTCCACGACTGGACATGCTCACCGGATCCGACCGCCGATCCGTACTCGTACGACTTTCCTTCCGGTGTGCGGATCAGGGCGCTGCTTGGCTCGTATTCCACGCCAAAAGCACTTTCGTATGTGGCTTTGTTCATGATGGCGTAGTGGAACGTGTAATTATCGAAGATGTACGCGATCCGGCACGTGACCGTTTTACCTTCTTCCCCGTACTCGAACGTGATGTCATCTCCGACCTTGAGCTTATTACTCTCGGCAAGTTTCATGCTGATGCCGATCTCGCCTGTTTCCGGAAGCGGATACTCTTCACTGCCGCTATGCGGATTCACAAACTTCGTAAAAGCCGGATAGTCCGTGACGAAGATCTCGACATCGCGGATCGCGGTCTTGCTGTTGTGCTTGACTCTCTCCGTGCGGATCAGGATCTTCTCGATATCGATTCCGGTCTTCTCGCTTGCACCGTCCAGAAGGGCCTCCATATCCTCAACTGTCGTTTCGGCATCGAAATCCACGGACACGTCATAGGTCATGATCTCATCGTACTGGAAGTTGATGAGGTTATTGATCGAGTCCTTAAGGCCGAATCCTGTGATGAGAAGCGCCGTACATCCCGCGATGCCGATGATCATCATCCACATTCTTTTCTTGAAGCGGAAGATATTTCGTGCAGATACCTTATGCAGGAATGACAGACGTTTCCAGACCGGCGTGATGTACTCGAGGAAGATGCGTTTGCCGGACGGTGGTGCCTTCGGACGCACCAGTTCTGCCGGCGTTTCCGTGAACTCGCGGAAGCACGTCATGACCGTCACGCCGACGGAGCAGAGAAGCGACACGAGCAGCGAGATCAGAAGCAGCGGGATCTCTGTCGTGAATGTAATCGGAGCGAAGCCATACATCACGTCATAGACCTCCCAGATGATGTACGGGAACACTTTCGTGCCGGCGGCAAATCCACCGACGGCGCCGATCACGGACGCAGATCCTGCGTAGACGATGTACTTCAGGATGATCGCGGCCTTCGTATAGCCCACCGCGCGCATCGTGCCGATCTCGCCTCTTTCGTCCGAGACCATTCGCTGCATCGTCGTCGAGCAGACAAGCGCAGCCAATGCGAAGAAAAAGAGCGGGAATACCGATGCAACTCCATCCACGATCTTCGCGTCATTTCCGAAGCTGACATAGCCGACATTCGTGTCGCGCATGAGAATGTAAGTTTCCGCCTCAGAAGGAAAATCAGCGAGCGCATCCGCGGCATCAGAGGGCATCGCGGTGACACCTTCTAACATAGCCGGATCGATCGCGCCTTCTCCTCCCTGTCCTTCTCCAAGAAGGGCCGGATCGACCGCCGTCGGATCCATGCCCGAAAGGAGCGCGGCGTACTGTGCATATTGCTCTTCTATCTCTTCTTTGAGGCGAGTGTAACGGTCATTCACCACTTCCTCGACGCGCGGTTTCAGTGTCTTCTCGAAGTCCTCCACATAGTCATCGTATTCATCGGTAAATGCTTCGATATCTTCGTCGAGCTTGACGAAGACTTCGGTGTACACGTCGAACTCCAGCGCGTCTTTCAGCACATACGCGAAGTAGTCGACCGAACCGTCGCCGATCTCGGAAGTGCCTTTCTGGAAGTTCATGTAGTACGGGGATCGCACGCGTCCGACAACTTCATATTCTGCACTCGCGAATCCTTCCGAATCGGAGAGGATGAGCGTGTCACCCAGATAGTCCGCAGGGCACGCATACTCATCGACCACGACTTCATTTGCATTTTCCGGGAGTCTTCCGTCGATGAGCTTGAGCTTATTCACATTCTCCGTCATCGTGTGGAAACGCACGACCGAGACGAGTTCTTCTTTCCCCTCGTCTTTACTCTTCTTTCTGGTCACGATCGCATCCTGAAATGTCGCACCCTCGCACGCTCTTACGCCTTCAAAAGCACTGATCTTTGTGACGTCTTCGTCTTCGAATCCCACGTTCGAGAGGATGCGGTAATCGTAGAGCGCCTGATTTCGCACATACTTATCCCCTGTCGCGAAAAACGCAGGCATAGTGCTTTTCAATCCGGCGAAAAATCCCACGCCCAGCGCGATGATCGCCAGGATCGCGAGGTAGCGCATCAGGCTTCCTTTGATGCATCGGAAAACGATCTTCCAGTAACTGCGCTTCATGCCCGGCTCACCACTCGATCTCTTCGATGGACGTCGGGTGCGGGTTCGTGTCGATCCGCTCGACGCGGCCGTTCTTGATACGGATAACGCGGTCGGCCATCGCAGCCAGCGTGGAGTTGTGCGTGATGATGACCACCGTCATGTGGCGCTCGTTGCACATCTGCGCGAGAAGGCGAAGGATCGATTTGCCGGTCTGGTAATCGAGCGCGCCCGTCGGCTCGTCGCAAAGAAGAAGCTTCGGGTTCTTCGCGACAGCACGAGCGATCGCGACACGCTGCTGTTCGCCGCCCGAGAGCTGCGCCGGAAAATTCTTCTTTCTGTCTGAAAGGCCCACGTCATCGAGTATTGCGTCCGGGTCCATCGGATCCGCGACCAGCTGCGAGGCCATCTCGACGTTCTCGATCGCAGTGAGATTCGGAATCAGGTTATAAAATTGGAAGACAAATCCGACGTCGACGCGTCTGTAGTTCGCGAGATCCTTCTCGCGAAGCGCCGAGATCTCGCGTCCGTCGAGCATCACGGTGCCGCTCGTCAGTGTGTCCATACCGCCGAGGATATTAAGGAGCGTCGTCTTTCCTGCGCCCGACTGGCCCAGGATCACGCAGAGCTCGCCTTTCTCGATGGAGAAGTTCGCACCGTCCAGTGCATGCACCTCCACATCACCCGTTTTATAGATCTTTTTCACGTCTTGAAATTCAATATATGCCATCGCTCACGTCGCTTTTCTTTCCGTCATTTTTCGGTGGGAAAACGCCCTCAAAATAATAGAGGATCCACCATCACATTCTTATGAAAATTATACCCTCTGCGGCACGCAGTTTCAATCAAAACGGCGTATGAATATGTTCTTATCAAGCGCCTGTTTTCTGGTAAAATCATGGTATACACATAAGGAACGATCCGTCACGAAAGTGTAGAAGCGTAAGAAGATTTCAAGCATTTCGATACTGAGCGAGGTAACGACCATGGATGATCCCGTATCAATGAAGCTGAAAGAACTGGATACTCTGCTGGCGCAGAGACTGGGTGAACTCGGCTTCAAGCGTCAGAAGAAGTTCTGGTATTCCCGGAAGAACGAAGGATGCACACAGCATACTTGGATGTATGAGACGAAAGTGCGGGGGAAAAACCAGTATTACCTGGGATTCTTTCACGGTTTTACGATCGAAGATCTGACAAAAGTGATGGACTATCTGCGAGGGTACAAGCCTGAAAAATATAGTGTATCTTTCAGCAGCAATATGTGTAACATCGTCTTTCGCAAGGATCGAAGGGATTTCCAAATATACCTTACCGAAGATACCCGGTTGGAAGATGTGGTGGAGGATGTCGTCAGCGTGCTGGAGAGGCTTGTCGAACCGTTCTGGGCGGAAAACGATACGCTGGAGAAGTTCGCGAGTCATTGGGGAGACAGCGAGTATCAGAAGATATACGGATACATGGATGATGAGTGGTATCACTTAAGTTATGCTCTACTGAAAGATCCATCTTCCTGGCACGAGGTAGTGAAGAAATATCAGGAGCGTTTCGACCGCCCTGCGAACAGAAGATTTGGAGATTTTGAGTCGAGGATCCTAAGATATATCGAGAACGGAGGTATTCCCGATGAGCTATGATATTTCGTTCTGGAAAACGAAGAGGACGCTTACGCAGTCGCCCCGGGAGATTTACCTGGCTTTATCCGATGGCGAGGTAGTGGATGGGCTTTGTTCTCTTCCGATCGAAGAGATCCGAAGTGCTTTTGAAAAAGAATTCACATCGTGGAAGAAGGACGGAAATTTCTTCGAGAAAGGCAGTCAGAGCTTCGAGCTGACGATGACGGATCAGTCCGTGCGCGTCGACTGCTACAGCGTCGAGATAGATAATCTGAACCGGATCATCGATATCATGTTGAAGTTTGAATGCCCGTACTACGATCCTTCGATCGATACACGCTTTGGCTAAGTTTTCTACAAGACCGATCCTGCAAAAGCACTGGAAATGGTGGAGGTGCCCCCGATGAGAAAAAAGAGTCGTCACTATATATTTCTTGCGGTAACACTGATCTTCGCGATGCTCCTTGCTTCGTGCGATATCTTCGATAAAGCTCCGGATCGCGAACTCAATGGCTCTCCAAATAAGGAACGTCCCGGCTGCCACGGGCTCTTCCCGGAAGGCCAAACTAGCTGGGTAAACCGTTTCTACATCAGTTCCGGCTATGAAGGAAGCAAAGTCGCGAAGGACAGTACGATCCTTCTGTACTGTGTCTTATCGGACACCTTCACGCAGGAACATGATCTGGCAAGCGAAGAGAAAACACTCCTGACTCTGTATCTTTTTCCCTGGAACAAGTACTATGCCTGGGACAAGAAGGACTCGGTCCGCAGGTATTCCGGAGAGTATCTGGACTATGGTTTCGCACATGTGGAAGTCGGTTTTGTAGAGGCCGAGACTTACTGCTTCGGGATCGACCTTCACGATTTGGACTACGGGAAATACACTGCGGTCATGCTGCGTGATGATGACACAGTGGACAGCATGATCGACATCGAGATCGTCAAGAACAGTAAACTTGTCGCGTTCGATACCACCGTAGCCAAGCCGGTGATCTATCTCTATCCGCAGGAAGAAACCGACGTATCCGTCCGCCTCGACTTCGATGGCAGGCTGACCTGCACCTATCCGGAGTATGGAGAAGGATGGGATGTGACCGCATACCCGGACGGCCGGATCTACGATAAAGGCACATCGCGTTTCTATGACTACCTCTTCTGGGAGGGAAAGTGGTCCTTCGTGCCGGACGCATCCGAGCGCGTCGCCTGCGTCGCCGCTTCCGACACCAGTGCATTTCTCGAGGAATACCTCACTGCGGCCGGATTAAATGACAGCGAGATCGATGATTTCATCTCCTACTGGCTCCCGAAACTTCAGAACTCGCCCTATAACCTGATATCTTTCCCGAGTGAGGAGTACGCTTCACGCGCGGTTCTCGATATCGCCCCTGCCCCTGACACGGAGATCCGCGTCTACATGGTATTCATCCCGCTTGATGCGCCGGTAGATATCCCCGAGGAGCGCGCACTTCAGCTGCCCGAGCCCGTCGAGCGAAGTGGATTTACCGTCGTGGAATGGGGTGGCACAGCACTGGAAATTTAAGATTCGGCAGGCGCGTCGGCTTCGCTCTCCGCGTCTGAAGCTGCAGCTTTTTTCTCCGTCTTCTTCTCCGACTTTTTCGCGCCGGATGTAGAACCGGATTTCGAGCCCTCTTCCTCATAAAGCCCGACAGACCGGATCTTCTCCGCAGCCTCGGCCTTCTCGCGCTCTTTCTTCCGTTTCTCCAGCCACGGGATCAGGCTCTCATGATAGAGGATCGCCATAACCGCGGTGAACGGGATCGAGATCAGGATACCGATAGGTCCGAAGAGCTTGCCGCCGATGATGATAGAGATCAGGGAAACAAACGACGGAAGTCCCATCGAGTCGCCGAAGAGATGCGGCTTTACGACATAACCGTCGATGGTCTGCAGGATGCAGGTGAAGATGACGAAGATCACGGCGTACATCGGATCCTCGAGCAGGAGGACGAATGCGCCCATGAAGCAGCCGGCGATCGGTCCGAAGGTCGGCAGGATATTCGTAACACCCACGATCACGGAGATAAGGACGACGTTCGGAAGGCCCGCGATCAGCATGAAGATCGCATTTACGATGCCGACGCCGATCGCCTCGAGAATCGTGAAGCTGATGTACTTACTGAAGATCGCGTTACTTCTTCTCAAGAAATCCGTGTGCTTCTCGAACTGCTCATCCGTAAGAAGTGCGTGACGGAATCTCTCGATACCACGGAAGAGTCTCTTCTTTCCGGCGAGGAAATACACGGCTAGGATGATGCCGATAAATACATTGAGAAGGATGTTCCACACGCTCAGGACCGTATCCATCGCGCGCGTCAGGTTCTGCGTAAAGTCCGCGATAATGCGGTTCGTCTGCCTATAGATATTCGACGTCCAGCTCGTCGCGTTCAGCGTGATGTTATACTCGGCCGCGAACTCATCGAGCTGCGCCAGACTATCCTCGATGATCGACTTATAGTTCTGGGCATTCGATATGAAATCCGTGATACTCTTGAGGATCTCCGGCAGCACGAACCAGAAGAAAAGCCCGATCGCCAGGAGCACGAGGATGATTGACACGACGACCGACAGCACATAGCGCAGGCGCGGCTTACTGATCTTCTTAAAGACCTTGTTCTCGAAGAAAACGACCACGAGGTCGATGAGGTACGCGATGATGACACCGATGATGATCGGAGCGACGATCTGCGCCGCGCGGGACAGCCATTTCAGAACATGCGGCAGATTCAGCAGTGTCATGTAGGCGACGACACCTGCGATCGCCGCAACAGTATATGCACCCCAACGGTTGCTTAGCGCCTTCTTAAATCTGCTCAATACCCTGTCTCCTTTGGAACGTCAGTGTGTCTATTATAATGCCCAGCCCCGAAAAAATAAACCTCTATCCGATTTATGTAGTATAACTGAAATCCTTCAAAGGGAAAACGACACGGTGTGAAAAGCACTTGGTCAGATATCCAGTGCATTTTCCGCGACATAGAGAAGTCTTCCGACCTGATCACAGATAAAGTCGCCGCTGGTCGTGATGTCGTGGGTCAGCTCCGTCAGGATGAAACCGTAGAACCGGGTCTTGAAGAAGACCGGGATCACGACGCTCTCACGGCATTTCGGAGGCAGGTCGATCCGCTGGAACATCCCGTCGATCTTCCCTTCCTGCCGCTCTTTCGGTATAAGATACAGTTCGCCGTCCCTGACCATGCAGCGGAGACGGATGCGCTCTGGGAACAGGTCGTCGTTTCCTTCTTCGAAGACCACTTTCTCATCAAAGAGGAACAGCGCCGCGTTCTTCAGTCCCAGTTTATGGAAGCTTCCGATGATCTGGTTCTCTTTTGCGATCTTCCTCGACTCCTTCGTATCTCCCAGCTCTTCACTGTCGAACTCCGTCACGTCCACGAGGAAATCGTGGAAGTTCATCCGGAAGTTGATGAGGCTGTCGTTACTGTCGATGAGCGTCTCGGCCTGCGCCGTGATCGCCTTATCTCGCATGAGCGTAAAGAGCCGGTTGATGAACATATTCGGCCCGGCCGAATTCGAGCTCTGCTCGAGGTTTACGCTCGTCTGAAGCCTACTGATCGAGTTCAGGAGTTTTCCCGCATCGGTATACTCCATCGCACCATTTCTAAAGAAGATCTCGATCAGATCCTCGCAGTCCTGATAATCTTCCACACTCATATAGCGCTCTTTGACACCGGTCAGGATCTTCCCGATAAACTCCGCAAACAGCCTTTGCAGGTTGACCGATTCACGGCTGATATATTCATACCGGTAGCGGTAGAAGCAGTCATTAAACATACGGTAGATAAATGCCGTATCGACATTTCGCATCTCCATCTTCGTGTACTCGTACATCTCATAGGGAAAGGATTCCCTTCCGTAGAGGCGTGTGGGGATCTCCACCGAATCGACTTTCTCGCCTTCCATCTTCGAGAGAAGAAGGTTCAGGGCCTTACGTCCGAGGGTGATGTCCGCCACACCGATTGAAGATAGTGCAGGGATCATGCGGCCGGCCATCGTCGTGTTATCGAAAGCGAAGACCATGATGTCTCTTCCGGGCACCAGTCTTCTCTCCTCCATCTCCTCGTATAGGCCTACCGCGACGGAGTCATTGATGCAGAAGATCGCCTGAACATCGGGGTTTCTGTCGAGAAGTGCTTTGGCCGCATCACGGGAATTGACCGACATGTCCGTCGGCTCATAGCGCTCCGGCGGAAAATCGACACCATTCTCAACGAGAAGACGGGTATAGATCTCCTTTCTCTTCTCAGAATCGCGGCTGTCGGGACGACCTCCGAGCATACCGAACTTCGAAAAGCCATGTACATTGATCAGGCAGTCGACCGCCTCCTTGATGCCGGCCTCGTTGTCGTAGTTGACGGAAACATAGTCCACGATATCCGATGCGGCGAAAACGATCGGGATGTTATTGATCTGCGAACGGAAACGGCTCATGATCTTCTCGGCGTTCACGTTCTCCATACTGCCTAGGCATATGATAAGACCGTCGAGATGGCAGCGCTTCTCGAGCTGATAGATCGCATTATAAATGCGGAAATACTTGTGGTGGTGATCGTCCTTATCGCGGATGCCGTCGAAACGTCCGGCGATCACGACCAGATTCAGATCCTTATGCTGGCGGATACCACTCTGGACATTCTGGATAAATTCTTCACCGAAATCCGTGTAGCTATTTTCCAGGATCAGTCCGATCGTTTTCTTTCGGCCATTACTCTTCATCGCGCATCACTCCATGAGATCCGGCGCGGGAATGGAGAAGAGATACCCCTGGGAATAGTCCACTTCATAGCTGACGATCATCTTCTGGATCTCCTCATTCTCGACATACTCGGCGATGATGCAGATGTCATTTTCAGACATCTTCTTCCACGTCGAGATCAGGGCGAGGATCTTCTCCGATTCCTGATTCTCGTGGCAGTTGCGGACGATCGAACCGTCGATCTTCAGGTAGTCGGAGTGGATGCTCAGGAGATGCTGCAGATTCGAGAATCCCGAACCGAAATCGTCGATGGCGATCCGGCCGCCGAGTTCATGCACACGATCGACAAATGCGACGAGTTCATTGTAATCGTCGATGTCCTCACTCTCGAGGATCTCAAAGATGAAGTTCTCCGGATGCGTCACCGAAGAGAGACTGTCATAGATGAGCTCGAGGACTTCCTTGTTCTTGATGTCACGGATCCCGATATTGATGCTGACGCTTTTGTCCTCGATATTGCGGAATCGCTCGAAGACCTTGCGGATCATGATCTTCGAGATCTGATCATAAAGTACGCCGTAGATCCTGGCCACATCGAGGAAGCTGTTGGGATAATAGATCTTCCCGTTCTCATCGGCGATACGCATCAGAGATTCGTAGTGATGGATCCGTCCTTCACGGTTATCGTGGATCCCTTGGAAATATGGGATGACCTTATCGTGATTGACCGCGTAGTTGATGACATTAACGATGTGATACTTCTCACGGATGCTATCCTCATCGAGGCTGTCTTCCTCGGAGGCTTCGTAGACGTAGAACTGGATATTCTTGTTCTTCATCTCGACACGTGCGGAGTAATACATCGACTGGAAACTATCCTCCGAGCAACCGTCGATAACACAGAAGATCGGCACGATCGAGATCAGCTCCTCGGTATAGTTGAACAGTTCTTTCTGGAGCGTCTCCATGTCGTGGACGAAGTTCGGAAGCGTCGTACGGTACGACGGCACGGCGATCGCGATCATCCAGTGATCGAGAAGATACATGCGGTATTTACGGTTCTCCGCGAACTTCAGACATTTCTGGATATAGTCCTTATATGTGAGTTCCACCAGATGGCTCGAGAACACACGCTCCATCTCTGACTGTTCAAGAACATTGATGATGCACACCCGGTCGTAACCCTTGATCTTGATGTCGATACTCAGCGCCGCCTCATTGGGGATCTCTTCGCTCTTCGAGTAGAGGAGGATCTTCTCACACTCACGGACGAAAGTCAGGATCTGCCCGACCTCCGGCTCGCTCATCCGCGGTTCGAGTATACTCTCGATCTCCACGAGGAGATTGAGGACATTTCGGTTTTCCTGCGTGAGGGTCTCGGTATGGGAAAATGCGTAGGGGTTATACTCCTGCGTGTAGGGCTTCTCACCCATTACCGATACGACAAAAGCACCGCTGCCCATGACGTTTCTGCCATTGTCGAACATGATTTCTCCCGCCGTCACGCATCCGCACATATTCGAGTTCTCGTACGGGGCAAGCTCCCACTGCGCACAGTTCAGGTATTCGGAAGATCTCGCGAAGCTGACGTACCCGAAGATCGTCTCGGCCTTTGCGAAAATCTCGACACGCTGGAAGAGCGTCCGGCTGTCCGAGACCACTTTGCCGTCATAGATAAATGCGCGGCGGATCACCTTACCGGGCTTGATGTTATGCCCGGCGAAGAGATACTCTTTCTTCGCTTTTGTATCGGTCTCCTCGTGGAGGAAATAGATCTGTGCATTCGCCGGATCCGCCTTCGGGAAGATCTGCTCGAGGCTCGTGTCCGGCCGGTATTTCAGATGGATCGGGACCTTCTCATCGTCGCCGTACACATACGGGAAGAGATACAGAAGTTCCGGATGCCTGGCGATCGCATGGTCGATGCCGAACTGCACGACATCCACCGCGTCTTTTCCGTTGATCGAAAGCAGACAGGACTTAAAGGCGTCCGTGATCTCAGCGTCATCACCGAGGACCTGCGCGCCCGTGGCAAAAGAACTGAAGCTCTCGAGTTTCTCACCGGACAGGGCCGCGAGAAGGATCGCGCGGTCAGACCAGCCATGCTCGTTAAAGACGAAACCGCCGTCCATGACATCGTTCTTTCCGGACTTCGGAACCGAAGCGATACCACCCGTCATGGGGATGCTCGGGAAGAAGTCATTACATCTGTCCACGAACTGGTATACGTCCTGGTACTGGCCGGAGAAGAAGGTAAGCAGGAGCCGGGTATCGTCCCGGATGAATTCTTTCTTGATCTGTCCGCAGAGCATATCTACGGGAAGCGGCATGCCGGTATAGTCATCGATAAGCGGGATCATCTCGGAGACGACGTGTGCCTCGGTCATCGTCGACACGGAGATCACGCAGCGGTTCAGCGCATAGCGGCCTTTGTTTACCACAGCGGAACAGCTCGTGCCGAAGATCACGGCCTGCGGGACGAGTTCTTTTACGAAGCGGGCGAGTTCCACCGCCTCTTCGGAAGAATGGATCGCGGTATGAATGCGAATGAGGATATCACCCTGCTCGGCCGAAAGATTCAGCTGCTTCAAGGTGCTCGAAAGCCTTGCCTTGGAAATATACTGGAAGTTCCAGGTAAACATACCGCCTTACGCCCTCCCTACGAACATATTCCAAGTCCATTATACAGCGGTCAGAAGCGAAATTCATCTAAAATGTCAAAAAAGATTGCAAACAAATCGAAAACAATAGAGTAGTTTATTGGTAATTCTCTTGCACATATAAACTCAAGCGAGAATCGAGAGTCTCGGCGATTTGTTCCACTGAACGTTGCTGAGTATAGTATGATGAAATCTCTTCACTAAATGGACATGTGTGTCCTCTATTTGCTCATTACTGATAATTCTCCTGCGCATAGAGATCCAGCCGCTTCTCGAGCGTCTCCGCGATCTGCTTGATATCCCGCTGCTGCGTATAGTGACTGTTCACTTCGTCATAAACGATCGTGAACAGCCCCCAGTCATACGCAGATAACTTGTCCGCAGAGTTCACCGCCTCGAGGAACCTTCCCAGCACCTTCTCATCTGCCGGATCCTTCTTATACACATAGCTCTTCAGGATCTCGTCTGTTACTGCATCCGGATTCTTCACTGCTTCACAGATGGCATCCATCACACTCTGATCTATAGGGATCCATCCGTTGATCGCGATCATTTTCTGCACATCTTTCGAGAACAGCCCCTGACACAACTCCCAGCACTTGTCCTGATACTGAGTCGCGGTAGAAATAGCCAGGCAGCAATTCGGCATAGCCAGATGTACCGATCCACCGATGGATGGAAAACCCAGAAAACACGTCTCTTCTTTTATCTCTTTCTCAATGAGCGCGTATTGATAGTAGTCACTGACTATACATCCTTCCATAAGGCAGATATCCTCCGCAAGCGGATCTCCATAGCCTTCCGTCCTGTCAGCGGCTGTATCCTGTGCTTCATACGCTATAGTCAGTGCTTCCTCAAGTTGTTCACGTGTGATCTTTTTCTTCCCATCATATACTCCCCAGACTTCAGTGTAGTTATATCCGATCACCCAGTACACCGCATCCGAGGCCACATCCAAACGACCATCTCTTATAGGAATACCGGTTTCCTCATGAAAATTCTGAAGCTGGAACAGATCCACATCCGCTCCCGAAGGAAAATGACGTCGCAAGCCTTGGTATCCGTTCAGCCAGTAGGAGGCAAACACCTGATAGCATTTTCCTTCTTCATTAAACATCAGTTTTCTCGCAGGCTCCGTCAATGACATCTCCCATTCTCCGGATCCGCCGGAGAAACTCTGCATATCCAGAACCATTCCGATGCGACCCATGTATTCATAGTCAAAATAGTTACCATAGAAGATATCCGGAGTGTTGCCCTCGCCGAAATACTTCATCAGATTAAGTTTCCCGCGTCGCATCCCCTCTGCAGACTCCCCGGCAAACTGGAAATTATAATCTTCCAGAACGACTCGATACTCGTCGTTAGTGGTATTAAAGTTGTATACGACCCAAGCCAGTGCCAGATCATCGTAGACACTATATCCGCCGATCGTTATTTTCTTGCGGTTTTCTACATGTACAGAAGGATCATACGTAAAGAGCAGCAATTCCGTGGTTCCATCGCGATAACCGTAACTCTTGGCGAAGTGATTATCGTCCAGAGGATAATACCGGCTCTCGAACCGTAGCGTTTTCTTCTGCGGCCGAATATCGACGCAGTTCCAGTCAGCCAGTTTCGCTACACTCATCGTCGTAAGGTCCACCTTATACTCTCCGTTAACTTTAAAGAAGTACTTCCCGCAGAATCCGTCTATACTCGCGCCTACCGCATCTGTATCTGTCACCTGCCGACAGCTCCCGGTCTGAAGATCCACTTCATGGTAGATGTACGTCGATTCATCCTTGTCTTCGACAACATAGTAGTGTCCCTGATCCTCGAAAAAAGACTGATTATGCATAATGTGGAAATCCGTATGAATAGTCTTCTTAACAGAACCGTCGGGAGTATAGAATCCCAGATCGTTTGCACCGCCTATAACAAATCCATCTGTAATTGGAACGATAAAATTCGCGTGAAAGCCTGTATCCACGATTTTAGTCACGTCACCTGTCTTCCTATCCAGAAAAACAGCCCGATTCTCAAGAAGGGACGGATCCGGATCATCCATACTCGCTAACTGGGCCGTATCTACACCGATGTAGGCATACTCATTAGGCAGGACCGCAGATGGCAGTTGATTCCCGGGAAACTCCAGCGTAGATATCGTGTTGCCCTTAGCATCGATGGTGATTATATCCGTCCATTCCTCACGCTCATTTGTCGTCTGGTCATATTTTACGTATATGGCAGAAACACAGTAGTTCTCTTCTGCCATAAAGATACGCGAGAAGGTAGCCTCATACCCTTCCTTCTGCGGAAGATCGTAGAATACACAGGAGTATGCATCCGAGCCTGGCACGCGTTCTTCGGCTTTTCTGGATTTGCAGCCTGTTCCTGATATCGAGAGTACGACAGACAGGCTGAGAATAAGTGAGAGTATCTTTTTCTTTCCCATATCGATCACTTAGCTATCCGGCTTTAAAAAGTAAGAATAATACCGCATATCTGCAGGCCCGATCGTGTCAGAGAATACAGTCTGACCTGTGATTGCGTTGATCATGGTTTTACAGTGCTCTACGCTGTTCTTACTATACACTTTCATATAGACCTGCCAGACCGGAATCAGTACAGCTTCCCGAATACCATCCTCCACCCAAAGAGGATACTCATCTGCGGTGAAGTACCGAAGTTCCATGCAGTACACTTCCACTATCTTGCCCCTCGTTTTACTCGTATCATAAGCCAGTGCTCTGGCGATCTGATCCATGCATTCTTCCGCCGGGATGATAGGCTGGTCCGATAGGATGGTTTCCGAAATCTCATAGGTTTTTCCGACAATTGCGGCAAACTGATTATCTGCATTAATACAGGTTTTCCCCCATTCCGCGAGAAAACCGCAACCTGCAGGCTGGATCACTCCATCCCACTCGACAGTAAAGAAATCGTGTGTTGCTCCTGCAGATAGCGGGATTCCGTCCTGAAATGTCGCTATGGGAATATACTGTACTTGTGAAACATCTTGGAAAACACGATAATCTTCTGTACCCTCGAAAAACTCAATAGGGAATCCTTCCATCGAGTAGTTCCAGGCGAGAACGGTTTCTGCGCCAGAAGCATTACACTTTTCTAACGGAAGTCCTGAAGCGTCATGTATATCGCTCAGAGAAATCTCCCTGACATTTCCCATGTTCTGTAGTGCAAGATCATGTTCGATCACACTTTCCTTTTCCTCAGAACCTATCTTTTCCGGCCAGATAGGAACACCTACGCACCAATCAATTTTGACGGCCGAACGAAACCACGCGTCAGAAACATCTCCTGCATCGGGAGTATCTCCCGATACTGCCCGGTAAACACTGGCGGTCTGCTTCCCATGATCAACGATCAGCAGATCATCGTCAATGATCAACTCAAAAGGAAGATCCTCTAACGATACGCTATACTCAGTCTGCTCAAAAGACATATCCGTAGTTTCCGATTCTGTCACCTGAACCTGAGTATCATCCTTAACCGAAGTGTCGATCGGAACCGTCTCGAGCACTCTGGACGAACTTGACTTCTGGCATGCTGAAGACAGCATGCCAAAAGTCAAGAGCATGATCACAAATACTGTTCTTCTTTTTCGAACTAATCGTTTATTACGTGTATGCATACCAACAATCTAACAAATTCGATTATTTCCGTGATACGTATCATGACTTGATAATAGCATGTCCCAACATTAAAGTAAACGGACACATCTGTCCCTTTATCCCGAAACGCCTGAAAATAGGATAAAAGAGCATGATCGTTCTCTGTTCACTTATCACTGATAATTCTCCTAAATATATACGGTTAAGCGCTGCTCGAGAGTATGTGCTATCTGTTCTGGTGATCGATTCTGAGAACAAACAATCGAGTCTTATCAAGGAGCACCCAAGTGTGACAGAGCCTTGTGTTATTCCCAGATTCCCTTTTCAGGATTCCATTTTGTTTTCACTGTTCCTTCAAGCAGTGGACGAACAAATACTTTTATCCAGGCCATCATATCTGTCATGGATACCTGAATAAGTGCCTTTTTCTTTTTCAGAAATGAGTTCCATCTTGTCTGATGCATCGAATCATTCAGGAACTCATCCTCGAATGCAGCAGAATCCATTGTCATCTGTGTCTTCCTATTCTCAAAGGTCTCCACGACAGCATTCCGAAGCGCTTCATAAGAGAATGCATACTTTTGAGAAAGAACAAATATGTCATAAAAATCCTTATATCTGCTGTTCAGATATCCGTTATGTATGATGGCTTCCAGCTTCTCCGCAATGGATGATTCCATCGAGTAGGCGTTTACTCTCGGCGGATCCATATCGAGTATAACAGGAAAGTCCATCTTCACTACATCAGGATAGATTACATCTCCAAAGCCGATATCAATGCCAACCGGAATCTTTGTCCGGTCAAGATACCCTACAGCCGAAATATGAAGACCATGGTATTCATTAAACTCTGTTATGTCCTCCACAGTAATGGAGTCTATGTCAAATATACATGCATCATCAACATCAAGAGATAGAATATCCCGGAATACGTTCTTCATTTCCTCACCGCTATTAGACATACGTCTTGCAAGCAAATCCACATCCGTCGTAGCCCGTTCATACTTGCGATTGAATACCGCATACAAAAAGAGTCCGCCCTTTAAAACAAATTGTTCCGAATATTTTGACACGGAAATACGGTAGATTGTCCGCTCCAACCCATAATAGGAAAGGGCTTCCTGAAAAGTACAGCCATTCTTAACTGAGAAGATCTTAAGCCTAGCCTTTACTGAATCAGCATTCATTACACAAGCACCTCCAGATATGTTCTTACGATCTTCTCGCAGCGCAGACATTTTGCATAGGCATAAAGCCTGTCAATCTGCCTGTCCCTACGTTTAAGGTAATTTCTAAGCACCTCAGCCGTCTCCTCGATCCCGATTTTGTTTCTGTAGTAGATGATATCGACCACAGTTTTCTCGATATCAAAGATGTGGAAGCAGTTATCGCCATCCCTGATTTCATTTACTCCGAGTTCCATCCGCGATGTATCAAAATAATAAATCCTGATCTCCGGCCATTCCGGCAGCGTATTAACCTTTTTCTTCCTTTCAATAGCGACATCCACGGCATCAGGCAGGAAATTAGTAAGTTCATAATACCGTGCTGCACTCATCAGGCATATGACACCATTCGGTACAAAAGCTTCCGCGCTGAAGAAGTCGTTCTCATCACCCTTATAGGTGAGGTTCTCATAAGTGTTCCTGTTTACACGTGACAGTATGCCCTGCTCTTCAAGTTTACTAATCTTATAATATGAATAGCCCATATTCTTTAGTTCAGCGATTGTGATAAACTTCTTGTTTTCAGCGATTGCGATCACATGAATCACCTCCGCCTATAATATACACTTTCTAAAGGATGATTTCAACTAATTTCGGCAGTTGCTTTTATTAGCCGATTTTAATATAAATTTCTCCATATCATCCTGAGATGCAATTGGGGCATAAGGTTTCTCATCCCGCTGCATTTCCTCTATCACTGATAATTCTCCTGCGCATAGAGATCCAGTCGTTTCATAAGTGACTCGGCAATCTGTTCGGTCGAACGGTTCTGTGTATAGTAACTGTTCACTTCATCGTATATGATCGAATATAGCCTCTGATCCATCACCGTGAGTGTATCCGCAGAATAGACAGCTTCCAGATAGTCATCCACAACATCCTGAGTTATCTTAATTTTTCCATACTTCCGACTTGCCAATACCTGGCTGTTGATGACTTCATCCGTTTCCGATTCCGAATCAAGAAATGCCTGGCAGACCATCTCGAGCACATCCTGCTTCACAGGAATTTCCCCGTTAGCAGCAGTAACCTTCTGAACATCCGTCGAAAAAAGCACACTCATCAATTCCCAGCATTTCTCCGAATCTGAAGCCGTTGTTGACATGGCCAGACAGCAGCTCGGTATAGCCACATGAACCGACCCGGATATCCCAGGGAACCCGACAAAGCGAATCTGTCCATTATTCCTTTGTTCCTACATATAAACACGGACAGCGAGTTTATCGTGGTGGAAATAAGAAGACTGCTCCCATTGTCAATTCCACGATACTCCGAAGAGCTCTGAGGACGATTAGCTTGAATTTCATACGCGAGATCGAGCAATCCCTTCAGATCGTCCTGCGTTATCTTCTTCTCATCGTCATACACACCCCACACATCTTGAAAACCAATGATTTTCAGGGGGACATGTCTGTCCCTTTATCCCAAGAGGACTGAAAATGCGAGATTTGTAATAGTGTTAAAAATGACACTTTTTCATTTATGTAGATGATATTCTTGCCTGGTTCCATCCCACACCTGTTTTTATCTTGACAAAGCCGTACGGCTATAAAAAAATTATCTTCAACAGATTATGGTCGTTCGGCTATATTCCGAGCAGAATCGGTACGTGATCATGTTGCAAGTGAAAATTGCATACAAATTGAGTGCGAAATCTGATTATTCGTGTGTGACTTGGGGTTGTTGCCTTGTATCTCGCGCGTGTGTGATGATACAATAAGCGCGCTTAAACCCCATACCGGTATAAGCTACGCGAGAAATCAATGCGAGGACAATGACCATGAGCGACACAGAGAAGAAATTCAAACTTCTTATCATCAACCCCGGCTCCACCTCCACGAAGGTGAGCCTTTTCGAGAATGAAACATCCCTCTTTGAGAAGAGCCTCTTCCACGATGCGGACGTACTTCTTTCCTTCCCGCACGTCAACGACCAGATGCCTTTCCGTTATGGAGTCATCCTCGACATGCTAAAAGACGAAGGCTACGCACCGGAAGAGATCGATGTCTTCGTCGGCCGCGGCGGCTCGGCCCACACCCAGCCCGGCGGTATCACGAAGATCGACCAGCAGCTCTATGACGATACGGTCGCCGCAGTCGGCGGCAGCGAGCACCCCGCGAAGCTGGGCGTCATGCTCGCCTGGAAATTCGCGCAGGAATTTCATAAGCCTGCTTTCACCCTGAACCCGACCAATGTCGATGAGTACGGCGACTATGCACGTCTCACGGGGATCAAGGGCATCTACCGTGTCTCCCACTCCCACGTGCTGAATCAGAAGGCCGTCGCGGAGTATCACGCGGAGAAAGTCATGGGCAAGCGTTATGAGGACTGCAATTTCGTAGTTGCCCATATCGATGGCGGCATCACGGTCAGCGCCCACGACCACGGAAAGATGGTCGACGGTAACATGGGTGCCGACGGCGAAGGCGCTTTTACACCGACGAGAATCGGATCTGTGCCGGTCCTGGCACTTCTGGACTATATCGAAGAGCACTCGGTCGCAGACGTACGACTCCGCTGCTCGCGTGCAGGCGGATTTGTCGATC
Source organism: Clostridiales bacterium (assembly GCA_017617995.1). GTDB lineage: Bacteria > Bacillota > Clostridia > Saccharofermentanales > Saccharofermentanaceae > Scatonaster. The sequence goes on from JAFZVE010000045.1 coordinate 55,779, forward strand.
TCTTCGGCACCGCCAATGCGGACACCATCCACGAACTCCTCGAGAAGGGCGATAAGAAAGCCGATCTCGTCTGGAACACGATGCTCTATCAGATCTGCGAGATGATCGGCGAGATGAGCTGCGTACTCTGCGGCAAGGTCGACGGCATCCTGCTGACCGGCGGACTTCTCCGTTTCGCCGACGTCAAGGAGACGATCGAGAAGCGCTGCGGCTGGATCGCACCGATCAGCGTGTACCCAGGTGAGATGGAGCAGGAGGCTCTGGCTCTTCCGGCGCTGAAGGTAATGCAGGGCAAGCTCACCGCCCAGACCTATTCCGGTAAGGATGTCTGGCAGGGCTTCCCGGGAGTGGAATTCTAAGGATCAGAAAGCTCCGGCGCAAGTGCTTCTCGCGTCGGACAGAAGGCACGCCATGGGCGCATCGAGAAAGTGAGGAAAATCGTATGAGTTTAATCGAGAAAATCAGAGCAAAAGCACAGGCCAACGTAAAGAAGATCGTTCTCCCTGAGGGCGATGAGCCGCGTACAGTTAAGGCTGCGGAACTGATCAAGAAGGACGGGCTGGCTGAGCCGATCCTCCTCGGTAATCCCGATGCCGTTGCGAAGGTTGCCGCCGAGCAGGGTGCCGATCTGACCGGTATCGAGGTCATCGACCCGTGTAACAGTGTGAAATCCGTCGAATACGCCGCGACTTTATATGAACTTCGTAAGGCCAAGGGCGTGACCGAAGAGTCCGCTAAGGAGATCGTCAAGGATCCGATGTACTACGGCATCATGATGGTCAAGCTCGGCGATGCAGACGGACTCGTTTCCGGCGCCGTACATACCACCGGCGATATGCTCCGTCCGGCACTTCAGATCATCAAGGCCAAGCCCGGCATGTCGATCGTATCCAGTTCTTTTCTTATGGAGTGCCCGAATAAGGACCTCGGCGAGGATGGCCTTCTGGTCTATGCCGACTGTGTCGTAAATCCCTGCCCGAATGCAGAAGAGACAGCGCAGATCGCAATCTCCGCAGCAGAAACCGCGAAGGTCCTCTGTGGCATCGAGGAGCCGAGAGTCGCTCTTCTTTCCTTCTCCACGAAGGGCAGTGCGAAGCACGATCTGGTCACGAAGATGCAGGAAGCCACGAGAATCGCTCACGAACTGGCTCCGGATCTTCTCCTCGATGGCGAGATGCAGTTTGACGCCGCACTCGTTCCGGAGATCGGCGCTTCCAAGGCACCGGGTAGCCCGGTCGCCGGCCGTGCGAATGTCCTGATCTTCCCGGATCTCCAGGCAGGTAACATCGGCTATAAGATCACACAGAGAATCGGTGGCGCGGATTGCTTCGCTGTTCTTCAGGGTCTGGCAAAGCCGTGTAATGACCTTTCCCGCGGATGCTCCGTCGAGGACATCGTTAATACCGTCGCGATGACCGCTGTTCAGGCACAGTAATCTATGGCGAAATACTTCGTTTGTTCCGATATCCACGGTGCCGAGTCGCGCCTCGAGATGTATCTCATGGCGAACGAAAATATCGACACCGTCATCGTCTGTGGCGACCTCGAGATGGAGGTCTACGACGTGGAAGAGATCATCCGCAGATACACCTCGCGCTCCATCGATATCCGTATGGTGCGCGGGAACTGCGATTCGTACTTTTCATCTTTTTCGAAGGTACCCGACCTGATCACGGTCACGCTCTCCCCGATCCACAAGGCCCTGGTGACGCACGGACATCTTTATCACGCGAGCCAGGAACTCATGACCTACGCCGCGAAGGAGAAACAGTGCGACATCGTCATCTACGGGCACACACACCTGCAGCTGGATAAGGAGATCTACGGAATCCGGTTTTTGAACCCCGGGTCCCTCAGAAACGGCAACTACATGATCATCGAGACAGACGAGAACGGAGATATGGAAGTCACATCAATCTGAACAAAGAAGGGCGGATATCTTCTTTGAGACGCGAGTTTTGCGTGAGCAAACTGTCTGAGCGTCGAAAGCAAGATATCCGCCTTTTATGCCTGATGGATCGGCTTACTTCTCGTACACGTACCCGAAGTTAATGTAGAACTCGTCATTGACGAGCCAGCCCGTGAAGTCGAGATACCCGACATATTCCGGAGCGCTCGCGCCGCCATAGTAATAGCACATGTCTATGAAGGGCGCTGCGTCGCTCTGGTAATCCGTGTACTCCCTCTCGGCGTCGTAGTGGTACTGTCCGTTCCCCTCCAGGTAGTAGCGGCGGATCCAGTTATCGTAGCCGTTATAGAATGTCTTGTTATAGCCGGAATCGAGGCCGATCTCCTCCGTCGTTCCGTTTGCTTCCGCGAGGAATGAGCAGTCGAAGAAGTTGATGGACTGGTTGTCATGAGAGGCAAAATCGTAGCTCCCGCGCTGCGACGGGTCGATGATGACCGTACAGTCGATGATCTCCATGATGCACGTGCTGCCTTCATTACACAGGCAGTTGACCGAGCCTGCGGTAGATCCGCCTGAGGCATCTCCGATGACAGGGTGATCGAGCGTCAGGCCGATAACGGTCGCCAGGTGGCAATCCCCGAAGAAAGCCCCATCCGGATCTGCGATGTAAAGGCCTTTGATGGAATAACCGTTTCCGAAGAATACTCCGCGGAAGACGGTCTCCCACTCGCCTTCACGCATGAAGTGCCGGTAACCCATGGTCGCCCACTCATACCCGGAGAGATCAATGTCATTAAGAAGATGCACATAGTACATCGTCCTCAGATCATCTTTGTCAGCAACATCCAGTGCATTTACATAGTAATTGACTGAGGCCAGCTGCTCCGGCGTCGACACCCAGAACACCGCCGATCCGAGTTCCATGTCGGTGATCGAGGAACGGATGTAGTCCATGTCCACGAGATCGAGGATGTCGCCGGTTTCAAAAACCATCGCCCAGTAAGAATCGTGCGGGTCGGAAGTAAGCAGTGTCTCTACATCGAAGTGAACATCCCGGACCATCGCCTGCGTCCGATCCTGCAGGACATATAAACCATCCTCCGTGGCTTCGAATTCTGCAATCAACGAGTTGTTGCTTCTGTGGATCTCACACTCGACCGGATCATATCCGGAGACACTTTTCTTCATCAGCGAGATATGATCTACATCGATGCTACAGTCATTTAACCGGATCGTGACATGTGCCCCGGCGAAATAATCGCCCGCAGTAATCGTCACCGCGCTGCTGATGAAGTCTCCGCCATCGTCCCAAAGTCCACCCGATTTCGAGAAGAAAACCACTCCGTAATCCGGAAGCCATACGTCTTCCGCGCTTTGGCCATCAAGGTCGAGCTTCACGCTGATGCTCTCATCCTGTGTATCCATAGTAAATTCCGACTGGGAGAATACGGTGTTTTTCTCCTGTCCGGCCCGTACATTCTCGCGAAGCAGAAACATCTGTCCAGCCAGTGACCACGTCGGATAGAGAAGTGTTGCTCCTTCGCTCGCGCTCGGCGTGTAGACCATATATGCTCCGTCAGCAGGCATGTAGAAAGTGCTCCCCTCCCCGACAAAAGCAAGTTCATCTATGTCGTCGACGACATACTTATGCCGCTTGATTTCGTTTCCGTTCAGGTCATTCTCCACCAGTTCATTCTTACCGCCGACTTCCCACAGATGTACTTCATCACTGTTCTTTGCGTAAGCGACCCAGGAAGTACATCCCATCAGCCATTCGATGCCGTATACAGACGGAGTGTTCGGATATAGAAACATGCCGTATCCGATCATCACATCCTCCGTATCCGGATCGGGAAGAAAAGCATACATGGTAGACGAGTAATACATATCCCCTACTTCGATGATTCCGTCGTGATACTGGATACTCATCGGCTCTGTATTCCCATCGTAGTTCAATTCGATCGTCGATGGCGATAAGGTAAATGATACGCCCTCACTTATATAGAATGCTGTACTAAAAGCAGTCTTCTCGATTTTCTTCCTGATTTCTTCTCCTTCTTTCGTATCCGCGCGGAAAAGTTCTGCTCCCAGGACGCTCATCTTTCCCTCTGCCTCCATCGACATAGGAAGGTGAAATTCCATGCCGGTCGAGATGAACGGATTGGCATTTTGCAGTGAACGATAGCTGATGTCATCTTCCTCACCGATCGTACAGTTAATCCCTGTCTCATCGATGTCCGTGATCACAAATGCTAAATCCTCACGGAGGAATTCGATCTTTCTCTTCTTCGGTGTGATACGCAGGACCGGGCCATGTTCGTCATACCAGATCCCCTCGATCGTATCCGGTGTGACCTCAGAAACCGAAGCGTCGGACGGATCATCCTGTGAGTCGGAAGAATCCCTCGTCTTCTTCGTTTTTTCCGTTTCCTCACCAGAATCCTTTTTCTTACAAGAACATGCACCGAGTGCGCCTCCCAGAAGAAGCATCACGATCAGGATCCACGCCAAAAGTTTCTTCATGTTTATTTCTCCTCACCTCACGGAAATGATAGATCTGCTCCGTTCTCGCCGAGCCGTACGGATCTTTCCTTCTCTTATTTCTTTTCTGATTATACCACCAGAAAAGCAGTCCCCTGCACGTATCTCGTGCGGTATAATAGATGTGTATTTCTATCGGAGCGGGGATCTCCGAAGGGTCGTGCGGATAAGCGCCGCATCGGAGAATAGAAGATGTGAGGGCGTGCCGCACAGAAAGATCGGGGGCGTGCGGACGGGCGCCGCACGGGAAAACGGGAGGGTCATATGGCAGGAAATCCGCTTCTTGATGTACACTGCAGCACCTGTGGTGCAGCGGTCCAGTTTAATATTCTCACACAGGTCTATAACTGCACTTTCTGCGGAAGTGCCACGCCGACAGGCAACGCCATCGCCGAGAAGAAGGGCTTCCGCGAGAAGAAGCTCCAACAGATGCAGAGCCAGCCGCCGGCGTTTAAGATGCGCACGGGAACATGCAACAGCTGCGGGGCACAAGTGCTTTTCCCGGAGAATGAAGCGATGACGCAGTGTGCCTTCTGCGGGAAGAGTATCGTGTCCCGGGAGTACCTCGAGATGGACGATTTCCCGGAGCTCCTGATCCCGTTCTATCTTACGAAGAATGACGCGGTGACGATCCTTGGCAAGTGGTGCAAGGAGCACGCCGGGAAGGCGGAGGCGCGGATCCTGAAGAATCACATCGGAGAACTTCAGGGCGTGTATCTCCCGTACGAGCTTGCCAAAGGCCCCGTGACCGGGGTAGTCAGTCGTAACAATACCGGCCGTAAACTGAACGTGCGCGGCTTCATCGACGGTATCTTCGTCAACACTTCGAAGGGGCTCGACAATCTTCTTCTCAACGGCATGGAGCCGTATGATCTGCGCGGCGTGCGCGAGATGGATTTCTCGTATCTCGCGGGAAGCACCGTCAAGGTGTGCGACATTTCCGGGCAGGATCTCGAATCGCGTATCGGCGATGAGATCGCCTACGACTACGAGGGACACCTCGTGAAGACTATGGAGACGAGAGCATTTGGCGTAAAAGTGGACACGACAAGGATGATGCGTATGTCCGCGCTTCTGCCTGTTTACTACATCAATGTCGGGAACGTGCAGGCCGCGATCAACGGACAGACCGGCAAGGTCGCCGTGCGCGAGCGGAAGGACCGCTTCCTGCTGCCGTGGTGGCTGAAGCCGATCTTCGTGACGATGCTTCTTTCCGGGCTTACGTTCCTTCTCGTGTACCTCGCTACCGGGAACACTGCGACAGGCGGCCTGATGGCAGCTATGCTCGGTGTGTATTTCCTGATCGTGACTTTCGCGGCATACTCGGATTATTCTTCACCGCGCTGGCGCCTGCGAAGGCGCATCTTCACGTCCTCGGGCGGACCGTATGTGCGGCAGGGCGAGCAGCTCGTCCAGCAGGGCACGCCGCTTCCCGAGAGTGTGCCGGAGCCACAGTTCGTCGAGATCATCGGCGATGCGCCCCGCATCGTGACGGTCAAGTACTCCGCGAAGCCGCGTATCGCCTTTATGCTGTTTCTGACCATCATGTCGATCCTGATCCCGGCGATCATCGCCTTTGCGGCGAATGGTTCAGCCTGGGCGGGATTTGCGTTCATGATACTCTGCATCACGGTCCCGGTCGCGCCGATCTACTACATCAAGTTCGCGCGGCTCGAGATCTACGAGCACCCGTGGATCTACTTTACCAACGGGCGCGGGCAAAAGTGCCGTTACCGCGGGAAGAAGAAATGACTACGGGCACCGTGCGGTGCGAGCCCTGGCGGTGGCGATGAAATCAGGGGCGGAAGTGCCTTTCGCGAGAAGGGGCGCAAATATGTTTTTCTATCCAAAACTTTCGCATTTTTGCCCAAGTCAGCTCTTTCGGTTGAAAATGCACCGCCCGAGAAAGTATAATTGTTCCATACTCGTTTATCAGGAGGGTTATTTATGGCTTGTTTTATAGTTCCCGCTACAGAAGCGATCGTAACCACGATTGCGGCTAAAGTTCTGGCAAAGAAGGAAAAGAATATGGAGATCCACCACGAGGGCGGATCCTCCGACATCGTCGAAAAATCGCATTTCTCGAGAAAGCTCGGCTGGCTCAACAACATGCTCTGGGGTGGCGCTGCGCTTCTGGCACTCGAGCACGTTTGGCACGGCGAAGTAGTACCGTGGTTCCCGTTCCTGACGGCGGCTTCTGATGCTTCTTCCCGTTCGGAAATGTTTCACGAGATGGCCACAGTCGGTGTCGCTATGGCAGCGCTTGTTACCGTAGTATGGGGCATCATGGTTCTGGTTTCTTCCCGCCTCGAGAAGAGTGCGACAAGTACTTCTTCCGAAGTTGCTGTTGAGACCGTTACTGAAGAGAAGAAGTGAGGTGGCACCATGACATTACTTATCTCTGTTTTTGCTGCCATTATCGCCACCATCGTGTGGTATAAGCACGCTCCGAATGATGAATGGAAGATCGGCACACTGGCGCTCATGTACTGGGGCGCTTCCCTGATGTGGATGTGTGACGCAATCTTCGAGTATGCGGAGCTGAAGGAAGAGTTCTTCCAGCCGGCGATCGAGGATATGCTGAACGACAGTTTCCTCGGACTGACCGTCGTAGCGCTGGGCCTCGTGATCTGGCTCGTCGTACTTCTGATCAAGGATCCGAAGGGCGTTCTTCGTAGCAAGCTCCTGGCAAAGAAGAACAGCTGATTTCCGAAATCATGAAGCTGTCCCGGGTGAGATGCGATCACTTCGAGGCAGCTTCTCTTTTTATTCGCATTCCGTCCATCTTGGCTGTTTTTCCCTTTTGAGACGGAAAACGGAAACGCAAGCAGTGGCCTTTTCCGTCTGTTTTTCCAAAAATGCCATATAGGGACGGAAAATGATTCCAAAGATTTGCGTCATTTCCGTCCGTTTGAGAGAAAAGTGCTATTTCGGACGGAAATAACTGATAGAACAAGAAGCAATTTCCGTCCCTTTTTGGTAGTTTTCAAAAAGAAGACGGAATCAGAAAAGAAAATCTTCAGATTTTTCCGTCCCATATTCGAGATTCTATAGAAAAAGACGGAAACCGGTGTTTTGACTAATTCTTTTTTCCGTCCCATTTCAGCAAAATGCGGAATATGGACAGAAATGCAGATACGCAGTGGTATCGGAGGAGACATGAACACACAGATCAAACAGATTCTGGAAGCAGTTGAACGCGGCGAGATGACTTCAGATGAAGCTCTTCTGAAACTGAAAGCTGCGCCTTTCGAAGATCTCGGCTATGCGAAAGTGGATCATCACCGCGGGATCCGCCAGGGCGTACCGGAAGTGATCTATGGCGCGGGCAAGACACCGGAACAGATCATCGGTATTCTCGATGCCATGTACCAAAATGGCCAGGAAAGTGTACTGATCACGCGTATCTCCGAAGAGAAAGCGGCAGCTCTGGAAGCACACTACGGCACAACTGTGAGCCTTCCCTTCACCTACTATAAAGATGCCCGCATCGCTCTTTACGGCACACCTCCCGTAGCAGATGGAATAGGAAAAATCGTCGTAGCCACAGGTGGGACCAGCGACATTCCCGTCGCGGAGGAAGCGGCCGTCACCGCCGAGAGTCTCGGCAACGAAGTGGTCCGACTCTATGACGTTGGCGTCGCCGGACTGCACCGTCTCCTTTCTCACAAAGAAGAAATAATGTCCGCAAGCGTCATCATCGCGATCGCAGGCATGGAGGGCGCGCTCGCCAGTGTGATCGGCGGACTTGCCGACTGTCCCGTCATCGCCGTCCCGACAAGTGTCGGATATGGCGCTGCTTTCGAAGGACTCTCGGCCCTTCTCTCGATGCTCAATTCCTGTGCCAGCGGCGTGTCCGTCGTCAACATCGATAACGGATTTGGAGCCGGATATCTGGCCAGCATGATCAACCACATGGAGGCAAAAAAGCCCCTTCCCGATTCTGAAACGGAGGCGAAGAAATGAAAACACTGTACATCGATTGTTCCATGGGCGCCGCAGGCGATATGCTCTCTGCCGCTCTTCTCGAGCTTGTACCGGACCGCGAGACGATTCTCGCCAGACTCAATTCGCGTGGCATCCCGGGCGTCACCTTCTCCGCAGAAAAATCCGTCAAATGTGGTATCACCGGGACGCATATGACCGTCACTGTCGATGGTGTCGAAGAAGACGAGCATATGCACGACTGTTGCCATGAGCATCACCACCACGAGCACGATCATCATCATGAACACGAGCACGACCACCCGCACGGTGGCGGTGAACATGAGCACGAACATGAGCATGAGCACGAACACCACCATGACCACGAACATGGTCATCACCACCACAGTGGTCTGCATGACATCGAGCATATCGTATATGATCATCTCAAATTGCCGACGGAAGTCGCGCTGAACGTGATGGCCGTGTATCACGAGATCGCCGAAGCGGAGAGCCATGTACATGGCGTCCCCGTTGACCAGATCCACTTCCACGAAGTGGGCACGATGGATGCGGTCGCAGACATCACGGCTGTATGTCTTCTCATGCATACTTTAAAGCCCGACGAAGTCGTGGTTTCCCCGATCCATGTCGGTGCCGGACAAGTCAAATGTGCACACGGGATCCTGCCCGTTCCGGCTCCGGCAACGGCATACATCCTAAAAGATATCCCCACCTATGGCGGTTCTATCCAAGGTGAGCTCTGTACCCCGACAGGCGCGGCTCTGCTGAAGCATTTCGCGACGAGATTCGGCGCCCAGCCGCTGATGCGCACGACGGCCATCGGATATGGAATGGGTAAGAAAGACTTCCCGCAGGCCAACTGCGTCCGCGTGATGCTGGGCGAGAAAGAAAACCTCTCACCCGCTGCTTCTTCCGAAACAACCACCGATTCCTCTTCCGTAACCACGGCATCTGATTCTGCCGGAGATTCCTCATCCGTAAATAACACCATCGTCGAACTATCCTGCAACGTTGATGACATGACCGGAGAGGCGATCGGATTTGCGATGGAAAGACTTTTCGAAGCAGGCGCCAACGAAGTGTTTACGGTCCCCTGCGGCATGAAGAAATCCCGCCCGGGTGTCCTGATCACTGTGCTGTGCAAGGCAGAAGATAAAGAAAAGATGATTGGTCTACTCTTCGCCCACACCACCACGATCGGCATAAGAGAAGCGCTTTTCGAAAGATACGTCCTGGACAGAAAGACCGAGACGATCGAAACGTCGATGGGCCCGGTCAGAAAGAAGATCTCGACCGGCTATGGTGTGACACGCATGAAGTACGAGCACGACGACCTCGCGCGCATCGCAAAAGAGCAGAACATCTCTCTCTCCGAGGCGATGCTCCGCGTGCACCTGGAGGAGAAGTAATCAAATATTGCCTATTTCCTTGCCGCTTGTGGCATGAAATAGGCAATACTTTTGTCAATCGTCTCCGCCGGGCCTTTGCGCCAGCTTATGTTCTTTGCTGATCTTTACACCAGCTTATCGAATCTTTCCTGGAAGATCTTCTTGTTGTTCTCGAAGAGGTTATTACCCTCAGTGTCGATGGATACGATCAGCGGACCGAACTCCTTGACCTTCATGATCCACAGCGCCTCCGGCATACCGAAATCCTCTACCCACTCGACGTCGACGAGCTCTTCGACGGACTGGGCCGCAACGACCGCGCATCCGCCCGGGAATGCACAGTGGATCGCGCCGAATTTCTTACATGCTTCCGCGGTCTTCTCCATCATGCCGCCCTTGCCGACGACCAGACGAACACCCGTCTTCTCGATGAATTCCGCTTCCGCCGACTCCATACGACGACTGGTCGTTGGTCCGACAGAGACCATATACTGTTTGCCGTTTTCGTCCTTTCCGACGATCGGGCCGGCATGGAAGATCGCACCTTCCTTAAGCGAGATCTTCGTGGGAAGAATGCCTTCCTTCACGACACGGCGGTGGCCGCTGTCACGGCACGTGGAAATATAGCCGGTAAGATATACGGTATCGCCGATATGCAGGTCCTTGATCTGTTCGTAGGAAATAGGAGTAGTCAGTATTTTCTTCATGGCCTTACACCTCCTCACGCGACTCTGTCGCGCCGATTGCTGCGTCTTCGGAAGCAGTTGCCTGCTCCAGAGATTTCTTATGCGAAAGCACTTCAGACGAGAGGTCCGCGTGGATGATCATGTCACCGCGTCTTGTCGCCCAGCAGCCTGTAGAAATACCGACACCCAGGGTCGCCGGGTGATGGGCCGCTGCCTCGATGTTGACACCGAGAACGGTCTGGCTTCCGCCGAATCCGAGCGGCGCGATGCCGAGAGAATTGAGACCCTCGAAGATCTCTTCCTCGAGCTTAGCCACTTCCGGATACTGGGAGTGCGTACCCAGCGGACGGAGAAGTGCTTTCTTCGAGAGCATCGCCGACGTAGCCGCACACGTTCCGAGACCGATACCCACACAGAGCGGCGGGCAGGCATTGGCGCCCCAGTCAAGGATCGTCTGGTAGACGAACTTCTTGACGCCCTCGACGCCTTCAAGCGGCATCAGGACCTTACTTCTGCCAGGAAGAGAACATCCGCCTCCAGCCATATACATGCGAAGGCGCAGATCCGAAGATCCCGGTACGAGTTCATATTCGATATACGGCGCACCATAGCCGGTGTTATCGCCGGTATTGTGCTCCGCGAGAGGTTCTACTACATTCGGACGAAGAGGTGTCTCGAGCGTGGCTCTGCGGCAAGCTTCCACGAGCACATCCGCGATCTCGGCCTGATACGGGAACTCCGTACCGACCTCGACGAAATACTGGATCACACCCGTATCCTGACAAAGCGGACGGTGCAGATCTTTTGCCAGAGTAAGATCCGTGAGCATGCACTCATACATGGTCTTCGCATTCTCGATCTTCTCCTGATCATGCATCTCCCGAAGCCGTGCTTCCACATCGTCCGGCAGATAGATGCCCGTCATCGCGGTGAAATCCTGGACCGTCTTGATAAACTTGCTACTTAACGTCTCTTCCATAAGGCGCCTCCCTTTTCGTTCCCTGCCGCGCGAGCGCGGCGATGGGATAAATCAGCATAGCAAGTATCACACAAATGCGCCGAAAATACAAATTCTGCTACAATAGAGGAAAGATATTTCGAATCGCGGAGGAGTGACATCATGATTGCGAAGAAATACGGAAAGAACAATAACGGTAATCTAGGGAAAAAGATCCTGTCCATATTGCTGGTCCTCGCTATGGTTCTGAGCTGCGCCGCATGCAGTTCTTCCGAGACCACGAAGAAGAAAAAGAAAACGAAGAAGTCGAAAACTTCGAAGACCGAGTATACTTCCGAACCGGATGAAACCTCTGACGAGCCGTCCGAATCGACGGACGAGCCTACGAAAACTTCCGAGGATCCGACCGAGACGACACGCGACCCAAATCTTCCCGAGGGCCAGAAAGTCTACCTTCCTGCTGAGATCGGTTTCGGTACCGGCACACAGAACGAGATGACCGCGAAGCTTCTCGAGCTCGACCGCGTCGTCGCCGCCGAGTACCGTGGTAAACCCATCAGTAACGACAGATATTTCGTCGTCTTCGAGATGCCTCTGGACTGGAAAAATCCGGACGCGGGCACATTTTTCCTGCGCACCGGTTTCACCTATGTCTCCGATGACACGGCAACCAACTTCTGCTGCAACGGGTACATGTTGAACGATATCTATTTCGATTACGATTTCCGAAGTGAGATCGGCGAGCGTTATGACCTGAACCAGATCGACTGCGAATACCGTTTCTTCGGCGCCTCCGTACCGGAAGGCCTGGACAACACCTCGACCGATCTGTGGGAATATCTGACTGCTGCGAATGCCGCCGCGGACTTCCACCACATCATCGAACAGTATAAGACTTTCCTCACCGGCAAATGGGCTTTCACCGGCGGCAGTAAGGGCGGTCAGCTCACGCACTTCCAGTCCTACTTCTACCCGGATGACTGTGACCTCTACTTCTCCTTCGTCGCGCCGGGCGGCGTCTCTCCGGAAGCCCCTGACTTCTTCGACAACATCTACACCACGATCGGAAATGAAGCATATGGCAAAGAGCAGGCTGCCGCGTATCGTGACCTCGTCCTGCAGTTCCAGGTCGAAGCCATGAAACTTAAGCCCCAGCTCGCCGAGCGCTACTACCAGGACGGTTTGGACATGGGATGTGTATTCACCGACTACACGACACCGGAGATCCTCTATGACATGGCGGTCCTCGAGTTCGCGACTATCACATGGCAGTATTCACAGGACTTCTATTCCATCGAGCAGGCACTGGCCATGGACAAGTCCAGCCAGGAGTTCGTCGATGAAGTCTATGATCAGATCTTCATTGCCAACGATCCTTCGACCTGGTCGACAACCACACCTTTCTATCCGTACTACATCCAGGCGGCAACCGAGAACGGCGAGCACGAATACGACTTCTCCTTCATCCGTGAAGCACTGAAAAAAGAAGGCCTCGAGGACCTTCTGACCGTAACGGAAGATATGGAATCGGGACTCCTTTACAGGATGGTTTTCACTCCGGCACAGCTGGCAACATTCACCTTCGATTCATCGCTTTATGATGCGATGGTCGAATGGTCACACACGACCGAGAAGACGGTCATCATGTTCTACGGCGCTTCTGACGTCTGGTACGCGATGCGTCTTCCGGATGTGACCGATAATCCGAACGTCCACATCTACGTCGATCAGAAAGCATCGCACATCGGTTCCTTCACCGGACTTCCCAGTAGCGAAAGAGCCGAGATCGACGGCCTCGTCTCCCGGACATTGGATCTCTGAGTTTCTTCACTGCGACTCGGCCATCACGGTCGATGCGCGGCTCTGGATGATTCTACTGACATCTTCTGCGGACTTGGATCCGTCGAAGTACGCTGGGACTTCCTCGCGGACGATCTCCATGATGGTCGGGTTCTTGCATACCTTAGTCGAGATGCGCTCGATCAGCGCGATAAACTCGTTTGCCAGCGCGTCGTCAAGCACAGGTACGGATGCTGCATACGAAGAATCCGGACCACCATACTTTTCCAGATCCTTCGGAAAATCTTCGATTTCCTTTCGGAGGGAAGCCTCCTCACGTTCACGTGTCACGGAGATAGCATACAGAGCTTGATCGCCTCCGATACTCATCTGCACTTCCGGGGACATGAGATATCGCACGAAGTCCCAAGATTCGTCCTTCGCAGTCGAGAAGGAAGAGATCGCAACCGATGATTGTGCCTCTGCAGCAAGTCCATCTCCCTTCACCGTCGGCCATCCGACACGTACAGCCTGTCCGTTACAGACTTTATACGAATCTCCGGCCGACTGAAGATTTCTCAGATTGACCGGCGTCATGGCACAGATACCGTCCTGCATCATCAAGGAAACGGGATCCCCATACGATCTGTCACAATAATCATTCCACAGATCCTCAAACGTTTCCTGAGTAATCTTCGGCGTGGCCAGTTTTGAATTCTCAAGTAGCATCCTGAAATCATCACTGTCGAAATTCACTACTCCGCGGCTGTAGTCCACATACTGTGACATATCGTGATAGAGAAAATACATCAGGAGCCCCATGCCCGTGAGCGGCTCGGTATTGGTATACCCGGGAATATAGTTATAGAGGATCGGATTCATGCCATCCGGAAGCGCCCGCATCTTCTGCCCGAATTCCGTATTCGTCCAGCTCGAGACACTTCCCAGTATATCCGGATTTCCGATAAGCATGGAAATCGTGACAGTGATCGGCATCTGGAAGAGTTTGCCGTCATCTTCAAAAGCATGGAAAATGTTATCGTAATAAAAACTTCTGTCGAGACCCTTATCCCCATCGATATACTGGTTCAGGTCAACGAGGATCGCGTCACTATTAAACTGACCATAGTCCGAGTAATTGATCAGAATATCCGGCCCATCTCCCGATTTCATGTCGAGAAGCAGTCTGTCCGCCGCATCAGCCTTCAGCGCCGCATCAAAGCCATAGGGATTCCGATCTGGGAAATATACATATAACCTGCCAAGACTCTCCGGACGCTTGTTATACGAACGGATCACCTCGTAGTAATAGTCGCTGATCTCATTCACTCCGACTTTCAGGATGCGTCTGCCGGCATACGGATTCGTCGCTTCTTTATGAAGCGTGATCACTTCCGCTTCGGAAGTGAGAAGGACAATATCTCCGGAAGAAAGGAGCCGGGCATTATAAATCTGCACGCCATAGATGTCCGTGTCTCCCCATCGGAAGAGATTCTCCCGGTCGCCGGTCAGGAGATTAACCTTCACCATGCCCTCACCATCGTCTGTGAACACTTCCCCGTTATTGACGATGCGCCTATAGTCCGGCGGAATATTCGGGTCCAGTGCTTTTTCCTCGGAAAAAGTAAATGTATTCAGATCGAGTTCGCGATACTTGAATTCCGATTTAGTATCATAGTTGGAATAATCGACTATCTCCGCGACCTCATAGTATTTGCCATCGATCTCGTAGATATCGGAATACCATCCCAGGAGCTTCGCATGCTTGAGGAGATTCCAGTTCTCATCCATAAGGTAGACCTGATCTTCCCCATAGAAGAGAAACTGACCGTTCTCCATATGGATCACTTTCATATTTCCCACTTCAATAGTAAGAAGCGGATTTGCCACTTCCTCACGAAGGATCTCGCCATTTGCATCGAAAAGGATCAAAACATCGTCCCATCCTCCATCTCCGGTCTCGTTGTAGTTTACTCGGAAACAGTTTGCAATAGCTGTACCGTCACGCAGCGGATATAGATGTGTTACCTCATAGTTCGCCGGAAGAACGAGGTTCGCGAGCAGTTCTCCGGACTCAGAACAGATCGCGATCCCTGAGTCAGCCTTCATCATCAGAAGCTCGTAGTACCGCATCAGTTCGTCCGGATCAAAGGTATCGAGCGAGTGCTGTTCCTCCTCCTCGGCATCTGTCAATTCATAGTAATGATTATACGCAAATGCGATATTCTCGTTCAGAAATGTCATCTCCCCGAAGTGCTGTTCCGAAGGCTCTCTGTCCTTATTCTCATTTCGGGGGATCTGCAGTTTGATGGTCGTGTCCGAATAGTACGGATCTGTGTCCAGCACATAGTCTCCGTGTGGCGTACCGTCCGGATTCGTCGGCAGAAGGTCCGGGATCACATCGGATGAGCCCTGCGCAGCATCTGTGCCGTTCTTTTTCTTACATCCGGCTGTGGCCATCAGCATGGAAATACCCAGTACCACAGAAACGATTCTTAAGCACTTACGTTTCATCATCCACTCTCCCAAACCAAATCGCACCCCTGCAATTCCGGCTTTCATACCCCACGGACGCAACATATATCCAACTTAATTATACAGGGCATATGAGAAGAGAATATTAAGAACAGGTGACAGTATCGTCACTTATCGGCGCAATCTCACACCTTCCGACCGTACGGGATCTCGTAGCTCCATGGCGCGATGTCCTCGAATGTTTTCGCGACTGCGAAGACATCCTCATCGCGGAACTTCTTTCCGATGATCTGCATGCCGACGGGAAGGCCGGATCTCGTCAGACCTGCCGGCACGGATGCCGCCGGGTTCCCCGTAAAGTTCGAAAGATACGTCTCGCAAAACCCGATGAGCGGTTCGAGTTTTACGCCGTTCATCTCCGAAGGTCCGCGTGTATTGCCGTCCGTCGCATTTCGGACCGGCGGACAGACCGTGACCGGAGACACGATGATATCGTACTTCTCGAAAACATCCTCCAGCGCATCGAGCATCTCCGTGCGAAGTTCATTGAAATAACGGTAGTCCATGACCGTCGATCGGAGCGCGAGTTCGTTCCAGTAGATGAACTCCTCCGGAAGCTCGTCGCGGTGATCCTTCACAAGGTCGAGCCCTTCCTTCTTCCAGAGCTCCATGTCGATGGCCGTATCGATGCTGATGCTTCGGCACCACAGTTCAGCGAAGTCATTCTGCGTATGACGGAAACGGAAATGCACAAGCTCCACGATGGCACCGGCCGCTTCCAGTTTCCACGCCGCCGCACGCACGATCTCCGCGATCTCCGGGTCAACAGGGAAGATATCGAAGTCCGTGGTAAATCCGATCTTCCGGTTGCGGATCGGCTTCTTCATGAGCTCGAGAAAATCGCGCTTACCGTGGTTTAGGCTGAGCGGATCTCTGGGGTTATAGCGCGCCATGTAATTGAGCATCAGGGCGCTGTCCGCGACCGTCCTCGTGATCGCGCCGTTAAAGCAATAGGGGTGCGTCGCTGTCCACCCGTCCGGGCGGCAGAAGCTCGGGATCGTGCCGACGGACGCCTTAAACCCGAAGCATCCGCACCATGACGATGGGATGCGGATCGAGCCGCCGCCATCAGAGCCCTCCGCAATCGGCAGCATACCGTCCGCGACGGCCGCGGCCGAACCTCCGGACGATCCGCCCGAGTTATATCTCGTGTCGAAAGGATTGCTCGTCGGGCCATAGAGATAGTTATCGCAGGTGCCGCGCATCGCAAACGCCGGCGCATTTGTCTTGCCGACAGCGATCGCTCCGGCCTCTCTCGCCGCGATGTAGAACATGGAATCTTCCGCATCTTCGCGGATCAGCGACTTCACTCCGCCATGGGAATTCGTCCAGCCCTTCTTCGAAGGAAGGAAGTCCTTAAGGCCCACCGGGACCCCGGCCAGCGGACCAACCTCCTCTTTACGCAGGAGGCGCTGCTCCAGTGCTTCCGCCTCGGCAAAAGCACTTTCAAATTTCATGTACGTGAACGCGTGAAGACCGGGATCTCTTTTCTCGATCCGTTCCTGAAAATATCTGATGACTTCGGTCGGTGTGATGTGCCCGGACCGGACTTCCCGACCGAGCTCAATACCTGAGAGTTTCTCCAGTTCCATTATGCTGCCGCGCCCGCTTCCTGCATGCGGTCGATGTACTTCTGACCGATGCGCTCTTTTTCCCAGCGCTTCGAGATGCGGTAGCCCATCGGGGAGAAAGCCGCTTCCAGAACAAGCTCCACGACCATGGAGGTGGTCGAGCAGATCAGGACCTGCGTCCAGTTCCAGCCGAAGAAAACATGCGAGACCATCGCAGAGAAAACGAAGTTATCGACCCACTGCGCGATGCAGGTGGAGACCAGGGAGCGCTTCGCAAAACCGCTGAAATTGCCCTTGTCCGCGTATCTTCCGATCATGTGGTTGAGACCGGAGTTCACGAGTGTCGAAAGGAGCATCGCCGTGGCTGAGCCGACGACGACATACCACGATCCGCCAAATGTACTGTCGATGCCTGCGGAGACGAGTTCGCCCGTCGCCGCATCAGGCGCCGAGTAATACGCCGCCCAGGCACCCGGTGCCATGGACAGGATCTTAAAGACCAGCACGCAGACCACATTGACGCCGATCGCGAGGATCGAGATCTTCGTAGCCGCCTTCGGACCGAAACGCTTACAGATGCAGTCCATGCACAGGAACGAGATCCAGGACAGCGCCAGACCACAGTTCAGACAGAAATACTCCGAGCGATACAGTTCCTTGCTCGCCATAAGGTTCATGAAAACAACAGATAGGATAAAAACGCACGTGACCATAGCCGGTACGCCGTGAAGAAGGGCTTTATAGTCCTCCCGGATGCGATGGATCGCTGACATATTCTTTTCTCCTTTTGGTTTTAGGTTTTACAAGCAGGATATCGGACCCGAACTGCTTGGCGGAGGCGGTATCTCCGAAACCGGAAACTTCGCAACTGCAACGACCATTATATATGGGAAACAGGAAAATGCAAGCGGTTTTCCAAAAACGCAAAAAACTCGTAAAACTGGGGTCTTCTCAAAAATGGTCAATAGAGTAAAAATAGTATTAACCGATTCGGTCAACGGTGCTTCGAGCGCACCGGAAAGGAGGCCCCATGAACGAGAAGTTTTATCAGCTGCCGGAAGAGAAACAGAACCGCATCCTGAACGCGGGGTTCCGTGTCTTCGCGAGAAACTCCTACCGCAAGAGCCCGATGAATGAGATCGCCGCCGAGGCCGGGATCAGCAAGTCCCTCCTCTTTTTCTACTTCCGGAATAAGAAGGAGCTCTATCTCTTTCTCATGAAGAAGGCCGAGGAACTGACCATGGCAAACCTCCGGAAGTCCGGCTGCTACGAGGAGTCCGACATCTTCGAGATGATGTATAAGGGTCTCCTGGCCAAGACCGCCATGATGCGCCAATACCCCGACATGAGTGCTTTTGCCTTGAAGGCGTACTACGAGGACGACGAGGAAGTGAAGGACGAACTTCGGAAAATCATCGAGCCGTATTCGAAGCTCAGCACCAACAAGTCCCTCCCGAAGCTCGACCCCTCGGTCTTTAAAGACGGGATCGATCTGCAGCTGATGTATCAGGATATGTACCTGGCCTCCGAGGGCTACATGTACCAGATGCAGCACGCCGGGGCGATCGATGTGGACAAGGTCGTTTCCGACTACAGAAAGCTCATCGACTTCTGGAAGTCGCTCTATCTTCGATGAATGACTTTATGAGATTGTAATCGGCGGTCAAGCCTCCTTCTGATGCTTCATCGCCGGATAAAAACGAATCAGTCAATGACGAAAGGAAATACTATGGAAAAAGCACTTGCCATCGATACGAGAGATCTTACGAAGTCCTACGGCAGGAGCCGCGGCATCTGTAATCTGGATCTTCAGGTGGAAGCGGGCGATTTCTTCGGATTTATCGGTCCGAACGGCGCCGGCAAATCCACTACGATCCGTACCCTTCTCGGCCTGATCCGGCCTACATCTGGAAGCGCCAGTGTGCTCGGTTACGACATCGTTTCCGGGAAGGAGAATATCCTTCTTCACACCGGATATCTCCCCTCGGAGATCCACTTCTATCCGCACATGAAGGTTCGTGACGCGATCCGCTATTCCGCGGATCTTCGAAAAGCAGACTGCGGCAAAAGAGCCGAAGAACTTTGCCGCCGTCTCGACCTCGATCCGGGAAGGAAAGTCGACGATCTTTCTCTCGGAAACAGGAAAAAGGTGGGCATCATCTGCGCGGTCCAGCACCACCCGGATATGCTGATATTAGACGAGCCGACATCGGGTCTTGACCCCCTGATGCAGAAGGAATTCTTCACGATCCTTCAGGAAGAAAATAAGCGTGGTGCCACCATTTTCTTCTCTTCGCACATCCTCTCGGAAGTCCAGGCCTACTGCCGAAGTGCTGCATTTATCAAGGACGGAAAGATCCTCCTTGCAGATAAAGTCGGAAACCTCGAGCAGACCGGCACGCGGAAGGTCTGTGTCATCGGAGAGGTAGAAAGAGAAAAACTCGCCGCGCTTTCCGGCGTGACCTTCACGGATAAAAGCACATCGACATCCGACACCGAGACGAACGCCGGTCGCACCACGACGCTGAGCTTCCTTTATAACGGCGATATCCAGCGCCTCCTTTCCACACTTTCGCAGGAAAGAATAAAGGACATCACGATCACCGAACCGAGTCTCGAAGAGATCTTCATGCATTACTACGAAAACTGAACCACAGAAGCGTCGACACGAAAAGCCGAGCGAAAGTGCTTTTCGCACATGAAACGAAATAACGAGGAAAGAAAAATGACGATACTCAAGCAGGAAATCAAATCACAGAAAATGGCCATCCTCATCTGGAGCCTCAGCATCGGACTTCTGATCGCCATGTGCGTCATGATGTATCCCGAGATGGAATCGCAGATGGGCAGCGTCAACGAGATGTTTTCGAAGATGGGTTCCTTCACTTCGGCCTTCGGCATGGACAGACTCAACTTCGGGACCCTCGTCGGATTCTACGCCGTAGAAGGCGGAAACATGCTCGGCATCGGCGGGGCCTTTTTCGCGGCGATCGTCGGCATCTCCGCGCTCATGAAAGAAGAACACGACCACACCGCCGAGTTCCTCTTCGCCCATCCTGTCTCACGTGTGCAGGTCATTACCGAAAAGCTCCTGAGCGTCTTTGCCATCATCGTGATCCTCAACGTCATCGTTCTTGTACTTGCGATCGGCTCGATCCTCCTGATCGGCGAACCGGTCTTCTGGAAAGAACTCCTTCTTTTCCACCTCGCCTATCTTCTTATGCAGTTTCAGATCGCCGGGATCTGCTTCGGCGTGTCCGCATTTCTCGTGCGCGGCGGCCTGGGGATCGGCATCGGCATCGCAGGCATGATGTATTTTCTGAACATCGTTGCCAACATCTCCGACTCCGCGAGATTCCTCAAGTACATCACCGCATTCGGATATACGGAGACGGCGGACATCATCAACAACGGAAAACTCGAGATCAGGTACCTCATCCCGGGCATGATCCTGATGGTCGCCGGCATCGCCTGCGCATATGTAAAGTACACGAAGAAGGATCTGCGGTAAAAAGTCTCGTCAGCCAAACGCACAAAAAGGCTTGGATCCGTCAAAGCATGCTGGAACTTCTCTTACGACTCTGACGAACAGAACTCTTCCCAGAAAGCCGCCACATCGTCTTCGGGCATACTCATCCCGACAAAATCAGCATACGTGCTCGGATAATCTATATGCGCGTCTTCTTTGTTTTCGGCAAGAACCACGCCTTCAAGAATCTTCTCGACAGCTGCATCTGAATACGCGGATCCCACATACATAAACACGAGATAATCTTCAAAGAAGACACCTGCCACCTTGTCAAACGGCTCGTACTCCGGCCTGTGCATGATAAATCCGCACCGATCATCGAACTCCAGAAGTATCGTATCTCCTATTCCCATAAACGGGAATATCAGATCTCCTTCGTGATCCAGCATATACAGGATCGGTGTAATTCCTTTTTCACCGTAAGAAATCTTACTATCATCATCCCTATTTCTTTCGACCTCATCGGGAAGCACGGTAAACTCTAAAGAGACCGTACGATATATCATGGGCGTACCGTCTTTGTATGTCCGCTCAGTTATCTGTTCCCCGTCTTTTTCGTATATCTTCGTGAGACTCCGCTGGCTCTGATGCACACTATATCCATGGCTTTTCTTATCTGATGCATACCGAAGAAAAGTCAGATCCGGCATATCCTCACGTGTTTCGACGCTGAGGACAGCATGAGAAGCCTCAAGTTCGGATTGGCGAACATATCTGGAATCAAGCGCCTCTTCTGACGTGGTTGCCTCCGTTGTAGTTTCTGTTGTAGTCTCTGTTGTTGTGGACTCAATTGTTGTCGAAGAAAGCTCTGTCGCTGAATACGTAGATTCAGCCTCAGAAGTCTTACCACCACAAGCACTCAAGCATAGCGATATGACAAGGAAGCATATTGGCAATCTATTGTTCTTCATAACAATCACCTCGATTATCTATAAACTGTTTCAGCCTCTTTCATTAACAATCGTCGTACAGCGATTCTGGATATTCTTAACTACATCGTCCAGGGATCTCTGCCCCGTGAAATACCCGGGTGCTTCTTCCAGAACAATGAGCATGGCGGAAGTGTCATAGGAAGCATACTTCTGGATGTTGTTCAAAAAATCAAGAAGGTTGTCGTATAATTCCTGATTATATTCAGAGGAATCCCATACCGATGCATCAGGAATATCTTTGTAGCGTTCTGCTTCCTGATCATACCGCGTTTTCTGCTTCTGAAAACAGAGGTCAAGAGCTTCTCTTGAAACAGGGAAAACTGTATTTAATTCGTTAATGACAAGATCTGTCTGGATGTCCTGCGAGAAAAGAGAGCGGATGAAATCCCAGGCCTGGTCCTGATAAAGAGAGCATTTCGATATGGCGACGGATTGTCGTTCGACAGCCATCATACTGCTTCCTGAGGAAGAAGGAATGCCAAGAAAGACTCCTTCACCGTTTAGCTGTTTCGCCTCATATCCGAAAGAGGCTATGCCCAAGACTTCGCCATAATACGTAGCATCCAGCCCTTCACGAAGTCTCTCATTATTCGGGATAAAGGAAGCAGAGTTAGCGTCCTTCACCTCTTCCTTATCCACACCGTACTTCCTGACAAATTCAAGGATCGCACGAAATTCAGGAGTATCAAACTGTACTGTCTTTTTCCCGTAGTCCATGAAAAGATTCATTGCTCCCGAAAGCAATGCTCTCAAAAGATCCTCACGGGCGGTCGGGGCAAGAGGACTTACTGTTTCTGGAAGTTGATCGATTATCCTGTCAAACTCTTCAAAACTACAGGATTCCTGATTCACGAAATATTCTTTATTTCCTACCAGTCCTCTTACCTCATAGATAAGAGGTATCTGATAGAGTTTCCCGTCTATCTCAGCGGCAGAAATGACATTATCGAACAGAGTTCCTCGATCAAGTGGTGAAGATCCATCTATCAGAGGATTTAAGTCAAGAAGTATCTCATCAGTATTAAACTGGCTACAAGCTCCAAATCCTAAAAGAATATCCGGACCTTCTTTAGACTGAACATCCAGATATACCAGATCGGCAATCTGGGCATCCGATTTTGTTACCTGCACAGTATAATCGGATAATACGTCCTGATACGACTTAATCACGATTCGTGCTTTTTTCTCCGGATCCCGGTTATATTCTGCGATGCGGTCGTACAAGACCGGGCTGATTGCATCATCGCTACCATTACAGGCAATTATCATTATGCTTTTCCCTGCATGCGGATTATTCTCTGCTTTTTTGAGATGGATCAGCACGAGATCGGGACCTGTATATCCGGAATCATTAAAATGATCTCTGTCATCGCGGACGCAGTAGAATTCCGAAGAAGAGGCTATATAACTGTATTCAGGTGTGATCCGATGATCTCCCACATCAGCATCGTTCCAGGAAAAAGAAGTTTCGAAGGTACCGTTGATCAGGTCCACCTTGGCAATGTTGCTCGCTGTCATGATATAAAGACCATCTTTGCTTTGACAATACTGGTACGTATATGCGGCGGCCTTAGTCAGCTCGACTCGCACATCCGACAGTTTCCCGGTATTGATATCGATTTCCTGCAGATACGGGCTGCCTTCCACTTCGCTTCTTGCTCTGTCGCAATAAACATACCATTTGCCATCGAGCTTGAAGACATTTCCGTAGAAGTTAGCGATACTTTCAAGATGGTTGATCAAGTTTCCTTCCCGATCTGTGATGACCATTTCTCCCCAATCATTAGCAAAGATCATATGATTCTGATCCGGCATAATAAACGTAGTATAACTGGGGTAATTGAATAGAGAATCACTCAATATCTGCGGTTCTCCCATACTCCCGTCACTGAGAAGTTCGCAGATCGCTACATCGCCTGACATATTCAGGCACAGGAAAAATTGCCCATCCGAATCTTCAGCAACGGCATTCAGCCAATCGTACTCCTCTAGGTGGATGACAGAGCACAAACTTCCATCGAGATGAAAGACTGCTACTGCGTTTTCATGATATTCATTATAGATTTCGGTAATTTCCTGTCTTTCCTCAATGGTATAATCTTGGAAATGCATAGAAAAATCATCCCATCTCTGCTGAACATCGGCAGGCATGGCATAATCTGCATTGTAGTTCACAATAACAAATCTGCTAAGTGTCTGTACTTTTCTCAGATTTCTTTTCAAAAGTGGAACATCACTTCTAACCGGGAATTCCAGTTGTATTTCTTCCGAAAGAAAATACGGGTCTGTCTCCTTGACCACTCTCTCTGCGCGCACGTTTTTCTTCTTGCAGGACGAAAGAGAAAGAATCACCGATCCTGCTAATAACACAGATAGCACACGTTTGGCAAAAAGATTTCTTTGGTGATACATCTTAATTCCTCTCCTGAACTGTTTCAGCCTCTTTCATTAACAATCGTCGTACAGCGGTTCTGGATATTCTTAACTACATCGTCCAGGGATCTCTGCCCCGTGAAATACCCGGGTGCTTCTTCCAGTATAATGAGCATGGCGGAAGTGTCATAGGATGCATACTCGTGGATGTTATTCAAAAAATCAAGAAGGTTGTCGTAGACTTCCTGACTATAATCCGAGGACTCCCATACGGATATATCGGGACGACCTTTATAGCGTTCTGCCTCCGTATCATAGCGCTTTTTCGCCATTTGAAAACAAATATCAAAAGCCTCTCTTGAAACTGGGAAAACCGTATTCGATTGACTAATGGCTAAAGCTGTTTGAAACTCTTTTTGAAAAAGAGAACGGATGAAGTCCCAGGCCAGTTCCTGATACTGGGAGTTCTTCGAAATGGCAACAGATTGTTGTTCGACAGCCATCATGCTGCTGCCGGTTGTAGAAGGAATACCGATGTATAATTCTTCACCATCCAAATCATTCATTCCATATCCGAAAGAAGCGATGCCCATGATTCTTCCGCAATATGCTGCATCCATTTCGTTGCAGAATCTATCTATCGGTGAGATGAACGAATAAGAATTTACATCTAATACCTCCTCTTTATTCACACCGTATTCCTTGGCAAAGGTAAGAATGGCTCGAAAATCCGGTGTGTCAAACTGAACAGTCTTTTTCTCATAGTCCATGAAAAGATCCATAGAGCCGGATAGCAGTTCTGTCAGAAGATCTTCGTGAGATATCGGACCGAGAGGGTACACAGTCTCCGGAAGCAGACTGCTGATCCTTTCATACTCTTCGAAATTCAAAGAGGGCTGATCCCCAAAGTATTTTGTATTCCCAATCAGTCCTCTTACATCAAAAAGTATAGGCAACTGATAGAGTTTTCCACCTTTTTCTGCAGCACGAAGGACATTGTCGAACATAGTTCCGCGATCAAGCGGGGAAGGTCCATCGATCAGAGGATTCAGATCCAGGAGTATTTCATCGGTGTTGAACTGGCTGCAGGAACCGAATCCCATTAAGATATCCGGTCCATCGGCGGATTGTACATCTATATACACCTGTTCAGCTATTTGTGCATCCTTTTTCGTTGCCAGCACGGCATAGTCCGGCAGCACATCCTGATATGATTTAAACACGATTCGTGCTTTTTTCTCCGGATCGAGGTTATATTCTGCAACGCGCTCATATATATACGGGCTGATGGCACCATCTTCCCCATTATAGGCGATAACAATGATGCTTTTTCCTGCGTGAGGATTCGTATCCGCTTTATGAAAATGAATCAATATAAGGTCAAAGTCATTATATCCTGAAACATAATACGGTTCGAAATCCGTCCGGATACAGTAAAAATCTTGAGAAGAGTAGATATACGGTTCCAAATCACGAAACCCAAAGTCTGTATCATTCCAGGAAAAGACGTTTTCGAAGGTACCGTTAATCAGGTCCACCTTGGCTGTACCATTTGCTGTGCTGATGTATAAACCGTCTTTCCCTTGCTTGTATTGGTAGGTTTGGGCGGCTGCTTTGCTAAGCTCGATACGAACATCAGACAGTGTTCCGGTTGTAAGATCAATTTCCTGAAGATACGGTCCTCCCTCAAGACCGCTTCTGGCTCTGTCACAGAAAGCATACCACTTATCTTCAAGCTGAAAAATGTCTCCGTAGAAATTGGCGATACCTTCAATATGACCGATCTTGGCTCCTTTACGGTCTGTGATTACTATTTCTCCGTAACTACATGCAAAAATCATATGATCCATATCCGGAATGATAAATGTATCAAATCCAGAGCCGGAACGAATGGCGCTCACCGCTTTAGGATCACTTAAATTTCCGTCAGACTGGATCTGGCAAATTACTTCCCGGCTGTTGATGTGAAGAAAAAGGAAGACCTGTCCGTTCGGGTCTTCTGCGGCACCATTCATCCATTCATGGTTGTCTAAGTACACTACGGAACTTAGGCTTCCATCGAGATGAAAAACACCTATTGCATTTTCCTGATACTCATCATGGATTTCATTAATACTCTTTGCTTCCTCTACAGGATAATCACTAAAATTCAGACAATAATCATCCCATTTTGCCTGAATATCCGGAGGCATGACATATTCTACACCATAAGTGACAATTACGTACTTGTTCAAAAGATGAACCTTTTTAAGGTTTTTTTCTAGCAGTTCTACATCGCTCCGCAAAGGGAGCTCAAGTTTTATTTCTTCCGAAAGAAAATATGGGTCAGTCTCCTTTACCACTCTCTCCGCGCGCACGTTTTTCTTCTTGCAGGACGCGCTTGAAAGCACCATAGAAATAGTCAGCATCCCTGCCAGGAATCGAAATAATTCATTCTTCATACATACACCCCCATCTTCAAAAGTGTTTATCATCCGAAGTGCTCTTTCTCTGAACGCTTCATTTCTTTACCTACTGCATTGCCGTTGCTTTCTGCTACCTCTCCTGCAGCACCGTTTTCGCGCGGTTTTGGATGTTTTTGCAGACTTCTTCGACACTCCTCTGCCCCATAAAATACGCCGGTGCTTCTTCCAGTATGATCAGCATCACGGTCGGGTCCTTTCGTTCGACGATATGGATGCTCTCCACCAGTTTCACGTAGTCATCGATAAGCTGTGCAGTCACCTCGGTCGGGACCCATTGAGGGTTGTGGGGATCCGGTTTCCAGACATTTATCTGCTCTTCGTATTGCTTCATCAGTCGCTCATTCTGCTTATCAAGTGCGGAACGAGAGATGGGCGTAGACCAGAGGTTTTCCGATTCTTCCTGAGTTTCTAGCAGATAGCAGAGGAAATCCCAGGCCT
The DNA here is from genome assembly GCA_017617995.1 of Clostridiales bacterium. Taxonomy (GTDB): domain Bacteria; phylum Bacillota; class Clostridia; order Saccharofermentanales; family Saccharofermentanaceae; genus Scatonaster. The sequence goes on from JAFZVE010000045.1 coordinate 82,831, forward strand.
CCTCCTGATAGGGCGTGTACGCAGATATCCCGATCGTCATATCCATATTGGCTGATATACTTCCCCCCGTGGTATTCGGCACACCGCAGAAAACTGTCGGACTATCCGATAGTTTCAGATATCGGGAGTACTCCTTGACGTTAAAAAGATTCACGATCGGATACCAGGCAAGCATGCCGTTACTAAATTTGTCTTCCTCCGTAATGTAGTTTTCATCTGAGCTCCTTTCGTGGTAGTTCCTGGACGAACCGTACTTCTTCACGAAAGTTAGAAGTTTCTGGAAGTTCTCTGTATCGAAGTGAACTTCCGAAGAAGAATAGTCAACAAAGAGATCTCCCGACCTTTCGATCATGAAGGAAAGAAGTTCACTATATTCCCTCTCGAAAAGCGGATCGACACCTTCGGGAAGGGCATCCATGGCCTGGAAGAATTCATCGTACGTCCAGCTCGTCTTCTGCCCTACCAAATCAGCATTTCCGAGGATCGCGTCCACTCGGAAAAGAAACGGCATATGATAGAGTTTCCCGTCTATCTCCTGTGCGCGGAGAACATTATCAAAGAGCAGCTGCCGATCCAGTCCCGTTCCATCTGTCCTGTCGATCAGAGGATTGAGATCAAGCATCACCTTGTCTGTATCAAACTGGGCGAACTGTGAGAACCCGACGAGGATATCCGGTCCCGTTCCGGACACGATATCCAGATACACCTTATCGGACATGGCCGCGTTCTTATTCATATAGTCTCCATCCATGACCACATCTTCGGAATAGTTGTGTTGGATGACGCGGCACTTCGCGTCTGGACTGGTGTTATAGCGGATCAGGTCGCTGACGTTCAATCCCGAATACAGATTACTTCCGGCCAGAAGAAGGGTCTTGCCGGCGTAAGGATTCTTATCCATACGGCCTACGTGCGCCACACCAACCTGAATAGAGTACGAATTTCCAAAATCGTCCTTGAAATCCTCGTCGATCTCCAGAAAGTAATACTCATTATCGGAAACGACTTTCAGAAATTGAGGCAACACATGCGACGGATCAAAATCTGTATTATTCCATGAGAAGATTTCTCGGTCATTCTTGGAATCCTGGAAATCGGCCTTCACGATTCCATTGGAAGTCGCATAGTATATCCCGCCATTTGCGTTGATTAGAGAATACGATCGCGGATTCGAGATTTTCTCGGAAGAAAAACTCATCGTATCCACATCCAGTTCCCGGAAATAGGAGGTGACATCGGCTGTATCCCAGTCATACTCATTAAACACGCCGTAGCACCTGTCATCCAGAAGGAGCAGATTTCCGTTACAGCCGTCAGAAGAGATGTTCTTCTGCTTTTTTCCGTTCGCATCCAGCAGCGTGATCGTATCCCATCCTGCGCAGAGAAGTCTTCCGTCCGGGAGCATAAATGCACTGACCAAAGAATAAACATCATCGATTGAATTGATTCTTTCCAGTGATCCATCATCCAGCACCTTCTCGAGGAACTGCCCCTCGGAGCGCTGAACGATGGCGTATGTCTCTCCATTTCCATTATCGAATACACACATCACCAGTTCATCTGACTTGATTTCATCATAACTGGCTTCGATATCGCTACTTCTAAGGAGATTTCCATTCAGGTCGAAAACCAGACTCAATGTCTTCTCGTACTCACCTTTGATCGCCCAAAATGAATCCCAATCTCCCTTTTTCTCGTATTCGTTTAGTTTGGACATCACACTGTCCGGTATTTCGTAGTTGATATGACACCACGAGACCACGATCGTGTTGCCCATGAAGCTCAGATTATCGCGCTCGATATCTACGTTCTTAAGCTCCTTATCCGGATCGAGAGGAATCTTCAGTTCCACCTCCGACACTTCGAAGAAAGGATCCGTCTCCTGGACCGTTCTTCCTTCCTCTGTCCATACCGGTGGCGGTCCCTGCGTCTGTCCTTGTATCTGACCCTGCTCGGAGGAGCTTCCGCTCCCGTCCGTCTGCTTCGATTTCTTACACCCGCAGAGTCCGAAAACCATTACTAAACATAGACTCCAAGCTACGATTCTCTTTGCCATACTCTTACCCTCTCTCACTTTGCAATATTCCCACGCGGTTGTTGATAATGCTGATGACATCGTCTAGGCTCTTCTGGCCCAGGAAATAGGCGGGCATCTCCTCGTTGATGATACCGATCACCGTGTAATCGCTCGTCGCGTAATTTCCGCAGTCGTCGATGGTATCGATGAAGTATTCCGTCACATCGTCACTTAGATTCCACGTATCCACGACACTTCTGCAGAGCGGGATGTACAGTGCTTTTGACTGGATCTCTTCTTTCAGCATAAAGCGGATCAGCGCCCAGTCGCCTTCCTGGCACGACGAGCATGCCGTGATCGCCGCTGCAGTCTCCGGTACGAGTCTCGGTCCGCGTCCGTCCGGAGAAGGAGATCCGACGAGTTTCTTATTTCTGATGAGAACGAGGGAATTGTCCCCGCTGTTTATGCCCGACAGTGCGGCGATCTCACCCGCGCCCTTGACCTCGGAGAACTGCTCCGGAACGTTGTTACACACGTATTCCGCCACCAAGCGGAAAGCACTGTTGTCGAAGTTGTATTTTCCGTCTTTTTCGATGAAGAGATCGAAGCAGTTCTCGATCACATAATCGAGATAACTGAGTCGGTCTTCCCAGGTATAGAGCGGATCGTATCCGTTATAGTATTCGGCAAGAAAATCCGAGTATTCCGACATCTTCACGCCGGTTCTTTTACCGGCTTTTTCACGGTCGATAAAATATCCGCTGACGCGGAACTCGAGCGGCAGGAAAGAGATCCTTCCGTTGATCTCGCATGTATCGATGACATGTGTGAAATACTCTTTCTTACTGAGATCGAGGTCATCGATGTTATTCTTCAGATTCACCAGATACTTGTAGTTCTGGATCTCGAGATATTCCGCTCCGTCGAGGAGCACATCCGGTCCCTTACCGGAGACGATATCGGACATCAGTTTATTCACCGCTTCGCTCTTGGCGCGGTTCACTTCGAGGTTGTGATTCTCCGCATCCCAGTCGATGAAATTGAAATAGCTGTAGTCGTTGATGACGATCGCATAGTACTCGAGGCTTTCCCGGTTAAATGCCTGGATCGCCTCCGACTGCACGGGTGTAACGGCGCGGAGGAATGCGCACTTGATGACGCGTTTGCCGATGTGCGGATTGTTCTGTGATTTCTTCAGGATATGGAGGTGCAGCACCCACTGCGCCTGATCCATCGCGTAATCGTACACGACCACCTGTTCGTCCGTCGCCGAGATGAGCTGCATCATGAGGGCATCTTCGTAGGAAATACCTGTATAGTTAAAGTCGATGAACTTCTTTTCTTTCTCCTCGGCGAAGCTCCAGCAGGTCATGCGCTGGTTCCCGACCTTCGCAAATCCCAGTCCGTCCAGAAGGTCGCCTCCGAGGATATATTCCTCCGGAACATCGACCATACCGCCGAGCACGTCTTCTTCGGTGTTTAAGAGCCAGCAGGTATGCTTGTCGACGGAAGAACCGACGATGATCAGGTTCTTGTCGTTATATACGCCGAACGCCGAGGCCGTCTCGATAATATCCGTGTTGATCATCTTACAGGCCTCTCCGTCCGAAACGAGAAAAACAGGTGCACCTGCCATCGATCCGCCCTGCAGATAGCCGAGGATATAGTACTTCCCTGCCGAAACCTTGATCTGTGAGATGCTGACGTGCGATCCGGCCGCACTTTCGAAATCGATCGGCCTCGGCGCAAGTGCTTTTCCCGAAGAAAGATCAAGTTCGCATTCATAAAGCACTTCCTGCGCCTGTCCGATATACTGCGCTTTTACAAGGGCGCGGAGTTTTCCGTCCACCTCGCGAACCGCTTCGACCGAGCGCGCGATGATCTCGTCCGTGTTGATGCATGAGGAAATATCGACATCGCCGAGGTGCTGCCCGGCATTTTCACTGCCGATGCCGTAGCACGTGAGGAAGACAAACGGGGCGGCCTGGGATGTCTGCTCGTCAAAACGGTAGTACCCGGTATAAGTCACGAAGACCTTATCTCCCACAGGCGGCATCACGTTCGCCTGGGCGGTTCCGCCGGCACTCTCATCGACGGTCTCCGGGAAAACCGGCGAGACCTCGACCTCCGTATCGTCCCACCACTCCATGTAGGACGCTTCATTCAGGACATGGGGATATGTTTCCTCCGGCTCCGCATCCTTCTTTTTCTTGCAGGACGCGCAGGAGAGCACCATGCTCAGGCACAGAAGAAACACCACCGGAACAGTGCATTTGCCGTGGAAAAATCTCCGCATAGACGATACCCCCTCACAGAGGAAGTCCGAGACGAGATGTCGATAAATTGAACCTCCCCTATTACCATGCTACTCCAATCATTCGCGGAATAAATGACGCATCCGTCACCTGGGGGCGTGGTTGTGAAAAGCGTTTAAAAGTTGCTCTGCCACGGATAGGGTGGCTGCGTAAAAATCACTGTATCGCACCCTCGATGAACCGGTCGAACATCTCGCTGAGGTGATCGACTTTCGTGTCGACATCGTCCTCCATGTCGTCCCAGATATACTCGAGGAAGAATCCGATAAATGCATAGGTGTAGAAACGCGCGATCTCGCGGATCCGCTTCTCGGAAACGTCGCGCCCGTCGGCCTTCTTTCTCACATAGCTGATGAAGACTTTGTCCGTGATCTCGAAGATATAGTGCTCGAGCTGCTCACGCGAAAGCGAGTCCACGATGTGATGGATGAGGCGCGGATTGTCGTGGCACATGCGGAAGAATATCTTGATGCGCTTCTGCCAGCCGGCGTAGTCGTCCTCGTCTTTTCGGATATCGCGGAGCTTCATGCCGAACCACTCATTGAGCAGCGCGTATTTGTCGCAGTAGTGATAGTAGAACGTATTCGGACTGATGCCGCTCCTCTTGACGAGTGCAGACACCGTGATCTTATCGAAGGCCATCTCCTCGAGCATTTCTTCAAATGCGCGCATGATCGCACCTTTCGTTAGTAGCGCCATTTTCTAGTCCTCCGTTTTCCTGCCATGTTTCCCAGATGAAATGATACCACATTTTCCTCGCATGCTCCTGCGAATCTTTTTTGCGTAAATCCCCGGATTTGTCCTATTTCTCATGCTTTCTGATTTTTCCTCAAAATCGGAGACTTCGGCGAACTTGCCCGTTCACGTTCCCGTGGGATTTGTTTACACTTGATAAACGAAATCCGGGTCTGCGCCGTGACCTGATTTCGGTGGATTTCGTATTTCGGAGAAGTACTTCTCCGCGAAATCATCCCGCCGAAGCGAACACCCATTCTCCTCACAAATCATTCACGGAGGCGGGCGAAATCAGACGCGGCGCAGCTCACTCACCCGGTGCAGGCGCCGCAGAAAAAGCGCAGACGAAAACCGCCCGAACAGGAAACGCGCATTGCAGAAAAAGCACGGACGAAAACCCTGCGTCGCCACGGGACGAAGAAAGGAAACGTATGGAAACCAGAAGAGTCGTTATCACAGGAATGGGCGCGGTCACCCCGCTGGGAAACAGTGTGCCCGCATTCTGGCAGGGCCTCCGCGAAGGCCGTAACGGCATCGCGCCCATCACGAAGATCGACGTTTCCGAAAGTCCCATCAAGCTCGCCGGCGAAGTCCGCGGGTTCGATCCGAGAGATCACATGGATTTCAAATCCAGTAAGCGGATGGAGCTTTTCTCGCAGTATGCGGTCGCCGCGACTCGCGAAGCGCTCACGGCATCCGGTCTGGACCTCACCCGCGAAGACCCGTTCCGTATGGGCGTCATCGTCGGCTGCGGCGTCGGCGCCATGCAGAAGCACGAGCAGGAGATCCCGAAGTTCCTGAGCGGCGCGCGTGTCGACCCTCTTTACATCCCGCTCGTCATCACGAACATGGCCTCCGCGAATATCGCGATCCAGTTCGGTCTGAAGGGCAAGAACATGGATATCTCCACGGCCTGCGCCACCGGCAGCCACTGCATCGGCGAGGCCTATAACGCGATCCGTCTCAATGAAGCAGACGTGATCGTCGCCGGCGGCACCGAGGCCGCCATCACCACCTCTGCGATCCAGGGTTTTTCCGCGCTAAAAGCACTTTCCACCTGTAGTGATCCGGATCTGGCGTCGCGTCCTTTTGACAAGGAGCGCGACGGTTTCGTGCTCGGCGAAGGTGCCGGCATATTAGTTCTCGAAGAATATACGCATGCCCTGAAAAGGGGTGCGAATATCCTGGCCGAAGTCGTGGGCTATGGTGTAACCAATGACGCTTACCATATTACTTCTCCATCCCCCGATGGCAGCGGAGCCGGCATGGCGATGAAGATCGCGATGCGGCAGGCAGGACTCCAACCTGCTGATATTGATTACATCAATGCCCACGGTACTTCGACCCACTTAAATGACCTCTACGAGACGCGCGCCATCAAGTACGCGCTAGGCGACTGCGCCTCGCGCGTCTCGATCAACTCCACCAAATCCATGACCGGCCATCTTCTCGGCGGAGCCGGCGCCATCGAGGCGATCGTCTGCATCTGCGCGATCTCCGACGGCTTCATCCACCTGACCCGAAACTCCTCTGCCGGGGAAGACGAGCTCGATCTGGACTACACATTCCACACAGGAAAAGCACGCTCCGTCCGTACCGCGATGAGTAACTCCCTCGGCTTCGGAGGCCACAACGCCACAGTGCTTTTCCAGGCAGTGTAAGCATACCTTAACTGCATTTTCCGGCATAATTTGCTTCCCATACCCCCTAAAGGCCCTGTAATACTACGTAAATATACTTGAAATCATCGGTTAACCGAGTATAATTAGTGGTAGTAAGTGAAAATTTATCTTTAGGGATGGGCTACAGAAATGTCTGGATTTTTGGATGCATTAAAGGGTAAATCAGATGGCAGATTCGGCACTCCTGCTGTGGAGTTGTCCGCACCGGGTGGAAATCCCGGCAATCTTACAGGTGATCCGTCAGACGGCAAGGGACGCAATTTCCTGGCAGCAGATTCATCTGCTGCGAATTACGCCAGAGAGCGTGCCGCTGCAGCGAAGGCGCAAATCGAAGCTCGTAAGGCGATGGAAGAATCCAGAAAGTCAAAGGAAGATCCCCGTAAATCTGAGTCTTCAGGTATTACTCCGATCAAGCCGATCATTGATGAAAAGCCGGCAGACGATGCAAATACTGCTCCTGCTTCGACAGCTCGTGCTTCCGCTCAGCAGAGTGGACGTCCGGGTTCCATGGCTAGAACTTCCACAACTGCTACCGGCACAGCTACCCGTCCGGGTTCTGGTGTCGCTTCTTCCCGTCCGGGCACTGGAACGGCAACAAGACCCGGAACGAACACGGCTTCCCGTCCCGGCACAGTTACACCTTCACCCCGCCCGGTGACAAGCAATGTTCCACCGCGTCCGGTGACAAGTAATGTACCTCCTCGTCCGGTAACCAGTAATGTACCGCCGCGTCCGGTAGCAAGACCGGCTGCAGATAATGCAGATGCGGCAAAGGCTGCTGCCGCGAATACCAGAGGTAAGACCGCTGCGACAATCGCCGCTGAGAAGGCAAAGATTGAGTTTACTCAGGCGAAGGCCCGTGAGACCCGTGCGGTTCAGGAAGCAGAAGACGCCGCTTCGAAGGCAGAGGAAGCAAGAGCCGCAGTAACAAAGGCCACCGAGATCCTCGAGGCCGCGATCAAGACAGAGACGGAAGCTTCCGATGCAGCAAAGGCTGCGGAAGACGAATACAACAACGCCCTGCAGGCGGCCAAAGATGCACAGGCGGCTGCAAACAAGGCAGAAGAGATCGCCCGTGCCGCTGTAAAGAAGGCCAATGAGGCGATGCGTATCGCTTCCCAGAAGAAGACTGAGCAGGATGCCAGATTGACTGCCAAGAGAGCCGGCATGAAGGCCAGAAAGACGGCTGAAGATGCTGAGCAGCAGGCGAAGGCCGCTGCTTCCCACGCAGAAGAACTCGTAAGAACGACCGAGAAGAAGGCTGAGGAAGCGAAGTTCGCGACCAGACAGGCAGAAGAAGCATACGAGCTCGCCAACAAGAAGAAAGAAGAAGAGGACGCCAGACTCCAGGCAGAGAAGCTTCAGGAAGCTGCCAAGATCGCTGCTGCGAAGGCAAGACAGAAGGCAGAGGAAGCTGCCAAGAGAGCCGAAGAGGCAATGGCTGCTGCGCGTAAGGCTGAGGAAGAGGCGAAGGCCGCCGCTGCCGCTGCTGAAGAAGAAGCAAAGAAGGCCGAAGAACTGGCTCTGCAGAATGCGAAGTTTGCGGCTGAGGCCGCTGCTGCCGCGGAAGCTGGTGCCGGGGAGTCTTCCGAAGCAGAGAAGTCCGAAGCGGATACCACATCTGCTCCTGAAGAAACCGCTGCTCCTGTAGAAGCTGCTGCAGAAGAGTCTTCTGAGCCTGCCGCTGAGGCTGAAGTAGTCACTCTGGCTGATGCGATCGAGGCCGCTGTTTCCGGTGAAGAATCCGAAACAAGCGAAGCACCTGCCGCAAACGAGTAACGGTAACACTGTTACAAAGGGCTCGATTGCAGCCGTTCCCGGAGATCGGGAATGCTAATAACCTAAAGAGTAAGAAAGAACCGTCTCACATATTGAGGCGGTTCTTTCATTTACATCTTTTCTGACTGACTTATCCCTTTTTCTTCTCGTAATCTTCCAGCGCCGCCTCGATGGCCTCCTGCGCCAGGACCGAGCAGTGCAGTTTATGGGCCGGGAGTCCGTCGAGCGCCTCGACTACCGCCTGATTCGTCAGCTGTCGTGCTTCCGATACCGGCTTACCCTTGATAAGCTCCGTTGCCATGGAACTCGATGCGATCGCGCTTCCGCAGCCAAACGTCTCAAACTTCACATCCGTTATGATTTCATCCTCGATCTTGAGGTACATCTTCATGATGTCACCGCACTTGGCGTTACCAACCTCACCCACACCATCAGCGTCCTCGATGACGCCCACGTTTCTCGGGTTTCTGAAATGATCCATTACTTTTTCGCTATATAATGCCATATTCGTTCCTCCAATCGCTTATCGATATATTCATCACAGGATGAACGGGGTCTTGCCCGCCATCAGGTTTCTCCACACCGGGGAGAAGCCGCGCAGATATTCGACTACTTCTTTGACGGACTTGATGATGTAGTCCGCATCTTCATCTGTCACATCCTCGCCGAGGCTCAGTCGAAGCGAACCGTGCGCGACATCGTGCACGCGTCCGATTGCCAGGAGCACATGGCTCGGATCGAGAGATCCGGATGTGCAGGCGCTTCCCGAAGAAGCCGCGATGCCCTTATCATCAAGAAGCAGAAGCAGAGATTCTCCCTCGATGCCCTCGAAGCAGAAGTTGATATTACTCGGAAGACGATTCTCCGCATCGCCGTTCAGCGCACTGTGCGGGATCTCCTTAAGGCCCGCAATGATCTTATCGCGGATCGGGACCAGATGTTCTCTGTTCGCATCGATGCTTGCGACCACTTCCTTCAGCGCGGTAGCTGTCGCCGCGATACCCGGCACATTCTCCGTACCGGCTCTTTTACCGCGCTCCTGCGCACCGCCCTCGATAAGGTTACTGAGGCGGATACCCTTCTTCGCATAGAGGAAACCGACGCCCTTCGGGCCGTGGAACTTGTGCGCCGAAGCCGACAGCATGTCGATGTTCTGCTCGTTGACATCGATCTTGATGTGTCCGATCGCCTGCACAGCATCCGTATGGAAAAGCACTCTTCTACGGCGGCATACTTCGCCGATCTCCTTGATCGGCTGGATCGTTCCGATCTCGTTATTGGCATACATGATCGTGACCAGGCAGGTATCCTCGCGGATCGCCGCGTCCACTTCCTCCGGAAGCACGATACCGTTCTCGTGCACATCGAGTAGCGTGATCTCGAAGCCTTCCTTCTTCAGTTTCTCGAGCGTATGCAGAACCGCATGGTGCTCGAAAGCCGTGGAGAGGATGTGCTTCTTTCCATCCTTCTCACCGAGCTTCGCAGCCGTAAGGATCGCCTGATTATCGGCTTCACTTCCGCCTGAGGTAAAGAGGATCTCACGAGGCTCTGCACCGATCAGTGCGGCCACTTCTTCTCTGGCCGTCTCGAGTACTTCCTTGGCCTTCTGTCCGAATTCATAAAGACTCGACGGGTTTCCGTATGTTTCATTTATTGTCGATACCATCGTTGCGATGGCGGCTTCCGACATTTTTGTTGTAGCTGCATTGTCCGCGTAAATCACAGGGCAACATCCTTTCCGAATCGTATAGTTTTTTCTCGTTCCACTCTTGTCATGGTGCGTATTTGCTCGTATAATATACCCATTCACCTATAGTGTCAATAGGTTAATGTCTTGATTTACCTATTCACCCTAAGGTATAATAGGTGTCAAGCACGAATTGACAACAATATCTGCCTTTAACACAATCTCTGATGTATGGAGGAATGTTATTATGATTTCTACTAAGGGAAGATACGCCATCCGCGTGATGCTGGATCTGGCCGAGAACGACAACGGAAACTATATCCCTCTGAAGGATATAGCCGAGAGGCAGGAGATCTCAAAAAAATATCTGGAGATCATCGTCAAGGATATGGTGGCCGGTGGCCTCGTGGTCGGAGCCAGCGGCAAAGGTGGCGGTTACCGGCTCTGCAAAAAACCGAACAAGTACACGATCGGTGAGATCCTGGAACTGATGGAAGGTCCGCTCGTCTCGGTCGCCTGCCTCGCCAACAAGGATTTCAAGTGCACCCGCAGGAAGAGCTGCCAGACCCTGCCTCTCTGGGTCGAGTACGATAAGATGGTGCATGACTTCTTCTTCAAGAAACACTTAAGTGACCTCATGGATCCGAAGACTCCGAAGGAGACGAAGAAACCCACAAAGAAATAGATACTGCCCTAAAAGCAGAAAGCCAGGCCATGTAAACCCTGAAAACAGGCGCTTGCAACTGCCGGTTGACACATTTCCAAGGCGACTTGATAGTGTGCAATCGGCAGTTTTGCTATATTGGGATCATCAAGCAAGTGCGCAAAAGTCTTGACGAATCGGACACACGGAAAACTGATATAATGAATGAAAGAGAGGGACAAAAGATGATCCTTGCAGAGAAAATAGTGGAAGAAAGAAAGAAGAACGGCTGGTCCCAGGAAGATCTCGCCGACAAGCTCGGTGTCTCCAGACAGTCGGTCAGTAAGTGGGAGAGCGCCCAGTCGGTCCCGGACCTGCAGCGCATCCTCGAGATGAGCAAGCTCTTTAATGTGAGTACAGATTATCTTCTGAAAGACGAGGTCGAAAGCCGTCCGGCAGAGCAGGCTTCAGAAGAATCCGGCAGAGAACTCCGCCGCTTATCGATGGAGGAAGCCAATTCCTTTCTTAGAGAAAATGACAGCTTTGCGGGCAGAATCGCTACCGGCTGCCTGATCTGCATCCTCTGCCCCGTCCCGCTTCTGTGCATAATGGCTCTGCAGCGGATGGGCACACTGCCACTGGCCGAAGACCCGGCCGGCGCGCTGGGTACGATCCTTCTTCTGGCGATGGTCGCGGTGTCGCTGATTTTCTTTATCCCGGCGGCCATGGCGCACAGCAAGTGGGACTGGCTTGAAAATGATATCTTCGATACAGAATACGGTGTGGATGGCCTGGTGAAGTCCAAGTCAGAGAAGTTCCAGAGCCGCTTCATCCGTGCGATTACGGCAGGGACAGTTCTCGTACTTCTGGGTGTGATCGCGCTCTTTGCCGGCGCCGTCATCGACGAGCACAACGAACCTCTTCTGATGGGTCTGTGCTGCATCCTTCTTGCCTGTGTCGGGCTCGCAGCGTTCATGATCGTAAATGCCGGCATCATCAAGGATGGGTACTCCAAGCTCCTCCAGGAAGGCGATTACAGCAAAGAAGAGAAGAGCAACACCATTCTTAAGGCCGTCACTCCGGTCTACTGGATGATCATGACCGCCATCTACCTCGGTTGGAGTTTCCTGACCAACAGATGGGACATCTCCTGGGTCATCTGGCCGATCGCCGGTGTTCTCTACGGTGGTCTTAGCGTAGTTCTGCGCGCAGTCCATAAGAGCAGGAAACAGTAACAAGATCCCCCTCGGATATCGACTACTTTTTTACTTCTTAGAAGGAAGACCTACCTCATCCGGTCTGCCAGCATGGTCAGCCGGATGAGGTAATCGTTTATTCTCACTTAATTCTCGTGTCTTCTCAGATACGCCTCGTAGGCCGCATCGATCCGAACCTTAAAGGCATCGTAATCCTCCCAGCGGAACGGGAAACCATGTATCTCGGTCTGAAGCGTCTCCTTCGCGAAAGCCCTCAGCTCGTCCATATACGCCCCCTCGAAATACTCTTTGACGAAGGCCCGCGCCTTTTTCTTGATCTCGTCTTCGAGAAAAATCCCGTCATTTCCGCTCAGATGCGCAGTAGGTTTCTCCTCGCGTCGTTTGATCTTCGCGACAAAAGCTCTGGCATCTTTCGCTATGTCTTCATCCCATTCCTCACTCGGCTGGTAGAAGCCTTTCTCGATGATCCACATCAGAAGATACGTAAAGTCATCGTAGGCATACTCCCACACGATATCCTTCTCTTCTTTCGTCAGGTCTGATTCCTTTTTCCCGTGCTGCTTACAGTACAGTTCGCAGGCACTACTGTAATTCAGACCATGATCATCATAAAGGTTCTCCGCCCAGACCGTCGCTTCCGCCGGCTGCGGTGCTTCGGTTTTTCCGGATTTCCCCTTGATCAGCTGACGTACAAAATGGATAAACAGTCCTTCCCAGAAAAGCCCGATCACAAGCAGAATGATAAAACCGGATACAGAATCATTCATGATCGCGACAAGCGAAAGGAAGAAGTGGCCCAGGGCCAGGAGCTGAATCAGCACAACCGCGAGTATCATAGGATCTCAACCTCACTTTCCCGTTCGCTCTTCGCATCAAAAAACTACACGACCATTATACCATCTCGAGTGTCTGTCTTTCATCAACAGTCAGAATCTGCCGGTTCTGCGCTCTTCTTTTTCTGTTGATCATATACAACGCTGCGATGACCAGGACGATGGCGATCACTGCGCCCCATGATCCTTCTACTCCGAAACCTGTGTCAAAGCAGAGTCCGCTCGTTGCTTTTTCCGCCTTGAATACTGAGTACGGTGCGGAAATACCACTGTTCGGAAGGCCGAAGAGGACGGTCTGGGTGAAGTTCCATGCAGTATGCATTCCGATTGCGATCCAGATGTTTTCCGAATAGTACACGATGAGGGAGAACATGATGCCTGCGGCGAAGACGCCCAGGATGCTGGCTGCACTGATACCGGGATTTCCGAGGTGGAAGATCGTGAAGAAGAGGCAGTTCCCTACGATGGCCACTACCGGGCTCTTATATCTTCTTCTGAGCTTGCCCATGATGTACATTCTGCAGATCAGTTCTTCTCCACCTGCCTGAAAAAGGATCGCCACGAGATAGCCGATCAGGGGAAGAATCTGTACGCTTCCGAAAGTGAAAGAAAGGCTGCCTGTAAGAACCGCGCCTGCGATAATGGATGCATTAAGAGCGAAGCCTGAAGCAAGACCCAGCACCGAGCCGGTTACGATCGCGGTTTTCTTTTCCGGGGAAAGGACCTTAAGGAGTTTGCGGTTCTTCTTGAAGACCAGAAGGCCGAGAGGAATGGAAAGGCAGAATCCTAAAGAGAGAAGATATGTGCCGATATCGGCGGCAACGTCCGCATTACTTGTAAAGAGATATCCCCATTTATCTATTTGGAAAACCATCTGTCCGAGGAAGCCTCCCAGCTGCATCCACAGATACGCCTGGATAAATACGAGGAGTAAAATGTCTGTCCATGATCTTTCTTTTCGTAAGAGTTTTTCTTTGATATTCATTGAGTTATCCTCCGTTTGTTTGATGACTCCACTATAGAAGAAGTCGCGGTAGCATCTCCACCACCGCGACCTTGAACTTTGTCAACCTGAGGTTGCAATCCCCTGTTTACAGTGCTTTTCGCGTATCAATTGCGTAGGCGGATCTTCTGTAAAAAACTATATCGTCGGGGCGAAAAGCACACTTGCCCTATCTGATATAATAGGGCTGAATATCGGAAAGACGCATCCGATCTCATGACAGTTTAGGGCGAGGCACAAAGTGGAAAAGGTCAGAATAACAAAAGTCTATATTTATCATTACGTCAGGCTGGTCATCAGAATTGCCATTTTCCTGGTCCTGCTCTATCAGTATATCTTCCATAAAGTCATCGACGGGATGGACATCTTCCAGTCGCCGACATTTAAGAATATTGCCATCCTCGTTATCTTCTTCATGTTCATCATCGAGATGCTCTTGCGTTTCTTCCCAAGTTCTCTGGAGAGTCCCGGCTGTCAGAAACAGTTCAAGAGAAACTATATCAAGACCGGTAAAACAAATATCGTCATCGAGGACAATAACGGGGTCGTGCTTGTGGCCCTGTTATGGGTCGGACTGAACGCCATTTTCGGGATGCTCCATACTTATGACATCCTAGGCGACGGGATACTGATACTGATCGCGTCTTTCTATTCGATATTCGATCTGATCTGCATACTGTTTTTCTGTCCGTTTCAGTCGTGGATCCTCCACAACAAATGCTGTGCCACCTGCCGGATCTACAACTGGGACTACGCGATGATGTTTACGCCTATGTTCTTCATAAAGAGATGGTACGGCTGGGTCCTCTTGGGCATGGCTTTCATACTGGCGCTCAGGTGGGAGCTGACCTTCTATCACTACCCGGAAAGATTCTCGGAAGAGACCAACGGCTATCTCGGATGCGCCAACTGCAAGGAGAAGCTCTGCACACACAAGAAGCAGCTGATCACCTTAAGGAAGAGAATCGCCGCCATCAAGAAGAAGAAAATGAAGGATCTGGAACTGTAGGATCTACGCAAACTTCTCCCCCGTTTTGCCTTTCATCATCAGGCAGGATTACGGGTGATATTCTTCCAGTATCTCCAGTATGTCTGTCTCATATACATTCCCGTTGAGCACATCCCCGTTCTCAGAAAAAGCGATAGACCGGATATCTGCCGGATCCTCTTCATACGGGTTGGGGATGTTTTCGTCCAGGTATTCCTTCAGGTACTTGAGGGCATTGCCACTCGGGAAGATCACGTTTCCCGAGCCGGTCGGAATCGTAAGATCATCAAATTCCGCAAGGATCTCTCTGGTTCTTACATTGTACGGATTGTTGTCTTCCCGGCTCACGAGCCAGGCCGGAGAAAACTTCACCGGGATTTGGGCTTTCACTACGCACTCCGCGAAGTACCTGACGGGCTCGAGTGGAATTGTCTCCTGGTGAAAAGCATCGACCGACAGAAGGATCTCATTGACCCCGCATGCAGATAGCTCCCGGACGACTTTTCCGATCCTTTCCTTATCCTTCGAGAAGAATCCATTTGTGATCAGCTGTCGCTCCGGAATGCCCATCTCCGTTGCCGTACGATGGATCGCACAGACCACTTCCGGATAAAGAAGCGGCTCTCCGCCAAAAGTCATGAGCGATCGGATTTTGAATTGTCCACAGATCTTACGGATCGCATCCACAGCTATATCCTGATCGATGTGCCCTTTGCAATTGACATGGTCACCCTCCGAGCAGTGCTTGCACCGTCCTGTGCAGGCCATCGTGACGATGAATTCGATTCGATCTGTGTTTCTGAAGTATTCGTGTGACATAAAAAAGAACCTCCTTTCACGAACACAAAAACTAAACCACGGCTTTGCCACGGTTCGATTTGTCATTCATGATGAGATTCTAAGGTTCTTATCATTATTAACCCCGACAAGAGTCGTCACGGAAGCAGGACGCGAATAACTAATTACCCTGCCACGGCATTATATTATCATACGGATCTGCTTCGCCGCAATACTTCCTACAACTAATCTTCTTACTGGGATTATTTAACAACAGCGGCGATATCACCCGGCTTATTGCAATCTGTCAGGACAAGGTATTTCCCTGAACCGTCCACGAAAACATCTTTTGTGATCACTCCGCTTGATGCTGCGAATTCTCCGGAATACTCTACCTGATACTGACAGTATGGACCGTCAAAACCGCATTTTTTACTGCGTTTCGATTGCTCCTCAAGCCATAACTGCACCATATCATAGCGAACGATCTCATATTCCCTGTCATGATATGAACCTGTGCAACTGTATTCGGTAGCATTGTCCCAATCAACCGAATCAAGTCTGGAATCAGCAAATTCTTTCATTTCATCTGTTGAAGACTTGGCAGGGTTTTCATCCAGTTTCTCGATCTGATAACTCCTTAAATCGAAATATTCATAGAGGTAATCGGCAATCGCCTTATTCACTTTGTCGCTGTACCCTTCGTAAGAAGTCGGGTCATAAAGAGTCAGATACGTGATTGGCGCATGCGCAATAACGTCATCCAGAGTCATGTCTTCAGGAAGAATGCCCTCCCTCAGATTATTACAATGTTCTCTCAAATATGCGGCGTCAATAATCGCCACTTCCCTGCTGTTCGTAATGGGTTTTTCTTTGTTTGAAATCGTATTCGTCAACTCGATGACCCTGTCCCAGTTATCCGGGAAAGTATTGTACCCGATCTTCTCGACGCTTTTCTCGACTCCATCCTCAACATAACTGATGCGGATGATATACGAAAACGTACCGTCCGTTGAAACCGGATCCGGAATTGCCTCGACTTCGCGAACCAGTTCCATTGCTTCCTTCTTTTCCAGTTCACGCGGGGTAGAAAGATAAGATCCCTCTTTCATATACAGGGTATTATCAGGATCCGTGCATGATACCACATAGATCTCCGTAATTCGGTTCTTACTAAAAAGGGAACATGAACATAAACACGTTATGCACATGACAACTGCCAGAAAGGCTATAAAGAGCTTACTGAGTTTACCGTTCTTGTTCATCCTTTTCATCCCTTTTCCCGGTCCGGTTTGTTAGACGTGATGTCTTTCACCCGGTCAAAAGCCTCCGTCAATATTGTAATGCTATCGACGCCGTCCGGCACCGCTTTGCCGAATCTGTTTAACCATAATGCTCGGATATTGACTGCAGATGCACCTTTAACATCACTACTGAGAGAATCCCCGATATGGATCACCTCATCCGGCTTAAGACCCGTCTCTTTCAACGCGAGATTAAATATCTCACATCTCGGTTTATACGCTCTCGCATCTTCTGAAGTAAAAACACCCGAAGGTTTTAGGGAATGATACTCAATAGCTTTCAAAATATCCGAGGTGTCTATATTGGAAACTATGTAAACCGGTAAAGGACTGTTCTCAAAAAACGCCCTGGATTCTTCGAAGATCGGAGGCTTGATCCATTGTTCAAACATCATATTACTCAGCATGTCTGCATCAGCAGAAGAACCGAACTTTTCCAATGTATGCTCGAGGGATCTCTTCTCCAGTGCTCGCTGTGTCTCAAAGCGTTCTCCATAAGATCCAAGAAACATGCTTTGAAAGTCATTCCACCAAAAAGAGTCGATCTCTCCTTTATTCTCCACGTTTCCTGTATCAAAGATAATCTGAACTATCTTCTTAATTATTTCTCCATCTTCATGGACGACGGTTCCGTAAAAATCTACAAAAAAAGCTTTAATCATCGTTTCTGGTACCTTCTGTCAAACATCTAGCGATTATCTACGCCTTTACATGCAGGACGGTTCCTTTTGTAATCCTGTGTGCAGCACCATTTACAAGGACAAGGGCAACGGTAGTATCCGTCGCAGACTTTACTTTGGTCCTGAATATATCCAGCTCACTAATTGATATCAGATCGTTTTCATCAGCACCTTCGATATAGACCTTATCCCCTTCCCTGACAGTTCCCTTGATCTGACCAACAACCACCAGATCCTGCGGATCACCTAATCTAAAGGTATCCTCAACTACATATGTGCCTCCGGACGGAACCTGAACAGAACCGTCATTCTCTTTATTTCCAAACAGTTTTCCCAGCAAACCCATTTCCCTTGCCCTCGATTCGATCAGTATGATTTTCCACTCTAAGGTTTTCCTCAGATAAGATAGTTATATTGTAGCAGTCAATAAATGTGGACACAAAAAAATGTTTTTCTTTATGCCGGTAGACACCGGCAATGTTTTTTGTACTAATCCTTTTCTGAAAGTAGACATTTAAGGCTTGCTATTTATAACCAGGTATCAACTGTCTTTCTTGAATTTTTGGCCTGAGATCCTTTGATTGCAAGTCCGTTACTCTGAACGTCGGCACCTTTACACATTCTCTTAATATCAGAAGGCATACCGGACAGACCGGAACCTTCATGGGTGCAGATTATTCTTACTGTCTTTCCTGTAAAGTCCAAACCATCAAGGGCTGTTTCTACCTCAGGCGCATATGTTCCCCAGTAGATAGGACTCATGATGAACACTGTATCATAAGCAGAGATATCGGTCAGTTTCTCCTTGATGGGAGCGTTCCCGATACGCTTTTTTGCTTCCTTGATACAGGTATCATAATCCTTGGCATAAGGAACTTCAGGCTCGACCTTGAACATATCCGCGCCTGTCATCTCCTGTACAAACTCGGCTACATACTCTGTATTGCCTTTGTCAATATAACCGACTGCATAGTTCTCGTCAGCTCTGCTGAAATAGATGATTAAGCTTTTCATTGTTGTGCTCCTCCCATTATTGCCTTATAAACTTGTTTTCCGTTTCCGGCACGTCATCGCTGATGAATCTCTCGACTGTCATGTGAAGATCGTACTTCTCGCGAAGTTCAGCGATAGTGCCCATCATAGGTGTGGCGTGGTGCTTATCGATCGCTTTCTGATCTGTCCAACTGTCTATAAGAAGGATAGTCTCGGGATCGTCAAGTGATTGAAAGTATTCATATCGAAGATTACCTTCTTCGGCTCTTATCTTATCGACAGTACCGCTTGAGATCATCTCTTGGACGAACTTCATAGCACTGTCATCTTTTCCCTTGTATCTGAGATTAACTGTTATGGCCATAGACGATTATCCTCAAAGCGCGTTATAGAGCTCATCCGCTACAGGCTCCAGCCATTCGTTGCTCGTGTTCTCTCCGGGAACTTCGAGAGAGATGTGCGAGAACCAGCTGTCTTTCTTTGCCCCATGCCAGTGCTTAACGTTGGCAGGGATAACGATAACTGTGCCTTCCTTCAGTTCCTTCGGATCTTTGCCTTCTTCCTGATACCAACCTTCGCCTGCAGTGCAGATCAGGATCTGACCGCCGCCTTTCTCTGCGTGGTGAATGTGCCAGTTGTTATGGCATCCGGGCTCGAAAGTAACGTTAATGAGAGGAAACTCGCCATTCTTGAAATCTGTAAGAGGATTAAGAAAGCTGTTTCCTATGAAGTACTGAGCGTATGCGTCGTTCGGAGCTCCTTGCCCGAAATGATTTACCTTCTCGAAGTCTTCTTTGCTTTGACACTTCATATCATGCCTCCCCGTAGACTTCTTTCGCCAGGCCAAATGTTGCCCATGCTTTCGGCCAGCCTGCGTAGAAAGCCGTGTGCGTGATCAAGGCTGCCATTTCTTCCTTTGTTACGCCGTTAGCCTTCGCGTTCATGATGTGGTGCTTAAGAGCATCAGTCACAAGTCCTTGTGCCATTATCGCAGTGATCGTAAGCATGCATCTTGTCTTAACATCAAGTGCTTCATCATTCCAGTTCTCTCCGAAAAGGATGTCATCGTTATAGTGTGCGAAGTTTGGAGCAAACTCTCCAAGCGCATCTCTTCCTGCTGTCTGTACAATCTTCTCTGCCATATACGACTCCTCCTATAAAGATGCCCTGAAGATATCTGCGATATCTTTTTCAAGGAGCGGTGCCCATGCGTTCTCAAGTCTTTCGTTATCTGCTACATGTTGTGCCATCTCATCGATTCGGCTTTCATCGATACCGACGTCTCTTAAATGCATAGGGATGTTGATAGATTCGAAGAAGTCATAAGTAGCTTGAATTGCTTTCTTCGCGATATCGAACTTATCAAGAGAACTGTCTATGCCGAATACATTAACGCCATACTTAACGAAGCGGTCGACTGTCTTATCGCTTAGGATATGTGTCATCCATCTCGGTGTGATTATCGCAAGTCCTTCGCCGTGAGTGATGTCATAGTAGGCGGAAAGTGCGTGTTCCATGCCGTGACAAGGCCAGCCTGAAGGACTGTTGCCCAATGAATATATGCCGTTACAGCCGTATGTACAGGTAAGCATCATCTCGGCTCTTGCTGTGTAGTCTTCAGGGTTCTCCAAGCACTTCTTCGCATTTACCATGAGGCTCTTAAAGCCGGCTTCCATAAAACCGTCATTGAGCATTGTGGAATCTTCGCAGAAGTACTGTTCCATGATGTGATTCATAGCATCAGCGCATCCGGCAGCAGTTTGCTTCTTAGATACTGTGAAAGTATACGTAGGATCCAAAAATGACACTGCAGGATAATTAAGGGGATCTACATATCCTATCTTGTCATTGGTCTCGGTTCTCGAGATAACTCCGCCCGGATCGTATTCACTTCCTGTAGCTGCCAAAGTAATAATATCAACGATCGGTATTGAAGCCTGAGCTTTCGTTTTGTAGGAGATGAGATCCCACGGATCTCCGTCATACTTCGCTCCCGTAGCTATAGCCTTGGAACAGTCGAGGACACTTCCGCCGCCTACTGCAAGGATGACATCAATATCATTCTCCTTACAGATTCTCACACCTTCAAGCACACTCGGATCGTACTTGGGGTTAGGCTGGATACCCGACAATTCAAAGATCTCAAAGCCTTTAAGCAACTCCTTGACCTTGTCGTAAAGCCCGATCTTCTTGATGCTTCCGCCACCGTATGTAAGCAATATCTTCTTGCCGTAGTTGCTCATGACTTCAGGCAATTGTTCTACAACGCCCTTTCCAAAGATAAGTCTGGTAGGTGTCATGTAATTAAAGTTTTGCATAGCTTAATCCTCCTTCGGTTTGTCCCACGTAAGGACTCCTGTCTTAATTGCTTCATCGTATCTTGATATCTTGTAATTAATACGATCCATCGTCGCCTGATACTTATCGAGGTGCTTCTGGATCTCTTCTCTGGCTTCCGCGAGGATATCCCGTCTTGCCTGAAATGTGCCGTCGCCTTCCTGGAAGAGCCTTACATACTCGATCAACATCTCGACCGGAACTCCGGCGCTTCTCATACATATCGCATTCTCGACCCAGGCGATGTCTTCATCATTGAAGTCTCTTATACCGCCTTTTGTTCTGTGAACTTCAGGTATGACTCCGACTCGTTCATAGTAACGAAGCGTATCTGGCGTGATATCGTAGTTCTCGCACACTTCTTTTATCGTCATAGGGAAGACCTCCTTCGCATAGAATCTTGTGATCACAAGTTCATTCTACAACTTGGAGTTAACTCTAAGTCAAGAGCTTATTTCAGGCATAAAAAAGGCCTCATCTGAGATCTTCTTTGTAAGTGATATTGCGAGTAATCGCACAAATTGATATATGCTTAGCATTAATGCAGATTCATGATAAACTTCACAAACGCAGGATCATCGTGATTAACAATCTCACTGTGTCCCAGATCCTTGGAAGCTACCTTAGCCATCTCTTCATCAGTAAGCTCAAAATCCCAGATATTAATGTTCTGTTCCATCCTTTCTAAATGGACGGACTTAGGGATGATCGATACGCCTCTCTGTGCATTCCACTTCAGTGCGATCTGTGCAGCACTCTTGCCATACTTCTCACCGATAGCTACGAGCTCCGGATCTGTGAAGATACCATGCTTCCCTTCTGCAAGAGGTCCCCATGCCTGAGGAACTACTCCATAAGCCTTCATATTCTCAAGAGCCGTTTCCTGAGCAAAGAACGGGTGAAGCTCGACCTGATTTACAGCGGGGATTACCTCAACTGTCTCGCAGAGGTTAGTAAGTATCGCAGGATAGAAATTCGCTACGCCGATCGCCTTGGTCAGACCTTCCTTGTATGCTTTTGTAATACCTCTGTATGCTGCGAAATAATCACCCATCGGCTGATGCAGAAGGATAAGGTCAGCATAATCCATGTTAAGCTTCTGAAGAGATGTCTTAACAGCTTCATATGCCGCATCTTCCGTCTTCATATCCGTAACCCAGACTTTAGTGGTGATGAAGAGTTCTTCTCTTGTCGTAATGCCGTCTGCTATGGCTCTGGCTACGGCTTTTCCAACGGCTTCTTCATTGCCGTATGCCATCGCGGTATCGAGCAATCTGTATCCTGTCTTTATCGCGTCATATACGACTCTCTCGCACTCGTTTGCATCCGGGATCTGAAATACTCCGAATCCCTCCAATGGCATCTTAGCTCCAGTGTTTAATGTAATATAATCCATGTTTGTGTCCTCCTGTTTATTATTTGATATTGTTTTCTGTAAGCCAGTCGTCCAACTTATTGATCTCTTTGTTGAATAATCCTGCTGCTACATTCGCGTTTCTCGCCGATGCTTTGGCATCCTTTACTGAAGTAGTCATATAGTTATAGTCATCAGTGTATGAGTTAGCGAAAATGTAAACCGTCTTACCTTTCCAGTCCGGATATGACTCCAGAAAACTCCATACTGCAAGCGGGGATGTGTACCACCAGATAGGGAAAGCAACGATCACATTATCGTACTTGTCTACATCGGGAAGAGGTGTCTTGATCTCAGGTCTGATTTTCTTATCGATCTCTTCCTTGGCTTCCACATAAGCGCAAGTGCTGTAGTCTTCGCTGTAGGGAACCTTGCGCTCGATCCTGAACATATCAGCTCCGGTCTTAGCAGCAATCTGTTTTGCAATCTTTTCTGTATTCCCGCTCCAAGAGAAATAAGCTACAAGTGTCTTCATTTTGAACTCTCTCCTGTCTCATAAGTATTGTTAATGTTCTATGGTTTGATAATACCTTGCAGAATGCACTTTGTGAAATTGAACTTTCGTATTAAAATATACTTGTCGCGTATATTATCAAATTGGAGAATTACATGATAGAGACATATCTTCTGGAACATCTTGTAGCATTTAAGGATCACAAGACGCTGTCTGAAGCAGCTGAAGCTCTTCACCTGACACAGCCGACACTTACCAGATCTATGAATAAACTTGAGGACGAGTTCGGAGTTAAGCTTTTCGAGAGGGAGAAAAAGAGACTGTATCTTAATGATGCAGGCATGGTTGCGGCAGAATATGCAGAAGATATTCTCCACATGCACGAATCCATGGAAGAGCAGGTGCGTCTCACAGACAGAAGAAGTAAGACTATAACGATAGGTTCCTGTGCTCCAGGTCCATTGCTGGAACTAATGCCGAGATTATCAACGACTTTCTCTAGCATGGCATTATCAACTGAGATGACCGACGAAGAAACACTGATCAGAGGATTAAATACTAGAACTTATCAGATGATAATCCTCAACCATCCGTTGGAAGGAGAAGCCTATCACTCACAGCACTGCGGCTCCGAGCATCTTTGCGCATCACTGGTACCGGAACATAAGCTCGCATATGAAAGTTCCATATCGTTCAAGCAAATGAATGGTGAGAGTTTCCTGATGGTGTCAGAGGTAGGAGTATGGGATGCGATCGTCAGAAAGCATATGCCCAAATCAAAGTTCCTTCTTCAATCAGGAACAGAATCTCTCATGGAAGTTGCTGAGACTTCATCCTTACCGACATTCTCGACCGATCTTACCAATCGTGTACTCGGAATGCGTCATAACCGTTTCTCCGTTCCGTTTTCTGATAAGGATGCGCAGATGGACTTCTATTGCATCTGTCTTGAATCAGAGTATAAGAATTACACAGGATGGTATAAAAGAATGTGAGCCCCGTTTTTGAGGTGCTTGTCGATTAATAACATAAAATATTTCTCACTATTGCCTCATCACGACAAATTGGAATTCATCAAACTATTCTCTGTTGTTCTTTTTCACTTCGTCCATCTCCGCTATCAATTCCTCTAACGGACGATATTCTCCGCCCCACCATTCAAAAACATGCATGCCTTCGTCTTCGAGTACTGATTCAGTAAGCTTCAT
>JAFZVE010000046.1 GCA_017617995.1 Clostridiales bacterium
ATCTTTCTGCTTCTGTCCGACGAGCATGCCCGTGGAGATCGCGTTATCCATGATGCTCATGCTGTCCACAAGGTGTACCTGCTGGAACACGAATCCGCAGTGCTTTCTACGGAAGACCGCAAGCTGGTCATCGTTCATTTCCGTAATTTCAGATCCTGCATAATCGATATGTCCGAGAGACGGTTTATCCATGCCGGACAGTGCATATAAGAGCGTGGATTTCCCCGCTCCGGAAGATCCCATGATGACGGTGAAATCGCCGTCATAGATCTCGAGATCAAGGTTCTTGATGATATGGTACTGTTTCCCGGAAACCGAGAAACTCTTACTCAATTTGTCTGTCTTGATGATAACTTTCTTATCCATAATGTCTCCTTCCGTCTTCTCCAACACGAAAATGACCGCACAGTTTTCTCTGTACGATCTTAGTATAGTTCAGGTGATTTTTTAAATCTTTGTCTGATTTTTAATCGTTCTTTAATCGTGTCTTACAAAAGTTTTAAACGAAGCACGGTCACAAGTCCGCCGTCACGGTTAAGGCATGTGATCTCGCCGCCCATTTTCTCCATAAAATACCGGGAGATATAAAGTCCCAAGCCCGTGCCGTCTTTTCCTTCTGCATTCGATCCACGCTTGAATTTCCCGAAGATCTTCTCGATTTCTTCCTCCGGCACACCGCCGCCCTTATCCCCGATCTCGATCACAAGAAAGCGCACGCCGTCAATTCCCGTTTCACAGCGACTGGTCACTGTCATCTCCGTATCCGCATATTTATACGAATTGGAAAAGATGTTGTTGATGACCTGGTTCAGGCGGAGCGGATCGGCCTGAACGACCGCATCCACGATCTTAAATCTTCCAACTTTATGCTTATGGTCAGCTTCCGAAATAAAACGGGAAATGTCGCTTGAAGTCACCTCACCAAGTTTTACTTCCAGATGCTCCAGTTCTTCCAAAGTCGCATGGAAAAGATTCGACACCAGACTGTCGATCTGGTCTGCCTTGGCATTGATGCTGCGGATCGTGGTCTTCTCTTCTTCGCTCTTGGCGGAAAGCTCCATCACATCCGCCATCGCCTTGATAGACGTGACCGGCGTCTTAATGTCGTGCGAAAGCTGCGCCACAAGTTCTTTTCGAGCCTGAACCGCTTCCGCCTCGCGAAGCTTACTCGCCCGAAGTTCATCTCTCATGATGTCAAAAGCGCCGGTAAACGCACCGAAGACGTTTCGTTTGTCCATTTTCATCGGGGCATCGAGATTGCCGGCCGCCACTTCCGCCGCGAAATCTTTCATCTTGTCAAAAGGATCCACGACGCGCTTTTTCAGATACAGGAAATAGATGATTGAAACGGCCAGCATCAGGAGCAGGAATCCACCCACCAGCATTGCGATCGTACGGTTCCTCTGGACCTGCTGTTCCTGGTAGTTATTATGGACAATGAGTTTTCCTACGATCGATCCGTCCTCTGTCGTGATGTCACGGACCGCATCGTAGTGGGTCGTGGCCGCCGACACGGAAGTGGACATTTTCTGCTTCGTGAAAAGGAGAAGATCTCCATCATTATCGATGACTGCATAGTCGAACGGCTGATCACTCTCGATCTTCGCCTTCTTATTCTGACTTGTCTCCTCCCAGTTTTTGCCGAGTGCGATCACCAGGCGATTAATTTCTGTCGGATAGGAGTCGATCTCACGCACGCCAAGATTTCCGATATACACGCCGGCCAGCACGATCAGGATCAGG
>JAFZVE010000047.1 GCA_017617995.1 Clostridiales bacterium
ATAGCACAGTCAATACCATCCACACCGGCCTCGATCGCCTTCATGAGAGTCATCGGGCCCATGCCTGTTGTATGGTGAGTGTGGAAGAAGAGAGGAACGGAGATCTTTGCGTCCTTGATCGCCTTTACGAGATCGTAAGCTTCCTTCGGAGAGCAGATACCTGCCATGTCCTTGATCGCGATGGAATCAACGCCCATGCCCTCGAGCTCTTTGCACATCTCGACGTACTTTTCGAGTGTATGTACAGGAGAGGTGGTGTAGCAGATGCAGCCCTGTGCATGCTTGCCGCACTTCTTTACTTCGTCGATGCAGATCTCGATATTACGGAAATCGTTGAGAGCATCGAAGATACGGAAGATGTCCATGCCGTTCTCGGCGGACTTTCTGATGAAGAGACGTACAACGTCATCTGGATAGTGCTTGTAACCGAGGAGGTTCTGACCACGGAGAAGCATCTGCAGCGGAGTCTTCTTTACCTTCGCCTTGATCTTTCTAAGTCTCTCCCACGGATCTTCATTGAGGTAACGCAGGCAGGAATCAAATGTCGCGCCTCCCCAGCACTCCAGCGAGTAGTAACCCGCCTCATCCAGTTTCTCCAGAATGTCTTCGAAATCCGAAAACGGCATTCTGGTTGCGATCAACGACTGGTTCGCGTCACGCAGTACGGTCTCAGTAATGTTTACTTTCATACGATGAGCCTCTCCTTATGTCTAAATTTTTGAATAACATGATTAAGGGAAAAATCAGGGGTGTGAGAAACCCAACTTTTTCCGAATACAGTATAGCCGAAACGTCCTGTCAAAACAAGGAATTTTCGGTAAAAAAATGTTGCCATTTCGATTCGCAGAATCCCTCCTTCCATAGCAAAAAAGCGAGCCGTGAAAACGGCCCGCCTTTGGGTGTTTCTTACGTTTTTTTCGCTGACCACAGCTGGATCACCTGATCGGCTCCGGCGATGGTCGAGAGGCGGTGGGCGATGATGAATCCCGTCCGCCCGCGCGTCATGTTATCGAAGGCTTCGACGATACGCTTCTCCGTCAAGGTATCGACTGCACTCGTGGCCTCGTCGAGGATAAGAAGCGACGGATCCATCAGGAGCACTCGCGCGATACACAGGAGCTGCTTCTGTCCCTCGGAAAGAGAGATATCCTTTCCCGGTACCGTATCGTATCCGTCCGGCAGACGCTTGATGAAGCCGTGTGCTCTGGCCGCTTTCGCCGCCGCGATCACCTCTTCGTCCGTTGCATCCGGTCGGCCGTACGCGATGTTGTCACGGATCGACCGCTCGAGCAGCCACGTCTCCTGGAGCACCATGCCGAATCTTCTACGAAGCTCCGACCTCGGCATCTCCCGGATGTCCCGGCCGTCGATGAGGATCCTTCCCTCGTCCGGCTCATAGAACCGCATGAGGAGATTCATGAGCGTGGTCTTACCACAGCCCGTCGGTCCGATGATCGCGACCTTCTGCCCGGGCTCTACCTTGAGGCTGAAGTCATCGAAGATCTTCTTGTCGGCAGTATACCCGAAAGTCACATGCTCGAAAAGCACTTCTCCCTCATTCGATCCGTTTTCGTTCTTTTCTCTGATCTCTTTTGTGCCTTCGTCCGCATTGGCCAAGGCTGCATCCGCTATCTCTTTGCCTGCCGCGCCCTCGTCGGACTCCTCCGGCAGATCGAGAATCTGGAACACACGCGTCAGCGACGCGAACGCCGCCATGATCTGCGTCGTGATGTTCGTCAGGTCATTGATCGGCTTACTGAAGTTCTTCCAGTAGAGGATGAACGTCGTGATGTTACCGGCCGTCAGTCCGCCGAACCACACGCCCAGCGCACCGATGAGGATATATGTCGTACTGTCGACGAAGCGCGTCACCGGGTTCGGAAGAGAGGACGCAAACTGCGCCGTGACCGATGACTTATTCAGTTCTTCGTTCTTCTCACGGAAGGCATCGAGAAACTTGTCCTCGCATCCGAAAGCCTTGATCTCACGGCGTCCGTAGAGATTCTCCTCCACATCACCCGAGATCGATCCGACCAGGTTTTGCTGCGATTTGAAATACTTCGTCGTCTTCTTCGCGATAGTGGTTGCCGACCAGATCATGAGCACCGCCATCGGCAGGATGATCAGCGTCATCTTCCAGCTGATATAGACCATGAAGCCCACCGTGCCGAGGATCGTCACGAGCACGGTAAAGAGATTCAGAAGTCCCTGCAGCATGCCCTCGGAGATCGCGTCCGCATCGTTAATGAAGTGCGTGGCCGTGTCGCCCTGCGCGTGGGTATCGTAGAAAGAAACCGGCAGATGCGAAAGCTTCCGGGACAGTGCTTTTCGCACTTCGAGAGCCGTCTTCGCCGCGACGACATTGGCAAAATAACTGACGACCCAGGTGAACAGTGCCGCGAGGAGATACATCCCGAGGAGGATCAGCGCGCGCTTCCCGAGATACGAGAGGTCGACCGCTCCGGTATCGCCCATGTTATCGATCGTCGCACCGAGGAAGGCCGGAGCCACGACCTGAAGGCCTCCGCTTAATACCGCCGCGAGGATGAGAAGGACGATGGAGAATCGCGATGTGCCCGTAAAACGCAGGAGCGCCGTGAGGTCCTTAAGAGAGACGCGGGTCTTGGCATCCGACATCTTCGCCGCATCCGGATTGAGGTTACCCATACCGCTCAGCATCGAGTCCTTGGCCATTATTCCACACCTCCCATCTCCTGTGACTGGGCGATACGTGAATACGCCTCGCACTCCTTAAGGAGCGCGTCGTGCTTGCCCTGTCCGACCACCGCGCCGTTATCGAGCACGATGATCCAGTCGGAATCGGCGATCTCATTGATCTTCGAGGAGATCTCGACGATGGTTCTCTGATGTTTCTTCGCATGCTCGGAGAGCGCCTCCGAGAAGCGTGCGGAAGTATCCTTATCCAGTGCTGCCGTCGCGTCATCGAGGAGCAGGATCTCACTGTCTGTGCAGAGCGCTCTGGCGATCGACAGTCGCTGTCTCTGACCGCCGGAGAAGTTCTTTCCCTTCGGCTCGACCCGTGCATCCAGACCACCCTTTTCGCAGATGAAATCCCACGCCTGCGCGACTTCGCAGCGGGCCTTCAGTTCCTCCTCCGGAAGCGGTTCTTTCCGTCCTAGATTCAGGTTATCCCGGATCGTTCCCTCAAAGAGCGCGGTGGTCTGGAATACTGGTGCCATCTTCTCACGAAGCGTACGGTCATCGAGCGACGCGATGGACTTTCCATCCACATAGATGTGGCCCTTATCGATCTCATAGAGCCGCAGAAGAAGCGCGATGATCGTCGACTTGCCCGAACCGGTCGTGCCGATGATGCCCAGTTTCTCTCCTTTACGAAGTTCGAAGGAAACATCTTTCAGCGCATAGTATTCTTCCGAATCTTCCTTGCCCGAAAGGTAGGAGAACGAGACGTTCTTCCACTTCACGATGGCCTTGTCATCGTGGTCTTCGGCCTCCGCGCCCGTCTCCGGTTCGCGTCTTTCAGGAACAAGCTCGAGCACGCCCTCGATTCTCTCTGCCGAGACAAACGATCTCGAGAAAATGACCACGAGATTTCCGAGTTTATTCAGCTCGTCAAATATACTGAAAATGTAGTTTATAAATGTCAGCAGCATACCGGTCGTGAGGATCCCGCTCTCGATGCGGTATCCGCCGACCCACAGTACGAAGACCACGGCCGAGTTCATGATGAGGATCGTGATCGGACGAAGAAGGGCCGAGTAGCGTGCGACGGAGATCGTCTCCTGCGCATACACTTCACTCGCCTCATCTGTCGCATCCTGATGGTCCTTCTCACGAGAAAAAGCGCGCACGACGCGAATGCCGGAGAGGCGTTCATTGACGACCCGGCTGATGCCGTCGAGTTTCTGCTGCACGACCTTATATCTAAGGAAAGTCACTCGGATGATCGACAGCAGCGTGATCAGGAAAAGTGCCGAACCTACGCCGATGACGATCGACATCGGGGCATCTAGAAGAAGCGCCATCACGATACCGCCCACCGTGATGAACGGCGCACGGAAAACGAGGCGGATGAACATCGATACACCCGTGCAGACCTGGTTGACATCCGAGGTCATGGCGACGTTCAGAAAAGAGACACCACAGCGTTCCTGCTGTGCGACAGATAGAGAATTCACTTTCGTGAGGAGTCGGTCACGGAGTCTCGCGCCCACACCCGAGCATGCCCGTGCAGCGCAGTACTGGCAGACCGCTGCCGCCATGAGTCCCATCGCCGCCATACCGAACATGATAAATGCGGTACGCACGATGAATCCCCGGCTCTCCGAAGAGAATCCGGTATCCACGATTTTTCCCATGAGGATCGGCAGGATCAGTTCCAGGATCGCCTCGAAAAGTTTCGCGGCCGGTCCCAGCACAAACTCTGTCCGATACGGACGGAACTCATGAAACAATTCTCTGTACTTCTTTCTCATCCTATCCTTTCTCTGGCCGAACGGTCAGATCTGCTTATTTACTGTCTTATACTCACCGTCTTCGATGTAGTACGGGCACTCTTTTTTCCCTTGGAGAAGTCTCTCCCAGGCGTCCTGATCGATCGGAGCCTCACAGAAATACGCTCCGGCTTCATCGTCATATACATAATTCGAACATCTCTCGCAATCGCTCATTTTCTCTCCTCACTCCGGCGGTGCTTCTTCCGGAATTCGCTCGGCATCTCGCCGACATGTTTCTTGAACGCCTCGGCAAAATAACTGGCCCCGGAGAATCCGACCTCGTACGAGATATCTACGATCGGCATATCCGTCTGAGCCAGCATCTCCGCGCCCTTACGAAGCCGGAACATCGTAAGATACGTGATCGGTGTCTGGTTGAGATACTTCTGGAAGATCTGACAGCAGCTGGTCTTTCCGACATTTCCCGCAAGACGTATATCGTCAAGCGTGATCTTCCCGTGATAATTCGCTGAGATAAAAGAGATCATGTTCTTGAGCTGTGTCAGTTGCGGCGAAGCTTCGCGCACCTTGGCCGGTTCATTCCCCAAGTGAAGAAAAATCTGTTCCCATATGGCGAAGAACTGCCCCTGTGCACCCAGTTCCATCGTAGTCTCATGCCGCATATAGTATACACGAAGAACCGCATCAATAACACTTCTCTGCCATTCACGATCAGGCCTTAGCACCTCATACGGATGGCTCCCATTCTCGATGACCGGCAGGACGAACCGGTTCTCGATCTCCTTCGTCGCACACAGCAGTACCGGGTGGAAACGGACGATCACATACTCACACTCGTTCTTGCTCTCCGATCGCAGATCGTGTACCTGGCGGGAATTGATGAAGATTCCCTCGTCTTCCCTGATCGTTACGGTCTCTCCATTCACACTGCAGTCCAGCACGCCCCGCAAAATCACTAGCAATTCCACATCGTCATGCCAGTGGCTCCCGATCTCATAGTTCGGATATACCGAGAGCCTGTCTCTTCTAATCTTTGCGGGATACTCGACCTCGTCGAAGCCCATCTTCAATTCATTTTCCAGCATATCTCTGATCCTGTCATACGCGAAATATTGTTATAGTTTCAAGAAGTATTCTAATAGAAAAGCACTGGTTTGTACACTACAATGAAGGTGTCATTATAGATTCGCAAACGAATCGGGTGACTATACTATTATCCTCGTCCTCACGCTTTGACCATCTCATCCCCAATGGTTGCTCAACGTGAGGATTTCTTTTTGTGCAACTCTCGACACATTTGATGATCATTCGATTATTCACCCACGGCAATCGAATAGATATCGAATAACCACTATGTTGTGGCTTTTTCGTCAAATCATTTGATTGCCGAGCCTTGAAAATCAAATACGAATCGAATCCCAGTATTTCTCATTGTAATTCGTCATTTTATTCGATACTTACCGCTGATTTATCAAACAAAAACCGAATCACTTCTCTTCCTCTTGCTTTTTGCGAAGGGCGGCGTTCATTTCTTCGTTCTCGCGCATTTCGGTCTTAAATGCCATGAAGATGCCGACGATGAGGCACGGCAAGGCTCCGATCACGAATCCGATCCAGTGAGCCGGAGATACGGAGTGGAACCATCTGCACGCCACTACAACGACAGCAAGCATGGCGATCTCGAACGTAAACATCAGCGTGATACGAAGCGCGATCGAAGGGATATGGAGCACTCTGTCCGACATGAAGATATGACGGATCACGGCCGTCAGAAGTGCCACGACGAAGAACTGCAGAAGTGTCTCCTTCGAAAGATATCCCGGTGTCGCATAGATGGAGCTGATCCGACCTTGCTCCGCTGCAACATCAGAGGCTGTGATATACATCACAAAGACCGCCACGATCGTCTGCATGGTAAAGGCCAGACAGGTACAGTGGACGAAATCCTGCATACTCTTCTTATCTACGATTTCTATCTTCTTACTCATTCGTCATTTCCTCTCGGTCATTGCACGCTCCCGGTAATCTCTCTCGTCTTTGCATTCTTTCTTCGCGTTCCATTTCCCATGAACCGGCTCCCCTCACTTCAGTCCCAGCCGCTCACGCAGCTCGTCCGCATACATCCTCGAAGCGATGATCTGTTCCCCGTTATTCATCGTGATACGGATCCTGTGATTGAGATCCGCCCGCAGGGACTTGATATGCTTCAGTTGAAGAAGTGTGGATTTACTCACACGGAAAAAGCCCGAGGCAGCAAGCTGCTGCTCGAGCTCATACAATTTCGCATCCGATTCGTACACGGCGCCGTCCGTATACACGAAACATTTTCTTTCCATCGCTTCGAGATAAAGGATCTCGCCGATATCCAGAAGGAAGACTTCACTGTCCTTTTTGACCGTAAGCTTACTGTCCATGACGCGAACCATGGATATAAGCTTCTCCACCTCCGGCGTAAGCGCGGGGCAGGTCACACTGATCTCGGTTTCCGGATTTTCCGGATTGATGTTGATCGAAATCTTCACTTCTGTCTATCCCACGTGCAGCCATCCTGCTGCAACTTCTTCCGCAGTATCTCTTACTTCGCGGCAAGTCCTTCCTTTCGAAAAGCGATGATGAAGAACATAAGTACCAGCAGGGCATTCGCCGCGACGATGATCAGTCCTTCTGTTCCTATCTTAACATTATTTATATCGGTCAGTGCAAGATAAAGCTGCTGTGTGTAGAAAAACTTCGCCACCTTCGCGATCGTGTCGTTGAACTGCGCCATCATGGGCAGGAAAGTGAAGACACACATCACCGGGACCGACAGACTCGTTGCCGACATCTGATCCTTCGCCTTCACGCCGATCGCCGCACCAAGAAGAATTGAAATCAGAAGTCCCGGTGCCATGACCCAGAGGTAATCTCTCCAAGCCTCCCCCGAGAGCCCGCAGATGCGGCTCATCAAAATCATGCCGAGCATGCAGCATGAAAAATCATAGACGCCCACGCCGAGAAGATAGGACATCGGGCTTACATTACTCATCGTGAGTGCACGGAGCGTGCCCTTCTCTTTTTCTTCCGAGATGATCGCGCTCATCGATGTGATCGGTGCCATCGCCATGTACATGATGCTGAAGAGCTTGAGATAGAAGAACTCCGGCATATCGTCGATCTTCACGACGTTGCTCATCACGATCGTCATGATCGGGAAGAGTACGAACTGTATAAGGACCATCTTGTTCTTCCTGGTATCCAGGATCTGCTTTCTAAAAATCGCTGTTGCTTCTCTCATTTTCTTATCTCCTTCTCATTCACCCGTTCTTACACTTCGAGTTCACGCCCGGTCAGTTCCATGAATACCGTTTCCAGATTCGGTTCCTTCGAGTGGATCGTCCGAAGTTCACCGCATCTTAAAATCTCCGCGATCCTTCCTGCCGTCGTCTCGACATTGCCTTCATCGACCTCCAGCGAGAGAACTTCGCCGTCATTCTTTTCCACCTCGATGCGCTTCTGGTGATCGTACCGAAGGCACAGTTCCTTCGGAGAACCGGACTCCACGATATGCCCCTCGTTAAGGAGCACCAGATGGTCACAGAGCTTCTCGGCCTCCGTCATGTTATGTGTCGTCAGGAAGATGATCGTGCCCGCGTCTTTTCTCTTTCGGATGATCTCGTGGATCTCAGAACTGGTCTGAGGATCAAGTCCACTTGTCGGCTCATCCAGGAAAAGCACTTTCGGACGGGACAGGAGTGCGCGCGCCAGGCGCAGTCGCTCCTTCATGCCCTTGCTCAGTTTACTGACTTCTTTCTTCTGCGCATCCTGAAGCTTCACTTCCGACAGTACCGAGTGGATCGCCGCATCGTCCACGCCGTAGATATCGGCAAACACGCGGAGGTTTTGATAGCATGTCAGTCTCTCATAAAGACCGAAGTCATCCATCATGACGCCGAACTGTTTCTTATCGGATCCGCTTAACTGCGACACTCTCTTTCCCATGACCATCGCTTCGCCCTCTTCAAAGCGGAGCTGCCCGGTCAGGACACGGATCAGTGTCGTCTTACCTGCTCCGGAAGGTCCCAGAAGACCGAAGATCTCCCCGTCCTCCACCGTGAACGAAACCTCATCCAGTACTTTTTTATTTCCGAAACTCTTCGAAATTCCCGCAACCGAAATCATCGTTATATCCTCCTGATTCTTATGACCGAGAAACCATTTCATTCGGTAACCTCTCTTCCGTTGCCAGCGTTTCTCTTGTCTTCATCAGGAGAATAACAGCCCCAAAACGCCTGCGCAATAGGCCTTTACGCGAGTTGCCAAAAGCCATACACAAGTTGCAAAAGGTCATGCACAAAAAACCAAAGAGAAACAAGAGTACCAGAAGTCTTCACGATGAACAGTCGAAGCAAAACTACCAGATCGTCCAAGGGACATTCACGATACCGACGAAAAGTGGAACCCCCGACTCGCTTACGATCTCGAACAGGAACGGCCGGTCAAGGATGAATTCCCAATCCGGCTCGGGCTCCTCACTTCTGCCGATAGCTATCTGAACGGAAGTAATCGAGACCGCTTTGACACCTTCCGCATCCATGATGACCCGATTGTCCTGTTCTACCGACGAGATCTCCAGGCCCTGTGATTCTCCCGATATCTTGCCGAAATCCGCGTCAGAAGATCGGAAAACGTCCTTGACTCCGAGTGTATCCAGTATACCTTTCAAATCCTGATGTGTAGAGAAATCGATCTGCGGCATCATCATCTTAGAATTATCATGTGTTTCTGCTCTTCCCCATCCCTCGGAATCTGTGCTCAAGAAAAGAAGCAACTCTTCATCCTGGAGAAGCTCTTGCGGTGTCACTCCCTTTTCCGGGAGAATAAACCGTACGGATCCGTTCCCATTCAGTGCTTTCTCCACGCATGAAAAATGATCGCCGCAAAACTCCTGCAGAGTCGCCCGTTCGAGATTGAGAAAAGCGCAACTTATATCTCCGGAAGGAGCGTGAAAAATGCAGCCCGGAACAGCATCCATAGCGAAAGGGTTCGTCCACTTCGCTGCATAATTCACAGTCGAATACAGTCCCAGTACCATGTCCGGATCCAGACATATATCCGGATTCTCTATGAGGCCATCGGTCTGTGTACGGATCCACTCACGGAACATCTGATTATACTCTTCCGATGTCGGGTCACCGCTAAAGGCAGAAGCAAAGTAATAACCGGTCAAAGTCTCCATCAGCGTCTGATCGCATTCCCAGTCCGAATTCATCCAGAGGGAATTTCCGAGCATCAATTTCTCATCCGTTCCTTCCTGCAGGCAGGAGCGCCAGAGCGATCCTGAAAAGGACCGCAGAGAATCCAGATCCGGTTGATGCAGAACACTCAGGATCTGCTGAAGACTGTTACCATCCGTGATTTCCGCAGCCATACTCAGTGCCAAATAAAGACTAAGTGGGGAAAATACACAGTTCTCATCTCTCGCGTCAGAGAAGACGACTCTCATGACATCCGACATATATGCATCGTAGCCGTCGAGTCTCACTTCGGAAGGATCTGAGGAGGAAGGATATTCCGCAGAAGCCATCACACGAGCAGGTTCCTGCTCTGTCTTCTGTTCAGACTTAGAATCTATCACACTCGCCGGCTTCGAGCCAGACTGAGATTCCGAACTGTTTATCTTTCCTAACAGATGCGGATATAGCGCATACACAGCAAGGCTTACTGCAAGAACTACAGCAACCGATACAAGGACAATCCTCCACGTTCTTATTTTCTTTGCCGGAAAATCTTCGACGTCAGATATACCCTTATTCATTCAATCTACCTCAAAAAAATGATCCGGTCCGATTATGTAAGTTCATTCTATAGCCGTTGTCACTCGATTGCAAGAAACCAAGCTCACACGAAAAATAGCAGCAAGAATCCCTCCGCAACACTCCCTCGCAAGCGCCCGAAGATCGAGACAGCATTCCAAGCTCACAAGGAAAAGAGTAGAAAAAATCTCCCGCACGGCGAGTTATGCGAAGCATACTGTTCGAAGCCGTAGGGAGATATTTTCTACTCTTTACTTTTCATCTTAGGCCGTCTCGATCTTCGAAGCCTTATTTCACGTTATTCACGATACCGATAAAGAGCGGAAGACCGGATTCACTTACGATCTCAAAGATATACGGTCTGTCCAGAAGGACCTCTTTTTCGAATAGAGGATCACCTCCGCCGACAAGTACTTCGGTTACGGCAATGGCTTTACATCCTGTGTCATCGATCATGACACGCACATTCTGTTTGATCGAGTTGATAGCCAATTCACCTTTCCCCGCCTTCAGTGGAGAAAAATCTGAACACGAAGCGTCAAAGACATCCGTGACGCCCATCTCCGTGAGATAATCCTTCATATTGATCTCGTTCGTAAAATCGATCATCGGCATTCTAATACACGCACCAGCCGCAATTTCCGGATCCGATTCGGATGGTTCGACAGGATCCCAATCCGGAAATCTCTCATTCATATATGCAAACAGTTCTTCGTCTTCGAGAAGCTGTTCAGGAGTCATGCCTTCTTCCGGAAGGATAAAACGGACACTGCCGTTTCCGTCGAGTCTTGCACTTGCACTGATAAAGTGTTCTCCTGTGTATGTCTTAACGGTGTCAACAGATTGTACAAAGGTAGTGGTAACATCACCTGAAGTGCCATGGAATACCATCTGCTCCGGAGAGATGAAAGGTTGTGTCCAGTTTCCGCTGAAATTCACGACCGACAGCAGCGACAACACCATCTGCGGATCCAGTCCTGAGTCTGAATTCCCATCCAGAAGACCGTCCGTCTGATCTCGTAGCCATTCCCTATATACACGGCTGTAATCCGGGTCATTCGGATCTCCTGTAAAAGAAGATGCAAAGTATTCGGAAGCCAGCGTTTCCATCACACTCTGATCATATGTCCATCCCGAATTTGTCCAGAAGGAATTCGCCAGCAGACACTTGGCGTTTTCGCTGACCATGTAATTGGACAAAAAGATGTTTTTGGCACAGGCCCGCACGGATTCGATATCCGGCTGATGCAGAATATCCAGGATCTGCTGTCGGCTTTCCCCGTCAGTGACCTCCGCAACCATGCTTAACGACAGATACATACACAGAGGTGAAAATGCCTTGTTCTGTCCGGCCGTATCGGCAAGCACCTTTCGGACGATTTCTTTATTGTACTCTGCATACTCTTCATACTTTTCGCCACTCGAGGTGATGCTCGAGCTCGTAGGATAATTGGGCGATGCCATCACATACGATTTCAGGATATCTGTCTCCGAAAAAAAGGTATCGTCACTGTTCGAAGCACCCGGCTTATTATTCTTTCTTCCTGTTATGTATGGATACAGCACATAGGACAGTAATGCCAGGACCAGTACTCCTGCCGCTACGGAAAGACCGATCTTCCATACGTTATGCTTCTTTACCCGGACCGGTGTCACATCGGCATCCACAACTGCTTTATCATCTAAATCATTCATCCATTCCAGCATATCTTTTCCGTTCATAGTATCTCCTCCTTTTCAAGAAAGCTCTTCAGTTCCTGTCTCATCCGGCACAGCATCGTTCTGACTTTGTTGTCGCTGAAGCCGAATCTTTCTGCTATCTGAGAAGATGTGTCCATGTAGAAATACCGTCTGATAAAGACCCTTCGCTTTTCATCTGACTGCATAAGAATGTAGCGGTTCACCGCTTCGGTAAAAACCTTAGCGTCCATCTCTTCTTCGATGTTGCTCTTCGACGGGATACACTGCTCCAGTTCCGCCGTCAGTTCATCCACATATGCCATTCTCTTCAACCGATGATCATGTATGATCCGGTTCAGAGACTTTGCACGGACGATCTTATAAAGGAAGGCCTGAAGGTAATTTCTCGGTTCACTCGGTGGGATACGGTTCCATGCTTCCAGATACGTGTCATTCACACATTCTTCCGCGGTTTGTTCATCCCGTGTGATCCGATACGAAACGCGATTCAACCTCGTACCATACTGATCAGATACGATACGAAGCGCCTGTTCATCGCGCGCCCAAAACATGGTTACGATCTCACTGTCATTCATCCCAATACCTCTCCACAAATAGCTTTCACTATGAGTATCAACAAAAGACGCAGGAGTGTTACAAACAATTTTACCAAACAAGAAAAAACGCAGCAAAACCCTCTACGGCACTCCATTACAGAAGCATCCGAAGATCTTCAACCGCATCATTTCTCGAATTATTGATATGAAGAATGGTCCTTCTTATCCCGGTGCGTGGACATTCGGATAGAGATACTCATTCTCATCCATTCCCCATCTTTTAGAATACAGGGATTCACCAGTCACAGCATTAATCATAACCCTTCCATTCGAAACCATCTCATCATTCATCGGATCCGTAATGGTATAGTACACCTCCCAGACAGGAACTAACGATAACTCATGCTCCGCGAGGGATGGATCATCTTCAATTAACGGGCAAGGATCGAGAACGGCATATGCCAATTCCATACAATAAACTTCAACGTCTTTTTCCCATATATGATAGAGCGGTTCCTTCGTATCATCGGAAGCAGGACGATTATCCGCGCACGGATCATAACTGAGTGCATCCTTAATGCCTGAGAGACAATTTCGAGGAGGAATTATGTTTTCCTCTTGTAGAAACGCTTCCTGAACCGTGTACTTCCGCCTGTCATATACCAGCATGCATGTGCGACTCGGATTCACAAGAATCCCTCCGCGATTCATAAAGACATCGTAATTCGGCATCCGCGATGGCTCGATTACTCCTTCCCATTCAAAAGTATTCGAGTACAAGCTTGTAGTATCTGCGTATATAGGCAGATTATCAACATACTGGGTGCTTAATCGGATATATAGGATGTCCTGCAAATCATCTGGTAATTCGTACCAGTCTTCCTCTCGATAATAATCGCGAGGCAAATTATATAGCGTATAATTCCATGCTAAAAGCTCAGAATCCGTGGATATGTCCAGATGCTCTGCAATATCTGCAAAACCATCCAAATCGCGAAGGCATATGGTGTGGGCACTGTGAAGATTCTCAAATATGTGGTCTTTATCCAGAACGAGAAACTCTCTTTGTATCCCCTCACTATCCTCACCTACGCATGTCGGCCGTCCAGTACACCATTCGGAAATT
Source organism: Clostridiales bacterium (assembly GCA_017617995.1). Lineage (GTDB taxonomy): Bacteria > Bacillota > Clostridia > Saccharofermentanales > Saccharofermentanaceae > Scatonaster. The sequence goes on from JAFZVE010000047.1 coordinate 13,595, forward strand.
AATTCGATTCCACCCAGATTCCAATCTTCATCTATCCATGCATCCGGACTCTTAGCATATCGGGCATGGTAAACGTTAGCTTTCGTTTTTCCATAGTCGACAATCACCAAATCATCGCTGAATGATAACTCGAAGTCAAACTCTTCTGGTTTTTGATTTGGTCCACCGCCCCAGCTGGGCAGTGAAGTCTCTTCATCACAAAGAGAACTATCGGCAGATACTTCATGTTCGGAGGAGAATATCGCATCCTCTGTAACTGAAATGTCCATGGCAACAGTAAAACGGCTCACCTCCTGCGGATCAGATTTTCCACATGAAGCGAGCAACAATAATATTGGGAAAAAGGCGAATCGTCTTCCCCTCTTAAACATCATGACCACATCCCCCGTCTTCTACTGATAATTCTCCTGCATGTAGAGCGTCAGGCGTTTATCCAGTGTCTCTGCGATTTGCTCCGGGGATCGGTTCTCTGAATAGTAACTGTTGATCTCGTCTGCAATGATATCAAATACGCCATAGTCATATGTGGCAACCGTATCTGCCTTCGAGACCATCTCTATAAACATATCTACTTCATCCTGCGTGGCCGTTTTGTCACCTCTTATATATCCTTTGAGCACCTCATCCGTTACAGAATCGGGATGGAGGACAGTATCACAGAGCATATCCAGCGTTGTCTGTGTGACCGGAACAGAACCGGCGATCATCGTCTGCTTCTGGACATCTTCGCCAAGCATCACTGACAGGACTTCCCAGCACTTATCCGGGTTTTTCGCTGTCGTGGAAATCGCGAGGCAGCCACGCGGGATGGCCAGATGCACCGATCCCGAGATAGAAGGATATCCGACATAACTGAACTTTTCTTTCGACGCGACGACATCTGTAACATCGTAGAAAGAGCTGATCATCGCGGTAGCCATAAGGGTTCTCCCATTTATCACATCTTCCAATGATGCATAAGCACTCATCGATACTGGAACTGATAGGACAATGGAAACAAGCCTCGCCAATTCCTCATCCGTCACTTTCTTTTTCCCATCATAGGCGCCCCACAAGTCGGCAAAGTTATAGCGAATACCCTCGTCTACTATATCTGATGCCGCAGACAGTGAATATGTGATCTCATGGTCCTGTGCATACTGATACAGATTGAAGATCGATGTATCCGCCACGGCATCTTCTACGCTCTTCAAGATATATCGGCCATACATCTGATATCCGGAAAACAACTGATAACATGCACCACTGCCATCATAGAAAAGTCCTCGGGCCGTCTCCGTGAGAGCAAGAAGAGACTGTTCGTTTGATTGAAGATAGGGAGCCATATCAATGACCATGCCGCTTCTTCCCATATACTCGTAGTCAAAGTTCGATCCATAGAATATATCCGGAGTATTCCCATCATTAAAATACTTCATGAGATTCAGCGTGGTCTTCCGGCGATCCTCTGGTGAGAGATAACTAAACTGTTTTGTGTAATCTTCCAGTACGACCCGATAATCCTTATTAGATACATTGAATGAATAAACCACCCACTGGAGAACCTGATCATCAAATACACCATATCCACCGATCTTGATCGTTTCAACATGCGACCGATCAATAGAAGGATCGTAATGAAAAATCATAACTTCAGCAGAATAATCTCTATATTCATAACTGATTGCGAACCTCTCATCATCCAGTTTATGATACTCTGTAGGAGTACTCAAGGTCTTCTTAGGCGGACATATATCAATACAGTTCCAGTCTGCCAGACAGTTTACTTTCATATTCTGAAGATCCAGTTTATATTCACCGTCCGGATTAAAAAAATACTGTCCGCCTACATTCATTCCCGATATGCCAATATCTTTGTTCCCGGCGATCAATGGACAATCTCCTGTATCGAAATTCACTTCGTGATAAGCAAATTCGCCCATATCTATTTCTTCAATAATATAGAACTTTCCATTATCTTCGAAGAATCCTTCAGAATCTATGAAGCATGAAAAACCGGGTTTTATCGTTTTTAGCAGGGTCCCGTCTTTAGAATATCGATTTACCGTAGAGCCGCCAACGATAACAAATCCATCTGAAATAGGAGTAACGTAGTGCGGATCAAAATCCATCTCTATCGTTCTTACCGGTTCGCCTGTTTTCTTATCCAAGAAAACCGCTGTCCTTTGAAGGTCCATAGGTTTTTCTTCGATATTCTGCAATTCCGCTTTTTTATATCCTAGAAAAACATACTCATTCTCCAGCACGGCACATGGCGCCTGACTTCCTATCAATTCCAGCGTATAAAGGAGTTTTCCGCTATCATCCACTGTATAGATATCTGTGAACTGCTCGACAATATTATGGTCTTTGTCATACTTATTATATATAGCCGCGACACAACAGTTTTCTCCGTCACGAAGTACCCTTCGCAACAACATCTGAAATCCCTCCTTCTGTGGAAGAATAAAGGAGGCCGAAGAATAAGCACCCGAATCGTAATGCACCTCTTCTTTACTCTTCTTACATCCGCAAAGACTCAGCAGAACAGAAGCAATAAGCATCCATGATGTTATAATGATAAATAAACGACGCATAACTCGTCCCTCTTTCCTTTTACCCTATTTTCCATTCCCCACTTGAAAAAAAAGCAGGTTATTACACTTAACAAATTCTTATCCCAGATCCTTCGCATGCGGATACAGATATTCATTTTCCTCCGGTCCGTACATCTCCGAATAGATAGATTCCCTGATAACCGCATTTAGCATAACCGTCCCGTTATAGACGATATTCTCATCTGCTGTCTTTGAATTGGTCGCGGTATAATAGACAAACCACACCGGGACAATGGATAATTCGTGTTCCTTCAGATGATCATCTGTTTCCAACGCCATGGGACTGAAGTCCAGGACGGTATATAACAACTTCATACAGCATACGACCACGTCTGTTTCCCAAATCATGTATAACTTCATCTTATTTGGATCTGTTGCAACCTTTCGATGAGAGAAGTTATTGTAAGTAATAGCTTTCTTTATTTCAGAAAGACAATTTTCTGCCAGAAATACCGACAGATCGTTATAATGTGTATCTTCTAACAAAAACTTACCAACCGTCAGATATGTAACCGTTGTTTGAGATTGATTGATATACAGTCCACCCCCTTGATCGCTTCCATTGACTGTAGTTTGTCTGGACAATGGAATTTCTTCTGTCTAGTCCAATACCGGAACAAATTTATAGTCTCTTCGAGTCGGCATGTTATCCAGGTACTGTATGCTAAGGGGAATGTACTGAACAGTGTCATCCTTCCAAGGTACTTCGCAAGTATCATACACCCCGCACAGCACCTGAGTATCAATATCTATTTCCAGCATCTCAGTTGAATAATCCGCGCCTTCAACCTCAGACAATATCTCCGTTCGCACGTTATAGCTGTTATTGATTACTTCGTCTTTTTTCAGTGGTCCATGATATCCTTGACACCACTCAATCACGTTGGGACTGAAAAATATAACCCACGGAGCATCATCCGGCCATCTTTCAGGTATATCGTCATACCTCGCTTTATACACATTCACATTCTGTTGTCCATAACCAACTACAAAAAGATCCTCTTTGTATGAAATAGAAAAGTCGTATTCTCTAGGCATGTACGGAGTATCCCGATATAATACCGAATCAGCAAATCGGGAGAGCCATGATTCCGAATCATATGTCTCGGACGTTTCTACACTCAGCTCTCCACTTTCTGATGAAAACTCCACAGTATCCGACACAATCGGTTCCAAAGAAACCACAATTTCTGCAATTCTCGTAAAAGGACTCACATCCTGCGGGGTGGAACAACCACAGGATGTGAGCACTATCATCATAAGAGTCAGAAACAGTAGTTGTGTTTTGTGCTTGGAATCAATATATAGCAACGCAATTCCCTCGTTCTCGTGTGATAATAAACTTAGTCAGCACTAGCAGAAAAATTAAATATGGCAGAATAATAAACACTCAGATTACTGTTAGTTTTCAGAACAAACTGCTGCCCGTTCGTAGCATATCCATCCCAAAACCAATAGTCATATCCACTGCTGTTTACCTGTGAAAATGATGCACAGTCACTTGCCGCAGTGCGAGGTGATTTCAAATAGAGTCTTGAATAAACATAGTATGAGCACGGAATGCTATTCTCTGCATAACCGGAAAACTGAACATACTGTAACGCCATATGACATTTTGAATGGTTACCATAGGCCTGCGTAAACTCAGCAGTATATGCACTGCTTCCGGCACCGACATACACTGTGCTTGTCGTAGCATTCACCGGCATAGAAACGCAAGAAATTATACTCACCAGTACCATCAACGAAAGAATCTTATATATTGTCTTCATAGCGAACCTCCTCACGAATTAAGTAATCAACAAAAAACACTTCATATATGACATAGGTTCTCGAGTACCTGATTCGACATTAGCATCGCGCCAAGTCATTGTCAACGAAAACGGCCGAAGCAAATCCGTCTGTTTTTGAAGGATTTGCTCAACGCCTGAAAACTGGGCATTAGCATATCGGTACTTATCCAGGATCCTTCGCGTACGGATACAGATATTCACTCTCCTCCGGCCCGTACATCTCCGAATAGATAGATTCCCCGGTAACTGCGTTCAGCATTACTGTTCCACCATACACGATATTCTCATCCGCAGTTTTAGAATTCGTTGCAGTATAATATACGTTCCAAACTGGAACGATTGTTAACTCATGCGTTTCGAGATGGGGGTCATACCACTCCAAAGGCGTAGAGTCTAAAACTGTATATGCCAGTTCCATACAGTACACAACCACATCTGTTTCCCAAACAGTATATAGGTCCATCTTATTAGGATCCGTGGCTCCGCTCCGATGAGAAAAGTTATTATATATTATTGCCTTCTTTATCTCAGGAAGGCACTCCTCAGCAGGTCTCACCGGCTGGTTTTCATGAATTATCTCTCCTATCGAGAACCGTTCTTCTAAAACAAATAGAAAAGTCGTCTGATCCGTGTCAATATAACAACCTTGCCAATTTCTAGTGGGATCATAGTTACATTGTCTTGATAAAGCAATATCTTCCGACCATTCATATACAGGAGAAATATTGAAATCCCTTCGAATCGGGATACTCTCAATATACTGCGAACTTAAAGGAACATATTGTATCTCCTCTCCAACTCCGGAAATAGAACCAGTTTTATATGTCCAGCACAAAGCCATATTATTACTGTCTATCCCCAGATTCTCCGCTACAGTTTCAGCATTCAATTCTGAAATAGATTGGACACCAACATTATTGAAATTGGCAAGCACTTCGATCTTGCTCAGCGGACTATGGTATCCCTGGCATTCATCAATGAAAACCGGATAACTATTCTTCTTAAACTGCCATTCTTCTGCGTTCTGATTTTCAAGAGAATCCTCATATCTAGCTTGATACACATTTACAGTACTCTTCCCATAATTAACCACTAGCATGTCATCCCTGAAAGAAAGAGAAAAGTCATATTCGCGGGGTTCATATGGTTCTCCTCGATACCGTTCCGGATCGGAGACTCTGTAAAGCCAGGAATCCGGATCATTCGTATCAGACGACTCTGAATAATCATAATCGTTCTCTAGCAGTTCCGTTTCATTTTATTGCAAAACCGCATCCGAAGAGACTACAATATCCTCACTTCTCGTATAACGACTCTCCTCCTGCGGAGCAGAACGTCCGCAGGAGGAGAGAACTATCATCATAAAAGCAAGAAACAATAGTTGTGTTTTGTGCTTGGAATCAATATTCATCAACGCATTTCCCACTTTCTCCTGCAATAATATACTTAGTCAGCATTTGCAGAAAAATTAAATGTAGCAGAATAATAAACACTCAGATTACTGTTAGATTTCAGAACAAACTGCTGCCCGTTTTCCCCATATCCATCCCAGAACCAATAGTCATATCCACTGCTGTTAACCTGCGAAAACGATGCACTGTCACTTGCCGCAGTGCGAGGTGATTTCAAATAGAGTCTCGAATAAACATAGTATGAACTTGGAATATTATTTTCCGGATAATTAGAAAAATGAACATACGTAAGTGCCATGTGGCATTTCGAATGGTTACCGTAGGCCTGCGCAAATTCGCTAGTATATGCACTGCTTCCGGCACTGACATATACCGTACCTGTCGCAGCATTTACCGGCATAGAAACGCCGGCAATGATGCTCACCAGCACCATCAACGAAAGAATCTTATATATTGTCTTCATAGCGAACCTCCTCACAAATTAAGTAATCAACAAAAAACACTTCATATATGACATAGGTTCTCGAGTACCTGATTCGACATTAGCATCGCGCCAAGTCATTGTCAACGAAAACGGCCGAAGCAAATCCATCTGTTTTTGAAGGATTTGCTCGAAGCCTGAAAACTGGGCATTTCACATTTTTCAGTATGCATCGAAATTACCAGATCCGTCACATGTCAATGTCAGCGAGTAGGTTTTAGATTGATTAAGATATGTTGCAGTTCCGCTGATTTTTGCAAAGCCTTTAAATGAAGACGTCATGCCGGAGCTAATCGTCGGTACACTTGTCCAGCCAGAGCTGGAAGGTTTTGTATATGAACCACTTGCAGAAGTACACGTACATATGATCCCATTGTACTGAAATGTTCCCTCCACGGTAATCGTAAAAATCCTCGCTCCGTCAATCCCGTAGTAATTCCTGGAGACTTCGTTTGAAGCAACCTGTCTCGTTATATCCGGTTCTTCCATAACGATTGTACAGATCATCATCTCCGGAATATCAACAATTATCTGGAACGATTCTTCATTTTTCGGCACAAATAAATCATCTTCTTCGACACCGCAATAACACATCAGCACATCGTTGAATTCAGATTGAGAAGATATCTGGTGACTTAAACAGTATTCCAAAAGGTCAAAATCGTGCTTCTCATCAACTGAATTCACAATTGATGTGTTAATAAAAACTATAATACTTAATACGATACTTACCAGCTTCATCTCATAACTCCTTGCTCTCTCCTAAACTTATCGAAACTTCTATTACGTAGTCATCTTCTTTCTCATCAGTTGGCGGGCCCCAATGTATAGGTCCTTCTATTACATAAGCTTCTCCATTCTCACCAGTCGTGATGGTATTTCTTACGAAGTGTAGCCATTTTATCCATATAATCAGCAGAATAATCCCTATCACCAATATGATTCTGTTAATCCTCCTTGCTCTACGAATCTGTTTGATCCTCAGCTCTCTTTGCTTTGCAGCCTCATCCAAGCTGTCTTTTAGTTCCTCTATATCCTGCGACAATTTCTTTACCTCGCCGGATACTTCGGATAGTAGTGACTGCATCTGAGGCGGAGCTTCTTCAAGTTCTTCCTTTTCTGTAAAGAGGATCTTAGGCTCGATCCCGAATAATTCAGCCAAAGCGCTAATTTCCTCATCAGTTGGTTTTTTGCTTCCTATCTCCCATTGCGATATCCTTTGACGAGTGCAACATAGCTCATCTGCCAGTTGTTTCTGACTCATCCCATTAATTTGTCTCAGTCTGGAGATATTCCTACCTACTGTATTATCCACAACCCTATCCTCCCCCTTCCCGAGCTTCCATCGGTCTTCCCTCAAGATATTCGTACGAATTATAATATCGTTCTACTCTGTAGAGCACCCAGAATAGGACCACCAGTAAAACAAATACTACAATGATTATCCATCTGATGCGAATCTGTTTTCTCAGTTCTTTATCCAGATTCCACGCTTCCTGACTCTCTCCCTTATCTCCGGCAGCCTGCACTTTATTTGATATCTGTGCAATATCCTCGGTGATTTCTGTCAAAATATCTGTATCATCTTCTTTCTTTGGGTTCTCTTCGGGGTTCTTGGTATCCTCATCGAATGGAATTAGAGAAAGAAGGCTCTCTATATTCGTTAATCCATAAAACTTCCTGATCCTTTCGAGTTCTTCAACACTCGGCGTTTTCTCTCCCTTTTCCCACCTCGAAATCGTGCTCGGCGAGGTAAATAGTTTCCTTGCCAGTCTTTCTCTCGACAGGTGATTCTCAATTCGTAACTCCTTTAGTTTGTCTCCTAGAGAACTCATCTTGTCTCCTTTTATGTGTCGATACATATCCTTTAATATTGTTATACTACTAGCAATGGAAATCAATAAATATGTGTCGGGCAAATCCGTCAATTTTGACAGATTTGCCCGAAGCCTGAAAATAGGGCATCTGATGGCTGATTGCTCGTATTATTGGGATCAAAAAAACCGACCAAGGATCGAGAGCACCTCTATACATGAGGGCAAAAATCTCCAAGGCGACGCTCCCTCTGAAAGGTCTTCGACTGATTGCGACAGCGAAACAAGGGTACAAAAACTCTTCACACTCTATAGTATAACGAAAAAAGAAAAGGATCTCCGAGCGACGAGTTTTGCTACAGCAAACTGTTTGAAGTCGCAAGGAGATACCTTTTCTTTTTCGTTTGTTAATTGAATAAGAGTTTTTGTACCCTTAGGCTGTCTCGATCTTCGAAGCCTTCTCGAGCCCCAGCATCTTCACCGCATCTTCTCTCATCTTGAATTTCAGGATCTTTCCTGCTGCGTTCATCGGGAAAGAATCGACGAATGCAACATAGCGCGGTGTCTTGTGCTTCGCCATGTGGTCTTTCACGTACTTCTTGACATCATCCTCGGTCAGTGTGGAACCTTCCTTCTTGATGATGCAGGCCATGATCTCTTCACCGTACTGCTCGTCCGGAACACCGATGACCTGAACGTCGGAAACATCTGGGTGTGTATAGATGAACTCTTCGATCTCCTTCGGGTAGATGTTCTCACCACCACGGATGATCATGTCCTTGATACGGCCGGTGATCTTGTAGTAGCCTTCCGGTGTTCTTCTTGCAAGGTCACCGGTATGCAGCCAGCCGTCCTCATCGATCGCGGCCTTGGTTGCCTCCGGCATCTTGTAGTAGCCCTTCATGATGTTATATCCACGGGCGCAGAACTCACCGTCTACGTTATCCGGCAGAACTTCGTTTGTCGCCGGATCAACGATACGGCACTCGACGCCCGGGAGTTCCTTACCGACGGTCTGGACGCGGACTTCGATGGAGTCATCGACACGGCTCTGGGTGCATCCCGGAGCGGCCTCTGTCTGGCCGTAAACGATCGTGATCTCCTTCATGTTCATCTTATTTACCACGTCTTCCATGACCGGGATCGGGCACGGAGATCCGGCCATGATACCTGTTCTCATGTAAGAGAAGTCAGTCTGCGCGAAGTCAGGGTTCTCGAGAAGTGCGATAAACATCGTCGGAACACCGTGCATCGCGGTAACACGACGAGCCGTAATGGACGCAAGTACTTTTCGCGGAGAAAAATAATCGAGCGGAACCATCGTAACACCGTGTGTAACGGAAGCAGTCATGGCGAGAACCATACCGAAGCAGTGGAACATCGGCACCTGGATCAGGAGACGGTCCTCTGTGGAAAGGTTCATGCAGTCACCGATGCACTTACCGTTGTTGAGAACGTTTCTGTGTGTGAGCATAACGCCCTTCGGGAAACCTGTGGTACCGGATGTGTACTGCATGTTGCAGACTTCGTCCGGCTCGGTCGCATCGATCAGGGCACGAAGCTCAGCGTCTGTTACCTTGGAATCAGCTGTCTCGAACTCATCGTCCCAGAAGAAGCATCCGTCGTAACGGTTGTCGATCGTGATAACATTCTTTAAGTACGGCAGTCTCTCGGAGACCATCTCGCCCGGCTTGGATTTACTAAGTTCCGGGCAGATCTCGTTGACGATATCGACGTAGTTGATGTCCTTGTAGCCGTCCATCATGACGAGCGTATCGGAATCGGACTGACGGAGCAGGTACTCGATCTCGTGGATCTTATAAGCGGTATTGACAGTAACCAGGACAGCGCCGATACGGACGCAGGCCCAGAATGTCAGGAACCACTGCGGGCGGTTGGTCGCCCAGAGTGCGACGTGGGAATCCTTCTTGACGCCCATGGCCATGAGCATCTTCGAAACGCGGTCAACGTCATCTCTGAACTCGCTGTATGTTCTGGTGTAATCACGCATGGTGTAAGCAAAAGCGGTCTGGTCCGGGAATTCGGTGGCGACCTTGTCGAGCATCTGACCGAAAGTCATCTCAACAAGAACGTCCTTCTCGAACATTCTCTGGCCCTTGCCTTTTTCGACATACTTGATGTTGGAAGGAACGACCTCGATCGGAGCCTCCGGACGAACCTGCGCTTTTGTCTCCTTCTTAGAAGGCTCGATGACCTTCTTCGTGCCCTTGGTCTTTTCCCAGGTTCTTACGAAGTTGATGAACTGAGGGAATACGATCGCGGCACTCTCGATCTCCTTCGCCCATCTCTTGACCCACTCGAGGGATACGAATCCGTCGTATCCGTTCTTATCGAGAAGCTCGAAGAGCGCTTCCAGCGGAAGATCGCCGTGACCCGGCAGACGGTAAGCGACGGAGCCGTCTTCTTCCTTGATGGAATCCTTCACGTGGATATAGCAGACATACTCACCCACATTTGCCCATGTGGTCTCGACGGACTCGCCGAAATAACGGAACGGGTGATGTACGTCCCAGAGTACTTTTACATAGGGAGAATCCACGGCCTCGATGAGCTTTCTGAGGCGGGATGTATCTGCGTACACACCATTGGTCTCCACAAGGAGTGTGACATTCTTGCCTTCGCACAGCGGCGCCAGATCCTTCAGGATCGCGACGATCTTCTCATCGTCGACTTCGCCTTCCGGTGCCGGATGCGCGTCAGCAAGGATACGGACATAGGAAGCCCCGCACTTATTGGCAAGCGCGACATATTCACCGATCTCAGACGGGGCGATCTTGGCGCCGTCTTCGTAAGCCAGTACACAGTTAGAGGAGAAGCATGGAATCTCCAAACCAAGCTTTCTAAGGTTTTCCATGGTGCGGTCCACTTCCGACGGAAGGAACGGCTTCGCGTGGGACGCAGTGATCTCTTCACCCAGTCCACGGATCTCAATGCCTGCGTAGCCAAGGTCATGGGCCATCGGATAGATGTCCTTCCAGGACCACTCGGGGCATGCCAGTGTGGAAAATGCCAGTTTCATAGCCATTTCG
>JAFZVE010000048.1 GCA_017617995.1 Clostridiales bacterium
CGGTGCAACGATTAAGCTTTACGATGCATTAGGCACGAATAAAGATACCAGCGGCACATTTACGCTTCCTTCCGACTTAGACCTTAGCGGTTGGGGCACAGATTACCACGTATATATCCTCGCAGAGGACATCAACGATGGCCACGACGGTAAGGATACAGACTATGCAAGTACACCGGTCGAAATCAAGCATTCTTCATACACTGTGACTGTAGTGGGAGGCACAGCAGATGTTTCTCGAGCAAACGCGGGTGATACCGTTACGATCACGGCGAACGATGCGGAGATAGGGTATGCCTTCGTCGAGTGGGCACACTCTGAGGAGATTAATTACGAGCAGGCGGGCGCCTTTTCCACCACCTTTACCATGCCCGCTAAAGACGTGACGGTCACGGCGGTCTTCAAAGAAATCGTTCTTCCGGACATCGCGGACCAGATATATACCGGAGAAGATATCACGCCGACCTTCGGCGTGACACTGGATGGTGTGGATGGGGTTTTCTCCAATAATAGATATACGCTTACCTACGAGAACAACATCAATGTGGGAACGGCGACGGTGACCCTGACTTTCAATGATTCGGAAGGGAAGCCGGATGCCCGCCTGGGTACGAAGAGCACTACGTTTAAGATCACTCCCGCTGACATATCTAAGGCGACAGTCACGATTGACGATCAGACATATAATGGTGCGCCGCTTACGCCTGCGGCAACGGTCATCTGGAACGGGAAGGAACTTTCGACGGACGATTACACACTTTCCTATTCCGACAATTTGAACGCAGGTCAGGCTACCGTCACTGTCACGGGCAAGGGCAATTTCAAAGAAGACACTACGGCAACCGGGATCTTTACGATCAATCAGGCCAAGCTGATGATCGAAGCGAAAGACCAGACATACACCTACAACGGCAAACCTCAGGGTGGGGGCGACGTGTGTTATGAGGATCCGGCTGAAATCTCGCGAAAGGTAGAGGTCAACGGCCTTCAGGGTAATGATGCACTGACGAGTATCACTTTGTTCTCCCAAGGACAGAATGTCGGTGAATACTCAATCGAGCCGAGCGGTGCAGTAATCGGAGAAGTGAGCGACAACTATGATATACAATATTCAAACGGTAAGATGACGATCGAACCGGCTACGGTCTCGATTACTGTTGACAACAAGAGCAAGCTTCGCGGCGAGAGCGATCCTGAATTCACAGGTACAGTTACAGGTCTGATTGCGGCGGGTGATCTCGGAGAAATCAGTTACTTCCGATCGAATGCTGATGTGGAGGAAGCGGGCACATATGTAGGTGTGATCGATGCAACATATACGGCAAACCCGAACTACAGCGTGTCCGTGACAAAGGGCGATTTCACCATTACGGAACAGTATACCGTGACGTACAAAGTAGTGAACGGCACATGGGCAGACGGTACAACGGCAGATAAGACGGAGACCGTATACAGAGACGAATCTCCGGCGAGTGTACCAACGGGCATGATTGCTTCTTCCAGTTTTGAAGGCGGCTCGTGGGATACGGATCCTTCCACCGCGACCATCACGGGAGATACGACATTTACCTATACTTTCGCACCAGTAGATACATATACTGTTACTGTACAGAGCGATGGTAACGGAACAGCTTCTGCGGATGTCGCATATGGTGCTACAGGAACAGAAGTAACCCTGACAGCAATTACGAGTGCAGGTTATCAGTTTAAGGAGTGGCAGGTCATATCCGGTGGAGTGACCATCACGAACAACAAGTTTACTATCGGAACAGAAGACGTTGTAGTGAAAGCAGTCTTTGAAGAAGTTCCTGCAACCACATATACTGTTGCGTTCGAGACCAATGGCGGAAGTGCCGTAGCTTCTCAGAAAGTAGAAGACGGAAACAAGGCAACCAAGCCTGCTGATCCGACGAAGGAAGGATATACTTTCGACGGTTGGTATCAGGATGCAGCACTTACGGTGGCATTTGATTTCGAAACTACAATCACAGCAGATATCACCCTATATGCGAAGTGGACGCAGAAAGCACAGATTTCTTATACAGTAGTAAGCGGAGCCGATGGCTCATGGAAGCTCGGAAGCGGAACTGACTATACTCTGACGGTAAAGAGGAGCGAGGACGATCCCTCGTGCATCGATCATTTTACCGGTGTCCAGACAGATGGGGCAGCACTGGTGAAGGATTCCCATTACACGGCGAAGCCCGGAAGCACAGTCATCACGCTGAAGAATTCTTACCTCGAGTCGCTCAGCGAAGGAAAACACAAAATCACAGTGAATTTCGATGACGGTTCAGTCTCCCTGGAGATCACCGTACAGGCGGCGGATAAGAAGGAAGTAACCTTGATTCCGAAGACCGGCGAGACAGGATGCATCGCCGTTCTCGGTGTGATCATGGTCATCTCTGCAGCTGGATGTGTGATCACCCTCGAAAGAGAAAAGAAACGCCGCAGAAACGCAAGATAAGTGAATGATAGAGTATAAACAACATGGCGAGGCCTCGGAGAAATCTGAGGCCTCGCCATCGAGATAAGTGTGAAATCGGACGGAACAGTTTCGGATGCCAGTATAGCCGGATGACGGAAACGATCCTATTTCATCGTTTCGATCACTTCGTTCGGGATCCAGATGTCAGCTTCGAGTGGATCGACAATAATGCCGAATGCCTTGTTGTTATGCTTCTCGTTCATTCTTCTCATCGTTCTTACCACGACGATCAGCGGTCCTTCCAGAAGCTGGCAGTTGACTCTTCCCACAGAGGCGAAATATTTCTCTCCTTTTTCTTTTGAAGTAAAGACAGGCTGGCACAGGACACCATCCTTATCGGGAAGAAGATAGAGCTGCCTGTTGCCGTCCTTATCTTCGCCGACAGGAGACGCAGAATAGACGGTAATGTCTGTCATCTGTTTGGCAAAATCTTCGATGCCGGTCTTGCCCTTCTTGTATTTTTCTATGATCTTTTCTACCTTCGGAGTGCCACCAAATAAACCCATATTCCAACCCTCCATATAATCCCTGATACTATGCTTATATCGTATCGTAAGAAGGAAGTCAACAAAAACATTTTCTGGTCTTGTATAATAGTTAGGTAATGAGATCGAAGCGGCGGATAAAATGCCGCGGACAAGGGAGATAAACATGAAGATTCTGGTTTTAAACGGCAGCCCGAAAAAGAAGAGTGATACATTCCGTCTGACGGAGGCTTTTCTAAAAGGCATGAACAAGGAACAGCAGCATGAGGTCACGATCATTAACGTGATCGAGAAGAAGATCGCCCCATGTCAGGGCTGTTTCGGCTGCTGGGCGAAGATGGACGGACACTGCGTGATCGATGACGACCAGAATGCGATCCTGGATCTATATCGTAATACGGATCTGGTGATCTGGAGTTTCCCGCTATATTGTTATGCCATGCCCTCGCATCTGAAGGCACTTCTGGACCGTACGATCCCGCTGGTAAAGATGAAGATGGTAGAAGGCGAAGACGGCTCGGTCGCGCACGAAGCGCTGGCGGACTTCTCAAAGATTCATACACTCGTGATCTGCGGAAGTGGTTTTCCCGACTGGGAACAGAACTTCGACGGCCTGAAGGCGATGTGTAATCTCTGCTTCTGCGGACCGGACATGATCCTCGTTCCGGAGACGCCTCTTCTGAATATCCCGGAAGCGGCGCCCGTAGCGGATCCGCTCCTTTCAAAATTCGAAAAAGCCGGGGAAGAGTACGCGGTTTCTCTGAGACTCACTCCGGAGACAATCGCGGAACTGGAACGTCCGATGATTCCGAAGGAAGCGTATATCCAGAATGTGAATGCGAGATAATTAGATAAAAGAAACACGGAAAAAGGAAAGAGAAGACGGAAGGGAAATTATGAGATCGTTTGTAAAGAGAACTTCGTGCTTGGTCATCGTGATGGCGATGACGTTGTCCGTGTTCGGATGCGGAAAAAGTGAGAAGAAAAAGAAGAAGGAAGAACTGGTCAAGTGCGCAGAGACCGTCATGGAGGCGCTCATCAAGCGCCAGACAAAAGCCTTGAAGAAATGCGGAGAGTTTTCGGAGGAGACACTGGACCGGATCGACGCATTATCGGATTCAGATGTGATCAGTGCCGTGATGAAGAAGGCCACGTACACGATCGACGAGTCGAGCGTCCAGGACAACCGGAAGACCACTTCCTGTAAAGTGAATGTACTGCTTCCGGACTATGCAGCCGCAGTAGAAGAGGCCGATTCGGATCCGGATGCATTTGCCGATGCCATCGGTGAACAGAAAACATCCAAGTATAAGACAGTGGAACTTGTGCTGAAATTCCAGGAGAACGAGGAGTCATATACGTTCTCAAACGGAGACAATATCGTCGACAAACTCTATGGACCGATGACGGAAGCGCTGGCACCTCTTATGGTAAGTGGCGGCGAACCGGGTGAGGATCCCACCGATCCGTCACAGACTCAGAACGCGCCAACCAGTTCCTATCCGGTCGTCTACGAGGATTCGAATGTGAGCATCCGCTTCATGAATCTCGATTCGGACGGAGTGCATCTGGAGGTGTGGAATAACACGGGTGATGAAGTCCGCATTTCGGCAAAATCGCTCGCGATCAACCGTCACAGCGTGAATGACATCGAGATGCATGATAAAGTCGATGCCCACTCTCTCGGAGAAATCGTCGCGGAATGCGATATTGATGCTTCGATGACACCGGGTACGATCTCCGGTAAACTGCGGATCGGTACGCATGGCTATGCGGACGGATACTACGTCGTCCTTGAAGAAGTGGTGATCGACGCGAGCGTCACGGTCGATCCGCCGGTACTCGAGGGTACATTGCTCTATGAAAACGATGAAGTCAGGATGGCCTATAAAGAAGTGCGGGACGGTGCGGTGATCCTGGATGTCGAGAACCGCTCGAACCGGAACATACAGGTCCAGACGGAAGCTCTCGCGCTCAACGGCAGATGCTTCATGGAGATCCAGTACTTCTCCGATGAAGACGTCGCGCCGTTCAGTATCGGCGAAGTGGAGATCCCGTGTGATTCGTTTATGGATCTGGAAGAGGCCGGAACCATCAGTGGGCATTTCAGTATCTATCAGTATATCGTGGCTCAGGACAAGAACGAATCCTTCGAGTTCTGGTTCGATACGGTCGTAATCGACGATACCGTCACGGTCGAGAATGCGCCGGAGGGTGTACTGATCCAGGAAAAGCCGGATCAGGTCAATATCTACTACAAGGAAGTAACTGACGAGGGTGTGGTTCTCGATGTCGAGAATCTGACGGAGTATCCGATCACATTCGTGCCGGACTGCATCGCGATCAACGGAAGTAGTTATAGTGGTTTTTTCTGCTCGGAGCAGCTTGCGCCACACAGCCTCTGTAATGTCGTCGTTCCATGTGACCACAGCCCGGATAATCCTGTTGCCGGAATCTCGGGCTTCTTCCGTGTGACGATCATCATGGGCGAAGGGTACGACGAGCATGAGATCCTGCGCTTCTCAATCAGTTATGCGGTAATCGACGACAGCATCTCGGTCGAAAAGATCGTGCCGGAGGGGCCGCTTCTTTACGAAGACCACCGTGTGAAGATATACTTCTACGGGGTCACGGAAGACGGTATCGCCTTCGAAGTCGAGAACTGTTCGAATATCACGCTCGCGATGCAGTGCGACGATCTGTCTGTCAATGGTAATCACTATCAGGACAACGATATCATTATGAGTGATCAGATCGCGCCTCATAGTATAGGTATTGCTGTGGCCAAGGTCGATTTCCCGGATGATACTGTCCAGAAGATCGGCGGTGTCATGAGGATCGTGGACATTTCCGAATTTACGTCGTACGATGCTACGATGGAGAATGTGACGATCGGATAAAGAGAGGGTAGAGTATGGATCTGGTAACGAAGAGTAAACGTCCGGGGATGCCGGGAGCCATCGATGTTTTCTTTGATAAGTCATCCGGGTTTTCACAGTATGTCAATGACCGAACGACTTATAAGCTGCTCCTGATCGACGAGGGTTCTTTTGTCGTGGAAGACGAGGGACAATATCGGGCCATTGCCGCACCGGCGGGCATCATGCTCAACGAGAAGGCGGATCTTAAGATCGTGTCGGAGGAGGGCGTGAAATCGAGGACGATCTATTTCCGTCCGTCGATCATCCGCGAAGAATTCACGATCGAGGCGATGAATTCCGGAAAGTACGATAAATTCTATAGTGTCATCGATAACGACGAGGCGAAAAAGGACAAACCTTCGTCTTTTGCTGAGGGAAAAGACGACGCCAGAAGAAGTAACCTTCCGCATGAAGAATGCTTCATGAAGGAGATGGCATATCAGGATGCGCTGCTTCTTCTGGACTTCTGCAGAAACGGCATGGACGCCGTTTATTTCTCACTGTCCCGTCAGGAGTACGATGCACTCGACAGGCATTTTTTCAGTATCGAGTACGAGCTCGAGCATCAGTGGGATAACTACTGGATCCTTCGCACGAGATTTTTCATCATCTCCATCCTTTTCATGCCTACTGCTGATCTGTACTACTGCAACAACCGGCAGGTCGAGATCTACAAGGATCCGCTGGTCGCGAAGGTGACGCGCTATTTCTGGGTCAACATGGGCGGAGAGATCACGCTCCAGGATGTGCTTACGAAATTCTCGATCAACAAGAACCAGCTGAACGATGCATTTAACGCAGAGGTGGGCATGTCCTGCATGAACTATCTTGAGAATTTGCGTGTGAACTGGGCGAAGAAGACTCTGCAGTTTTCTGATGAGACGATCAGCGAGATCAGTATGCGCTGCGGGTATACGGATACGAATTACTTCACCAAAGTTTTCAAGAAACACACCGGAATGACGCCTTCGGAATTCCGTAAAAACGTGAGGGACTTAGCGTAGATTTCGAAAGATCAGAAGAAATCTTTTCGAAAATTACTTGTTTTTGTGCTCATGTTTCTAACATCTGCTCCTCCTTATGCGGTACGCTCTTACCAAGAATAACGGGGAGGAACTAGAAATGAAAAAGTGTTTGGTTCTTATTGTTTCACTATTGATCGCATCGACAGTTCTCTTTGCATGCGGCAAAAGCACTGACTCGGATACGTCTTCGGATGCAAGTGCGGCGGAGACAGAGGCTTTCGAGCCACAGCATAAGACGGAGAAAGAGACGGTTCGTGTCGATCAGGGCATGATCCCGCAGGTGATCGAGAAGAATGTGACCTATGTCCAGACCGAGAAGGATGGCGCGTGGGAAGTCGAGTCGTCGGAGATCACGAGCTGGGGATGGCCCGAGGACTTTGTCATCGTAGGTACGTCGTGGTACATGGAGGCTAAGGATGCGACAAAACTGTATTCCGGCTTAAGCGCGGCTTATGCGGGAAATCCGGCGAATGTGTATATGAGCCTCGATACGGATCTGTATGATATCAAGACCGAGATCACTAAGGATGAAGCGGGCACACCGAAACTGGATCTGAAGTATAACTTAACGTGTGATATCATATTCGAATGCTTAGGCGAAAGAATGTATTTCGAAGATGCGAAGATCACGGGGGCGGAAGTTTATGAAGACGGAACGGCCCGGGTCAAGCTGGCTGTCGGAGACACGGAAGGGATCCTCTCGGTTTCGGCTGATGTGAAAGAGATCACGTGGGATGAATTCCTTGCGGCGATACCTTCGGGAGAAGAGAAGATGAAAGCGGAATCCTCGACATATATCAATACGATCTCCTTTGGCGATCTGCCGACATTTAATGTTACTTCGAAGAATGCGAAGGACTATGTCTGGGACGCGAAGATCACGAATACGAAGTACGGCGAGAATGTCTCTCCGGAACTTACGTGGGATGCGGTAGACGGCGCGACGATGTATGTGGTCGTTATGATCGACGGTTCGTGGCTCCATATGGAAGTCTTCACGGATAAGACCTCTCTGGCCGAGGGCGAGATCGCCGGAAAAGAACAGGGCGACCGCTTCGTGGGACCATATCCGCCGTCCGGCACACACACCTATTCGGTATTCGTATTTGCCCTTAAGGCAGAGATGGGTTATGTGGAACTGCACTTCGATGCCGGCAGCAACAGCATGGAGAAAATATATAAGGGTCTTGATAAGGACAAGGACGGAAACGAAGGAAATGTGATCGCGTACGGAAGACTCGATGCGAACTATACACACCAGGATTAGAAATCATAGAAACTACAAAGCGGGCTGAAAATGGAAAGGTTCTATTTTCAGTCCGTTTTACCCATTGAAATAGACTGAAAATAGGGTGGCAATGATGCTATAATGTGAATCATGTATACGATCACTATCAATGCCCGAGAACTCAAAGTGGAAACAGAAAATTCCCTTTTCTCGCCCAAGGAGGCGGACAGGGGCACGCTTGCTATGCTTGAACTGGTGAGTTTCGGACAGGAAGACAAGGTACTGGATCTGGGCTGCGGATGCGGGATCGTGTCACTCGTGGCGGCTGCATCCGGCGTGGATCCGAAGAACATCGTTCTGACGGATGTGGATCCGCTGGCCGTATCTGTGGCGAAGAAGAACATGACGAAAAACGGCTTTGATGGTGCAGTCTTTGTAACGGGCGACGCGCTTACGAATGTTCCCGGGAGTGATTTTGACCTGATCCTCAGTAACCCGCCGTACCATACGGATTTCAAGGTGGCGAAGGCTTTTATCGAAAAGGGGTTCAACCGGCTGAAAATAGGCGGCAGGATGTTCATGGTCACCAAGCGCAAGGACTGGTATAAGAATAAACTGATTGCAATCTTCGGCGGGGTGAAAATCTGCGAAAAAGACGGGTATTTCATCTTTGAAACGCAGAAGAGATCGATGACCTACGCAGGGAAGAAGAGTAAATAATCACCACTCCTCAAAAAAGTCGATAGCGATAGATGCTATAATAGCTGTGAATCATTATTTCAGGGAGCTTGGGTATATGGGCGATTTGAAGATCATTCCGTTGTCGAAAGAGGAGTGGAAGGGCACGCCGATCCTGATGCGCTATACGACGGAAAGCTACTTCGATGTGGAAATAGAAGAGACCCCGGATGCATATCATATTGATCTGGTAAAGAAGAAGTTTGCCTCTCCGGTGTCACACTATCCGGAGGAATACGATTATCCGGACGAGCTGTATGCGGATCACTGGGAAGGCGCCGAGGCATGGGGGATCGTCTCTGATGAAATCGTAAGTGAAGAGAACAGGCGCAGTGTTGTTTGCTCGAAAGTGACAGGACAGAAGCTGCTCGCGTGCATCGAGTGCTGGCCTGAAACCTGGAGTAACCGTCTTCTGGTCACGGAACTATGGGTCTCGGATGAACTCCACCGACAGGGCATCGGCACACGCCTGATGAATCTTATCAAGGAAAAAGCACAAAAGGACGGCCGGCGTGCGATCATGCTGGAGACGCAGTCATGTAATGTCCGTGCAATTGCATTTTATAAGAGTCAGGGCTTCAGGCTGATGGGCATCGACACCTGCAACTACGGGAATCTGGATGTGTCGCGTCACGAGGTCCGGTTTAATCTTGTGTATTTCATCACCCCGAGTGTCGGAAGGGCAACGGTGGAAGATCTTCCGGAGATCCTGAAACTACAGTATCTGGCTTACCAGAGTGAAGCCGCACTCTTCGGGACGCAGGATATTCCACCGCTTAAAGAGACGCTCGATGAGGTAGAAGAAGAATACCGAAAAGGGATCATCCTGAAGATGGTGGATGACGACGGACGGATCATCGGTTCGGTACGCGCGCATGCTGACGACCAGACTGTGTATATCGGTAAGCTTATGGTGCATCCGGATTGTCGGGGGCGCGGATACGGGAAGAAACTTCTTTCTGAGATAGAGAGATGCTACGGAAACAGACGCTGCGAGCTCTTCACAAGTACGAGAAGTGTCGACAACATCCGCCTCTATGAGAAGATGGGATATAAGATTTTCAGAGAGGAAGCAGTCACGGACGAGCTGGTGTTCGTGTATATGGAGAAGAAATAGGACCGGGATGCGACGAACGGTCAAGTAGGATCGCACAACAAAGATAAGCCGAATGGATATTTTGCAAATGCGAAACTGAGATTGACGGTATTCGAAATTAATGATACTGTAGAGCCGATGAAATCAAAGATTCTGGTGTTTGGAAAGGCGAAACAGACGTGAATGATGATGTGAACAGTTTTGACTGCAAATATGTACCGGTGTATGTGCCGGATAAGGCGAAGCTTGCTTTCTTGATCAAAGAGGCCAAGGGACCGGATCGGACCATGGCCGAATTTGCGGAAGCCTGCGGTACTATTTCGGCACCGTCTTTCTCGAGAATCATCAAGGGTAATCTTGTCAAACCCCTTACGGTCGAGGTCGTTCAGTCTATCGTGAAGAATGCGGCTCCCGGAGCAAATGTGGACTACTACTCGCTCATGCGCGCAAACGGCATGATCCCGGCGGAAGTGGATGACAGACATAAGAAGCGCGGCGATGAGGAATACGAATACGAACGGGAGCTGAAGAATAAGGAAATCAAAGCAAGAAATATCGTTTCGGATGAACTTCTGGTCAGAGGAATCATGATCCAGCTGATTCCGTATTCGGCATTCCGCATGTTCCGTAACGAAGAAATCCCCGTGGGAAAATTCCGCCTTGCAATTCCGACCTCCTTTTCGATCAAAGTTCCCGGTGAAGGGCCATCTTATTGGTTATACAAGTATTTCTCGTCGGATCGTTACTGGGGAAATGAGATCCGTGAGTTTTCGGAGCTGTTCCTTCGAGATCTCTGGGAACCGGATACGTTGAAAGACGTCAAGGTAACCTTTGTGTTTGCGGATCAGTCGTACTACGAAGAAACACTGGAAAAAATGAAAGAGATCAAGGTCAATAACTACATCTCGTTTTTGCTGGTGGATCCGGACAAGGGGCTTGTTATGGAAGAGAAGATGCTCCCCAGATTTGACGGGAAGATCATGAAGAGCGTCTTTGACTTGCCGAGGATGGAAACCTCGTGGGAAGAATCGGATAATAAGTAAAGCCGGACGTAAAACAGATTATTTCGCGAAAACAAGACATTTCAATTATTCCAAGGACAAAGCTGTCTCCCAAGTGCTGAAAACACGAAGAGACGGCTTCTTTTTGTTCGTGAGAGAAACATGTGGAAGATTCAATTGAAAAGAAGGAAATTTTGCAAACGCGAAATTTTCTATTTACAAATACAAAATTCGAGTGTATAATTCAAAACACAAACACAAAATTCCCATTCGTGAACGCGAAACAGACAGGAGGAAATGACCATGAGATATTATGCGGTTTCTATGAATACAAACACAGCCAAAATCGAGAAGAACACCAAGATCTCACTCCGCGATTACAGCTACGATGAGCCGATCGCTGCGCTGAATAGTTTTATGTTCAAGAAAACAGAAAACGATATTGCTTTCTTCATCTATAAAGAGGAAGGTAACGTGTCTTTCTCGGCTTTCGGTTTTGATGAGCAGAAGGTATCCTTTCAGCATGCCTATGAGCACGTCTGTGATCTTCTTGATACGAACTTCTGTGCCAGACCGATCCATGGCGATCCGTATGAGATCACCATGTATCATTTCATGGAGCTCCTGGATGAGGCGAGAAGACGCGGATTCCTGCAAGGCCTGTGGAGCCGTATCTCGGATAGTACTCATCTATGGCTGAACTACCATAATGTCGAAGATATAAAATCACTGCCTTTCGAACTCGAGGAGCGGATCGTGCCGGAGAAAGCGGCTTCTTTGTCGATCTACGATGAGGACTTCCGCAGGGAACTCTCCAATATCAAGAAGCACAAGCTTCCATCGAACGAGACGGTCAATCTGGTGCACTATATCCTTTCCGGACATAGCCGCAAGGTGGAATACCAGCTTGCGGAAATCCTGGCCAGTCATCTTTTCCTGGCCAATCGACTCTCGACAAGGCGTGTGGTATACATCAGTGAGATCCATCCGGTCCACTTCATGAAGGAACACTTCTTCGAGAAACTGATCGAGAATAACTACGGCGGAACCATTGTCATTGATCTGTCCGTCCTCTTTGGATATAATCCCTCCGACTATACGCTGTTAAGCAAGTATCTGGAGAAATTGTTTAAGAGATACAGAGGCCATTGTCTCTTCATCTTCACGTATAACAAAGAGACACCGGGTTTTTCCTATTATCTTCTTCAGAATATCGGCAAGACCGGAGCCTTGCTGATGCTCAAGGAAGGCGAAGGCGACAGAAAAGCAGCCATAAAGTACTTCAAGACCCTGCTTTCAGGCTCGGAGTATGCCGGCCATGCCGAGTATACGGACGAATTTCTGGAGACGATCAAGGGAGAAAGGTTCACCCAGACCCGTATCGTGGAAGCGCTCGAGAGTTTCGGGCCGTGGAGTATGAATAAGGCCATGAAGGGCGCGTATTATTTCGACAGCGACAGACGCTTCATGCTGGACCGTGACGAGGAGAAGGTATCTGCACAGGAGAAACTCGACCATCTCATCGGGCTTTCGATTGTCAAGAAGCAGATCGAGAGCGTGATCGCCACGGATATTGTGGAGAAGGCAAGAAAGGCCGAACGGGGAGATGAGTATCAGTCTATCTCGACGCATATGATTTTCTCGGGTAATCCCGGAACTGCCAAGACCACCGTAGCGAGGATCTTCGCGGGGATCGCGAAGGAAAAGGGCGTTCTCCGAAGCGGCGTTTTCGTCGAGCGTGGCGGGATGGATCTGGACGGGATGTTCTGCGTCTCTGCCATCCGTGAAGCGTTCACGGCGGCCCGGGGCGGCGTACTGTTCATCGACGAAGCATACGCTATGAGCAGTTCGGTTGCGATTGCGACACTTATTCAGGAGATGGAGAGCCAGAGAGAAAATGTCATCGTCATTCTGGCGGGCTATAGCGAGAGGATGCAGGAGTTCCTGGAACATAATGAGGGACTGCGGAGCCGCATCCCGCACTGGATCGATTTCCCGGATTATTCCACTGATGAACTGACACAGATCTTCAACCTTATGATTGCAGATCTCAAGCTCTCTGTGACACAGGAAGCAGTAAAAACGGCATCGCTTCTCTTCGATCGGATGAGACTCGTCGAAAATTTCGGTAACGGCCGTTATGTCAGAAACCTTGTGGGACGTGCACTCTTTAACCAGTCTGCAAGATTGATGGCGACATATGGTACGGTGGACAACGTCCCGAAGGATGAACTCTTTCTGATCAAGAAGGAAGATATCAGCGGTCTACAGGAAGGACAGAAAGAGGCCAGAGAGCCGGGACAGGCCAAATCTGAACTCGATGCCCTGATCGGTCTTTCTTCGGCCAAGCTGGTCATCAATAAGGCCATCTCCAAGTTCAAACTCGATAAACTCTGTATGGACAGAGGTATGAAGAGAAACCGCGGATCCATGCACATGGTCTTTACCGGAAACCCGGGAACGGCCAAGACGACTGTCGCACGTCTCTGTTCGGAGATTCTGAATGACGAGAAAATCCTGTCGACGGGTTCCTTCGTGGAAGTCGGAAGAGCCGATCTTGTCGGAAGTCACGTCGGAGAGACGGCGCGTCTGGTGAAGAAGAAGTTCCGTGAAGCGGCAGGCGGTGTCCTCTTCATCGACGAGGCCTATTCACTCTGCGACCACATCGAGGGCAGTTTTGGTGATGAGGCGATCAATACGATCGTCCAGGAGATGGAGAACCATCGGGAAGATGTAGTGGTCATCTTCGCAGGCTACCCCAAGCCCATGAAGGATTTCGTTGATCGAAATCCCGGCATGAAGTCGAGAATTGCCTTCTTTGTGGAGTTTACGGACTACTCCACGGACGAGCTGTGCGAGATCACGAAGCTTATGGTGGCAAAGAAACAGATGGCCATCACGGATGCGGCGCTTCTTAAACTTCGCGGATTCTATGAGGTCGCCCGTAAGACTACGGACTACGGTAATGGCCGCTTCGTCAGAAAACTCCTCGAGGAAGCGGAGATGAATCTGGCGAACCGAGTCGTCCGGATTCCCGAGGAGAAACTGACGGAGCAGATCCTCTCCACGATCGAAGAGTGTGATATTCCCGACTATAAGCCTGAAGAGAAAGCGAGATTTAAGATCGGCTTTGTCGGATAAATAGTAAAGAATTTTGAGAAAGAAGGGAGGTTTTAGAGTATAATATGCGTGTATCGTGGTGAGAGGCAACCCGGGAACGGGGGGAGGGGAACATGGACAAGACAATGATGATAGTGATCGCCGTTGTCGCGGTGATCGTGGTGTTTGCGATCTTAAACTCGATCAAGAATGCGGCCAGACGTCGCATCGAGAAAGAGTTCTACGAGAGAATGACCGGACGCGCCACCGGAAATATCCTGAGCCGTAACGTGACCAAAGAACGCGTCGAGACTTCCCGAGACGATGAGGAAGAAAAATACGAATATGTTTGCTATGTGACATACGAATTTGTCGTCAACGGGATCACCTACAAAGGAAGCGGCGAAGGGGCACGCTCCGGAAGCCAGAAGAAACAGCAGACGATCTGTTATGACCCCGCCGATCCCAATTCCAACTGCACGGAATACTACTATAAAAAGAAGACGAGCTCGCACATCCTCAGTACCCTGATCACTCTGGGTATTGTCGCAGCGGTGCTCGTCTTTGCTTATATGAAGTCGAAGGGGAAGATCTGACATGGAGATGACATCCGATTACAGGAAAGCGAATGCCTACACGCTGAAGTGTATGTGTGTGTCTTCGATCGTCATGATCGTAGCCTGGACGCTCAATATCCTGAAGATATTCATCATCGACCAGACGATCATGAATCACTCCCTGATCGGGGTATTTATCTTTATCGTTTGCGGATTTCTGGTCAAGTTCACATTGGGCTTTGAAAGAACGGTTTCCAATTATCTGATGCTTTTCCTGTTCGTCGGCATGATCACGTTTGTCAATATGCAGCTGTCCTATCATGTGACGCTCTTTATGCCGTTTCCGATGGTCTGTGCGGTTCTTTACGGAAGGAAAAAGTACGCCCGATACACATTCGCACTGATCAGTTTCGGACTTCTGGGCTCGGTCCTGGTGGGTTTTCAGATCGGCCTTTGCGACGCCAATATGCTGTTATTGACCACATCGACCAAGGCCAATGAGACAGCCCGCCTCGCCGCAGGGACATTCGATTTTAATTCCAATCAAGTGTTCTTGGTGCTGTTCTTCGTCGTGCCAAGAGTCATGGCGTTCTGGGCTTTTACTGCGGTACTCAACTACATCATGAAGAGTATACAGGAGAAGACGCTCCACGAGCAGGAGAGTCTGCGCCTGGCCGAATCAGAAAGACTTGCCAATCAGGCGAAGAGCCGTTTTCTGGCGCAGATGTCCCACGAGATACGCACTCCGATCAATACGGTGCTCGGCATGAACGAGATGATCCTGCACAAGGCCAAAGATGAGGAGATCCTCGACTATTCCCACAACATCAAGAAGTCGGGCAAGAATCTGCTCATGCTTATCAACAGTATCCTCGATTTTTCCAGGATCGAAGACGGAAAGATGGAGCTGCTGCCGGTCAACTACAATATGTCGGATCTGATCGAAGGCCTGCGCATCTCTGTCGAACAGCGTGCAAAGGATAAGGGCCTGGATTTCGTAATATCCGCGGACAAAGATCTTCCGAGAGAGCTCTTCGGCGATGATCTTCGTATCAGTCAGGTCATCATCAATCTGCTGACCAATGCAGTGAAGTACACGAAGGACGGTTCTGTGACGCTCGATATCCGGGAAGAATCCAGAAAAGACGATCAGATCAAGATCTTCGTGCAGGTGAAGGATACCGGCATAGGGATCCGCGAAGAAGATCTGCCGAAGCTGTTCACCTCTTTTGAACGGCTCGAGGAGAACAAGAACCGTACGATCGAGGGGACCGGGCTCGGACTTTCTATCTGCACGAGACTTCTGGAGATGATGGGCAGTAAACTTGAGGTCAGGAGTACTTATGGAGAGGGATCCTGCTTCTATTTCTATCTGGTCCAGAAGATTATTGACGGCACACCGATGTCTGAAACGGCAGCGTTTGCCGTTGACGAGAAATCATCGGACAGGGCGGCGGGTGTGATCTACCCGGATGCGAAGATCCTTGTTGTCGATGATAACGGTATGAACCTTAAGGTGATCCGCAATCTTCTCGGGCTTTTCCAGATCACTCCGGATGCGGAGTCATCCGGTGCGGGTGCGATCAAGCGCATGAGAGAACATGATTACGATATCGTATTTATGGACCACATGATGCCGGAGATGGACGGAATCGAGACTCTTGCTAAACTCCGGAAGGAGAATCTCGTCCCGGAGCATACGTCCGTGATCGCGCTGACGGCGAACGCCATTGTCGGTGCCAGAAAACTCTATATGGATGCGTCATTCGATGATTACCTGACCAAGCCGATCGAGCTGGGCCAACTCTCGGCCGCGCTCGACAAGTATCTGCCGGAGGAAAAAAAGAGGTCACAGGACTTCAAGGAAGAGAACGAAGTGATCGAGTTCGAACCGGAAGATTTTAGCGGCAGAGATCCTGAAGATGATGGTAACGGAGAAGAAAGAACAGCAATAGCACTCGAGCAGGCCCGGAAGATCGGACTGGATACGAGGACCGGACTTATTTACTGCGGTAACGATGAGGCTTTCTATCTGGAGATGCTGAGGGAATTCGTCTCCTCCTGCCCCGAGAAGGAAGAAAAACTGGAAGGGTGCTTCGCCCGGGAGGACTGGAACAACTATAAAATCTATGTGCATGCACTAAAGTCGAATCTTGCTTCCATCGGCTCTGCGGAACTCTCCGATATGGCAAGAGAACTGGAAGAGGCGGCGGAGCATCAGGATGCATCTGTACTCAAGGAGAAACACGGGACACTTCTCTCGAGATGCAGACAACTCGTCTCGGAATTGAGAAATAAGGTGGTTTGATACAGATGGCTAAGAATGGCATAACTGAGCGACGGAATAAAACGAATAAGAAATTCATGGTGCTGTCGGCACTGGGTATCTTCATGGTGGTTGACCACCATACTTTCATCACGTTCAACTTCTTCGGCGATTTTATCCCGTATAACTCATTCTTCATGCCCATGTTCGTATTCATCTCCGGATACTTCAATAAGGTCGATTCGTCCACGAAGCTCCTGCCGTATATCTGGAAGAAGATCAAGTCGCTCCTGATTCCGTACATCTTCCTCTCTGCTCTGGCCTTCGGACTTCAGTTCCTGATCGACTGGTATAAGACCGGGGAGATCCCCTCTGTCCCGGACGGATATTTGAAGTATCTTCTGGAAAGAGCGGTCACGATCGGATCGTCTATCTCGATCGCCGAGCCGATGTGGTTCGTGATCTCACTTTTTGCCGTGCTTCTGGTATACGCGCTTCTTAAGAAGTGTCTCGGCAAGATATGGAACAGTTTTGTGGCACTTGGGATTTTCACCTGCCTTCACGTGTTATCCGTCGACTATTCGATGAATCTTCTCGAAGATGCGTCTCCATATATTCTCCTGCCGCTCAAGATCATCTTCTTCCTTCCTTTCCTCGAGATGGGGATCATCTACAGGAAGTACCTCGAGAAGAAACATGAGGCGATGCCTGCGGGAGCGAAGATCGCACTTCTTCTCAGTCTGCTGATCACAAATATGGTACGCATGCTGTATCTGCCTATGCCGTACGATGTGGCTTTTGACGCCCTGGGGGAGATGATGGGATTCACCAGCCCCTTCACCATCACGCCGATGGTGTCCTCGATCGTCGGGATCCTGTTCTGGCTGACACTTGTCGATCTGGTCGGCAAACCCTTCTATGAGAGTAGATTCGTCAATTATATGTCGGCCAATACTTTCTGGATTATGGGTCTGCATATCGCTTTCTTCAATATCCTGAACTGTATCCTGATGTTCATAAACAACAATCTCATCGAGCTTCGGTTCTTCAATGTGGAGTTTTTCCAGATCACGGAATGGTACTTCTGGGACTTAAGTCCGAATCTCAAGCTCCTGTATCTGACTGCCGGTATACTTGGTCCTCTGGGACTTAAATGGATCTACGATATGCTGTTCTCTTTGCCCGCCAGAATAAAACGGGCAGGAAACGGAGGAGAAGGAAGCAATGAGCCGGAAAATCCGGATAAATCGGGAAACGAAGGATAACAATTCAACAGGAGGTTTGGAATATGAGGAAAAAAGTCTACGGGAAAGCATCGAAATGTGCCGCACTGGTTCTGGCACTGATCTGCATGGTGTCGATTCTTCCGGGTTGCAATGTTTATAGCGGCGAATGGAAGGAATACGGGGATTTCACACTCAAGTTCAATGAGGGGAAGAGCCGGGCCATGGCTGCGGAATGGAAGTGGGACGGAGATCTGGATAATACCGTCATCGAGATCCCGGATAAGTACGAAAATACCGTCATCGATGCGCTGGGCGGCCCTCTTGGGTCCAATGCCCCGATGAAGTCCTTCCAGGTCATGTCGGACTGTGAACTTCAGTTCAAAGGTACGGACCCGGAGAAATATAAAGATGTGGAAGTGTCCTTCGACGAAGTGGTGTTTACCTTGAAAATCGGGAAGAATATCAAGACGGTTCACATGAATTACAATGACCGCGAGGATTTCGACTACAACTGGGTGGGGATCGAGAAGGAAGATGGCAGTGTCGTCTTCTACCGTGTCTACTTCGAGGTAGAGTGCGATGACGAGAATAAGACTTATTTTTCGAAAGATGGGAAACTCTATCAGAAGAAAAATAAAGAGAAGGTATCGGGTCTCCTGTATACAGATTGAGTTTTCGTAACCTGAGATTCTATTTGAAAAGGACGTTATGGAGAAACTGATTATTCCTCCTCGTCTTATGCGCTCCGCGTATCGTCGAAGCCGTGAAGGCCTTCTTCGACGGGTGCGTAGGCTGCGTGATAGATGTCGAGTACGATGCCGACAATCTTGCCTTCACTGTTGAAACGGATTCCGAAGTACCCGTTGTGATGCAGAGCGAAACGCGCCGGGCAGTAGAAGACTATGCCGCCTTCGTCCGGATACTCAAACCATCCGGCGTAGAAGGTGCGCGAGCGGTCGTTGATGAAGTAGTGCGCCATGTCATCCTTATCCTGCTGATCCAGAGCTGCATATACGTCCGGATCCCACAGGTAGCTCCATTCACTCTCATCCGGGATCTCGTACTTCGGGTCTCGGTCCGTCGCAGTGTGGTCCAGCGTATAGAGGGAGACCAGCGCTTTGATCGCCTGATTGGCTTCATATCTTCCCGGGTGATAGATCCCGGCTGCAGTGAAGGGGTAGTCGCGCTCTTCCGTCTCACTCCTGTCGGTAATGTCGATGGAGTAGATGCCGATTATACGCTCGTCTTCGTCGTACTTCAGATACTCGGTCCAGTTGACCATATACTCATGCTCCCCGATGGTGAAGAAACAGTAAGCGTGAAGTTCCCAGGTATTCTTGCCTTTCTCGATATGCTCTGTGGAAGATTTGTTGTCCTGACCGGCTTTGATTTTCTCTCCGCCACATACGGCAAAGAGATATTCGATCCCTTCGTCAAGATCCGAAGCCCGTGAACGCGCACGTGGAGAGAAGAGCTTGCGGATCGCCTTGGCGTCTTTCTTCTCCATTGCTTCGAAAAAAGCACTCTCAAATGCCTCGCAGTGCTCCGCTTCGGTCTTCATCTGGTTCGATAGAAGCCCGCTGCGGTCAAGAACAGAGCACGCCGATGTGGTGGCGAGGACCATCACAAGAAGAATGGCCGTGATACGTGAAAGTCTTTCTCGGGTCGTAAGGATCATATGTATTCCATCCGTATTTATTTTAGTACAGTATATCAGAACCGGATAAAGACAGTGTGACAGAAGAACTCTGTGTGAGGAGGGAGGCTTCATCGTGGTGATGGGTGAATGTGGTATACTCAATCTGAAGATCGTGGGGAGGGGCGTAAGCGATGACGCAAGCGGAATCAGATGTGAGAGCGAAAAACCGGCGCTTCTATGAGGAACGTGTGGCGCCGATGATTGCCGCGCAGTTCGGCGAATATGCTTCCCGTATTGCAGTAGGAATCGCCGGAGAAGGCTCGGACTGCTTCGGCTTTGCCGATGAGATCTCCCGCGATCACGACTTCGGAACGGGCGTGTGTCTGTGGATCCCGACAGAAGATATGGATGTGTACGGGAAGGCGCTCGGGACTGCGTACGAGGCGATTGTTGCGGAGAAAGGCCGTTCTTTCTATACGGACCGGCTTCGTGAACGAAGGGGTGTCATGACGATCCATGATTTTTTCTCCAATATCCTTCGGATCGACTGTGATACGGATGCCTCTATGATGAGCGAGCAACAGTGGCTGAGTCTTGATCACGCGTGTCTTGCGACCGCGGTGAATGGAGAAGTGTATCGTGACGATCTCGGTGCTTTTACCAGGTTTCGGAATCTTCTTCTGAATTATTATCCGGACCGGATCTGGCGGATCCGGATCGCCGAGAAGATGCATGACTATTCCGCTTCCCTTCAGGTGAATTACGCCAGATGTATGACGCGGCGCGATATTGTCGCGGCAGAACTCTGTAAGACGAAAGGCCTCGAAGCGGCAATGGAACTCTTCTTCCTCTTAAAGAGAGTCTACCCGCCCTATTACAAGTGGACATACCGCGCGCTGGAGAACATCGACGAGAAAGGTGACTTTTCCGCCCGTATACGTGAACTGGCAGCGCTTCCCTGCAGTACGGAGGCCTGGGAGGACACACGATATCACCCGAACCGCCAGAACTTCAAGGATCGTATCGTCTCCATCTCGGAGGATATCGGTTATGATCTTGCGGAGATGATGAAACTTCAGGGGTTGACGAACAATATGCACCCGTATCTCGAGTCCCATGTCCGCCGGGTGCTGCAAGAAGCGATTTGATTGCACGGAGACATGGATCGGAAATGAGAACGATATCAGAAAACGAGAGCAACAAGATTCAGGTATTGCGTGGATTATCCATCATTGCCGTCGTTATCATCCACAACTTACCCGGCGGGATGATGCAGGTGCTTTGGAGACCTTTTTTCAACTTCCCGGTCGGTTGTTTCCTGTTCTTAAGCGGGATGCTGTCGGATGCGGCGAGATGGAAACCGGGAAAACGGATTCTTAAGATTCTGGTGCCATATGTCATCTGGACTTTCATTTATGTGATGATGAGCGGGTACAATCAATTACACCTTGTGCCGGGAGCATTCCTCCGGCATCTTATTCAAGGGGATACGGTAGCGGTTATGTATTACGTCTTTGTATATTGCGAACTGACACTTCTTATCCCGCTTGTAGATAAACTGGCAAGATCCAAGTACAGATATCTCGGGTTCGTCATTTCTCCGTTGGAGATTCTTGTCATGCGGTTGCTGCCGCTTGTTTTGGGATACGAGATGAATAGTACTGTGCGCATCGTTATGGAAGTGTCCTGCCTCGGATGGTTCACTTATTTCTATCTGGGATATATGATCGGGAACGAGCTTCTCAAGGTGAATCTTCCCACAAGAACGCTGCTTTTATGGTTAGTAGCAGCAGTGGTACTTCAGATTTGTGAAGGTTACTGGTATTTCCGGATGGGCGCCGGAAACGGCGGGACACAGACGAAACTATCTGTACTGCTCACCGGAACGGCAATCATTTTATTGTTCTACCGATACATGTCTTCGAAAGAGACACCGACATGCCAAGTGCTTAAGAGACTCGGTGACCATTCTTTCGGTATCTTTTTCTCGCACCTCGCAGTAATGGTGATATTGCTTCAAATCCCGTACTTTTCTCAGATTCCCTGGCCTGTTAAAGCCATAGTCACTCTGGTATTGTCGTATTGCCTTGTAGCAATTGGAAGGAAGCTTCTTGGAAAGAGCGGAAAGCTTTTAGCTTTCTGAAGCAGAGAGTGGGCGGGCTATATTCTCTCGACGCAGTGACGAGTTGATTTTTCGATCAGTTATTCATATCATGAGTTCAGGTAATAAGCATAGAGCAGGGCAGACTGGAAGTTGTCTGAGCTTTGTGGTATCGGGGAGAGTGGGAAATGAAAAAATGGAGAATCGCACTGGCTTTTCTTATGGCAAGCCTTCTGATGCTGACGAGCGGTTGTCTTCTGATGCTGACTCCGAAGAAGAAAACGACGGATAAGTCAAGTGATAAGAAGACCGGCCAGAAGGAAAAGAGCGACAGAAAATCATCGGAAGATGGTGTCGTTGAGATGGAGAAAGAGTTCGGTACCTACGAGATCAAAAGCGGATGGGTCGAGGTCGATTCCCAGTCCATGGCGCCGGATATCTTCACCTATTGTGTGGAGGGAAATGAGAACAGCAAGACTCCACCAAACAATATTGTGGTTCGCCACGATAAGAATCAGTATTCCAAAGACCAGCATGTGGATTTCAGTGCAGCGATCCTTCAGCAGATCAAGGGCCAGGCCGCAAGTTACGGCGGGGAGGCTCATATGGAAGGCTACGGTGAGATCAACGGATGCATGGTCTATCAGTTCGTCTATGAGTGCGATCCGTATTGCGTACAGTGGTATTTCTGTGGCGAGAAGGAGTATGTCATGGTCGGGATGACGATCTTTGATGAAGAAGAATCCAAGAGTGACAATATCCGGGAAGTAGCACAGGGTATCGTCGACAGTTTTATCTGGGCAGAGTGAGGTGGCAGAGATGGAGCGACAGGCACAAGCATATCTATTCGGACAGATCCTCGGGACACATTCGTTTCTCCTGAAGGACGGGTTCCTGAAACCGGATGAATACTCGGAAATCAAGGAACAGTACTTCCTTCCCGGAGGAGAAACGGGAACGGCAGCAACGGTGCTCGATTCGCTGGGCGTTGCCGTACGGATGGATGGTCCCTGGATCGGAACGGAAGTGGCGCCGATGCTCCGCGATTTCTATAAAGATAAAAATGTAGATCTTTCTTCGCTGACTTATACAGAGGATAAAGGGGTCATGGACTATGTCGTGATTGCGGGCCTTGTGCGCTCGCCGATGGGGCGTTTCCAGGCGCTCTTCTCGTCGGGAGAAAGATGGTGGAATATTCCCCAAGAAAAGGATATTCTCGGCTGTAAGGCGGCAGCTGTGGATCCGTTCTTCGGCGCGGAGTCGCTGCGTGTAGCTGAGCTCTGTCATGCACGCGGAATCCCGTTTGTCACGATCGACAGCCGTCACGACTCACTTTTGCACCGCCTGGCAGGAGTGAATGTCGTATCCAAAGAGTGCACATCCGCGAACTATGCCGACTTGTCTCCCGAGGAGATCGTGAACCTTATGAAGGAAGAAACCGACGGTCTTACGATCCTCACACAGGGCGGCGGTGACATGCTCTACGCGCGCAAGGGCGGACCGATCCGATCCATGAAACCATTTGAGGTCGAAGTCCGAAGCACTCTCGGTGCAGGTGATACATTTAAGGCCGGGTGTGTCTATGGCTTGATTGAGGGCTTCTCCGATGAGAAACTGGTTCAGTTCGCCAGTGCGTGCTCAGCGATCGCGATCTCGAGATTCCCGCTTCCGCTTCACCCACCGACGCTTCCTGAAGTACAGGCCCTGATCCGGACCAGAGATATCGGATGAGACATGCGAGACCGTTCTTGAACCTGTGACAGCCCGGACTTCCCCTGCAGAGCACTCCTGGGTGAATCTTTGCTTCTTGTCTTAGGTGGCGGTGGTCTTGTATACTTAAGTGTAGAAGAAAAGAAACAGAAGATGATGAGGAGGATTTCGAAAATGTCTAAAACGAAACAACGTAAATGGAAAATGCCAATCGTTCTGGTACTCGTCCTGTCGTTTGTCATGGCTCTTACGGGATGTATCCAGTTCGAAATGTCGACGACGGTGAACCGTGATGGGACCGTAGATATCCACATCCTTTATGCGACGATCGATATGTCTTCGATGTCTGATGATTCGAGTTCGGGCAGTATGGATACGACCGGAAGCATCGAGACCACGAGACAGAATCTCGAGGCGATCGGCTGGAAGACCAAGGAATACAAAAACAACATCAACGGTACGGATTACATCGGATTTGAGTGCGCCAAGAACGGAATCAACATTGACGATATCGAGTCCGAGATCAAGCAGGCCAGCGACAAGGGTCTGGGTATTTCCGGATTTACGCTGAAGAAAGATGGCGACAAGTATATCTTTAACTGGGATATCTCTTCCAGTAACAGTGATCTGGAGTCGCAGGGCCTCGATGCATCCACGATCGCAGGCTATGGCGGATACATGAAGATCTCCCTGTCTGCTCCGAATGGTACGCTCAGCAATAATGCGACTACTGTTTCCGCCGATGGAAAAACACTCGAGTGGGATCTGTTCTCCTGCACCGAGTCTCCGCATGCCGAGTTTACCCTCGATGTAGTCGACGACGATGACGACGAAGATGATGAGGATGAGGACGACGAGGACGAAGACGATGAGGACGAGGATGAGGATGACGATGAGGATTCCGGCAAGAAGTCCAAGAAGAGCAAGAATTCTAAAAAGAGTGACAGCGATGACGACGGTATGCCGGTATGGGTGATCGGCCTGATCATCGGTGGTTCGGTTCTCGTAGTCGCAGCGGTAGTCGTGATCATTATCGTTGTGGTAAAGAAGAAAAAGAACGGTGATTCTACAGCGGCGTAATGACCTGAAACCGGTCTGATCCGGGCGGGGAACTGCAGAAACATAGGTGTGTGATGTAGCCCGCTGGTATAGAAGCCTTGCAACAGGTTTTCGCATCTGTTAGTATCAAGAAGAAAGAACTCCGTGACAGTGCTTTTGGCGCGGAGGAATGAATCTGATAGAAGGAACGCGAAAGGCGCGTCTTGGGTAGACCAATGAGAAAGTGATGATACTTGAAGGATACACATTTACGGAAAAGACCCGGGGAGGGTCATCCTGTGTGCGCTTTCATGGAATCATCGCGGCCGTTCCTTTCCGAACCGGAATATAGGAGAATCGTGTGAGTCTGTTTCTGCGTGCGCGGAGACAGACTCATCTCTTATGTGACACCTCCCGACGGGCAGAAAGAGGACATCTATGGCACAAATCAAAGTAAACGATCTCACTTTCGCGTACGAGAGCAGTTACGATACGATCTTCGAGCACGTTTCCTTCACGATCGACACGAGCTGGAAACTCGGATTTATCGGGCGAAACGGCAAGGGAAAGACCACGTTTCTGAACCTCCTTCTCGGAAAATACGACTATAGCGGCAGCATCAGCATGGATGTGCCGTGCGATTACTTCCCGTATAAGATATCTCCGGAGGACGGAGAAAAGACGGCGGAGGAACTGATGGATCAGTGGAAACCGGGCGTGGAGAGCTGGCGCGTGATGTGTGAGCTTTCCGAACTGGCGGTGGACATGGAACTTCTCTACCGGCCACTTCGCACACTGAGCTTCGGCGAGAAAACAAAGGTCATGCTGGCAGTGCTTTTCGCTGGGGAGAATGATTTCCTTCTGATCGATGAGCCGACGAACCATCTCGATAAAGAAGCCAGAGAGATCGTGAAGACATATCTTTCGGGAAAGAAGGGCTTCATCCTGGTGTCGCATGACCGCGATCTTCTCGATGCGTGTGTGGACCATGTGCTGGTCCTGCAGAAGAGTACTATCGAGGTGCAGAGCGGAAATTTCAGTACATGGTGGGACAATAAAGAACGCGCCGATGCCTTTGCACGGGCAGAGAACGAGAAGCATCTGAAGGAGATCGGACGGCTCAAGGGCGCGATGCAGCAGAGCCAGCGCTGGGCGACCAAGAGTGAGAATACGAAGATCGGTTTCGATCCGATCAAGGAGCATGACCGCTCGAAGAATACGAGGGGATATATCGGAGCAAAGACGAAGAAGATGGAGTCTCGTGTCAAGGTCTTCGAGCAGCGTATGGAGAAAAATATCGAGGAGAAGGAAGGGCTTCTCCAGGACGTCGAGCAGATCCGCGACCTGCGTCTGTCGCCGCTTACGCACTTTCGCGACAGACTAGTGGAGACGAGAGAACTCTCGCTTCGGTATCCGGATGCGGATGCACCCGTATTCTCGGACCTGACATTCGAGATACGAAACGGGGAACGCGTATTCCTCCAGGGCAGAAACGGATGCGGCAAGACAAGCCTCATCAAGGCGATCCTGCGGGCGGCCGGAGCTACTCATACGGAGGAATCGGATTTTCTCCTCGACGGACGTCTCGAGGTCGCACCTCATCTTCAGATCTCGTACATTAATCAGGACACATCGCACCTTCACGGAGATCTTCGGATGCATGCCTTCGAACACGGCGTGGACTATAGTCTTTTTCTCGCGGTGCTTCGCCAGCTGGCGCTCGAACAGGCGCAGTTCGACAAGAATACCGAGGAGTTCTCGGAAGGACAGAAGAAGAAAGTCCTCATCGCGACGAGCCTTCTGACACCGGCCCACCTCTATATCTGGGATGAGCCCCTCAACTATGTCGACGTATTTTCCAGGATGCAGCTCGAGAAACTGATCGAAGAATACGCGCCTACTATGCTCATCGTAGAACATGATGTGAGATTTAGAGATAGAATGGCGACAAAAGTCATCGATATGTAAGTAGAGAAGAACGGGAATCATTCGAGCCACGAGTTATTTGCCGCAGGCAAATCTTGTCTGAAGTGGCGAGAATGCATCCCGGGATTCTCTTTTCCATCTTCGCTTTTTTCGTGTGATATAATATAGCCACATTTGCCCGAGGAAAGAGGAGTTTTCGTCATGAAGATCATCGATATCCTGAATAAGAAGAATATGTCGCTGTCGTTCGAGGTGTTTCCGCCGAAGAAGGAAACCAGTTTCGAATCGGTGAAGGAAACGACCGAGAAGATCGCTGAGAGTAAGCCCGCTTTCATGAGCGTCACTTACGGAGCCGGCGGCGGGACGAGCCGTTTCACACTGGATATCGCGAAGACCATCGAGGAGAAGCACGGCGTACCGACTATGGCGCATCTGACCTGTGTGTCCAGCTCAAAGTCCGTGATCCACGATAAGATCGAAGAGATCCACAGCATGGGGATCGAGAACATCATGGCCCTGCGCGGAGACCTTACTCCCGAACTCGAGAATACGGACCGCTCGAAGTGGGACTACCGCCATGCGGTCGAACTCATCAGAGAGATCAAGGAAAGCGGCTACGATTTCTGTATCGGCGGCGCCTGCTATCCGGAGGTCCATCCCGAGAGCCCGAATCAGAGAGAAGATATCAAACACCTGAAGGAGAAGGTCGACGCCGGCGCGGATTTCCTCGTCAGCCAGATGGTATTCGACAATAACCTCTTCTACAACTTCCTTTACAAGATCCGCGAAGCGGGCATCACCTGTCCCGTGATCCCGGGCATCATGCCGATCACGAATGCTATCCAGGTAGAAAAAGCCATCAAGCTCAGCGGTTCTTTCATGCCCCAGAGATTTAAAGCGATCGTTGACTATTTCGGTCAGGATCCGGACTCCATGAAGCAGGCCGGAATTGCTTATGCGACAGATCAAATCATAGATTTATACGCCAACGGCGTGACAAATGTGCACGTATACTCCATGAATAAGCCCGACGTGGCGGAAGCCATCATGCACAACCTCTCGAACATCCTCTGGAAGGATTACGGCGTGAAATAATATGGATAACCGGAAGTTGATCGCAGAAGCGCTCGCATCGGAAACGCAGACGATCCCGCAGTATCTCGAATACGAGACTCCATCTCTGAACGTGACGGAGTGGCTGCGTTATTCCTGTATCCCGATTTACGAGCAGGAAAACGCCGCGAAAGATCCGGAACTGGCCGCCTCGATGGAGAAGGCTCTTTCCCTTATTTCCGGCGTACTATCATTCCGTGTCGGATTCGTAGTCATTCCACTTCGATGGGATGAGGAAGGCTTTCCGATCCTGCCTTTCCCGCAGAAGTCCGAGAAACTGCGCAATAACCTTCGGGGCTGCGATCAGGCAGTGCTTTTTGCGGCGACGATCGGATCGGGCATCGACAGACTGATCCGAAGATATGAGAAAGCCGATCCGAAGCTGGGACTTCTTCTTCAGGGCATTGGAGCCGAAAGGGTAGAGTCACTGTGCGATGCATTTAACCTGGATGTGACGGAAATGAGTGAAACTGAAGGAGGTTCGACTCGCCTGCGATATTCGCCGGGCTACGGCGATCTTTCGATCGAGGTGCAAAAGGCATTCCTGCCGCTTCTCGATGCGGAAAGAAGGCTCGGCATCACGCTCTCCGATTCGTGCCTGATGGCGCCGAGTAAGAGCGTCACGGCCATCATAGGCATTTGTAATTCGAAAGAATAAGCAAGTGAGATGCTGTTTTGCCTGTAGTTCCTCCTTCTCAGTTAGCCGCACAGAATGAAAACGTCAGTATGCTATAATAGTCGTAGTCTAAACGAAGCGTTATCATTGAAAGAGTATGTCGGAGAAGATGATGAATCAAGTGAATCCTCAACCGCGACACGTATTTATTATCGGAGCAAAGTCTATCGGTCAATATGGCGGATACGAGACTTTTGTGGATAAACTTACCGAACAACATCAGCATAATCCAAGGATTCAGTACCATGTGGCATGCAAGGCGAATGGCGATGGCTACATGGACGAGTCAAAACTTCAAGATATACAGCATCTAAAAAAGGATGCAAGCGGTCGTGTAACGGAGTTCATGTATCATGGCGCGCACGTTTTTAAAATTCCGTGTCTGAAAATCGGACCTGCTGTAGCGATCTATTATGATAATGCTGCGGTAAAATACTGTATCCACTACTGTCAGGAGAATAATATTGAGAACCCGATTTTCTATATTCTTGCTTGTCGAATCGGAATAAGGATTAAGGGGCTCAAGAAAAGAATAAAAAAAACCGGTGGAGCTTATTTTGTCAATCCTGACGGACATGAGTGGATGAGGTCAAAATGGTCGCTTCCAGTCCGTATGTACTGGAAATGGTCAGAGAAGAGAATGACGCAAGAAGCGGATCTGGTCATCTGTGACTCGATGAACATTGAGACGTATATTCGAAATGAATACAACGTGAAGAATACTGTTTTTATTGCTTACGGAGCAGATGTCAGTGAGTCTGTTTTACCTGACAACGACCCGGATTACACCGCATGGCTGAATGAGAAGAAGGTCCGAAAAAACAACTACTATCTGATTGTAGGCCGCTTTGTTCCAGAGAATAATTATGAGACGATGATTCGCGAGTATATGCACTCTCACACCAACAGAGATTTAGTCATTATAACAAATGAGAAAGGCAAGTTTTTGAAGGAACTCGAAACTAAACTGCATTTTTCTGGAGATGCCCGCATCAAGTTTGTTGGTACAGTATATAACAGTGAGCTTCTAAAGAAGATTCGGGAAAACGCGTATGGATATCTTCACGGACACGAAGTGGGAGGTACAAATCCCAGTCTGCTTGAGGCACTAAGCAGCACAAAGCTAAATCTGCTATTGGATGTCGGATTTAATAGAGAGGTTGGAAAAGACGCGGCATTCTATTGGAGTAAAGAAGAAGGGGGACTTGCAGCCTTGATCGATCAGACTGATAGATTGAGTGCCGATGAACTTGAGATGTGCGGCGAGAAAGCCAAGCAACGTATCCTTCAGGAATATAATTGGAGTATCATTGGAGACAAATACAAAGATACTTTCTTATCTGAAGCATTTAGCTAAGGGTAGGTGTACAGTGAATAGATTACTTCGAAAGTATAGAAGTCTTTCACCGGCTATAAAGGCATCTTTGTGGTTTGTCGTATGTAGCGCTCTGCAGAAAGCAGCGCTGATACTCACCACCCCGATTTACGCGCGACTTCTGACACAAACGCAATTTGGCGAGTATAAAGTATTTCAGTCATGGGTAGAAGTAACGCTCATTTTAACGACTCTGGACATATTTTATAGCGGATATAATGTTGGATTGGAGAAGTATAGAGAAGATAGGAAAATGTATACATCTGCTATGCACGGCCTGTCTATTGCTTTAACCAGTTTTTGGTGTCTGATCGGTATGCCTTTTGCAGAGTATATGGGACCGCTGATGAGGATTTCTCCAACGCAGTTCCGATTGCTTCTTGTCTATATGTATGTATTTCCTATATACCAGTTCTGGTCTTCCAGAAAGAAATATGAGTACCAGTATAAAATGCTGGTGGTTGTTACAGGCATGACAACACTTCTGTCAATTGCATTTGGAACAGTCGCTGCAATTATATCGGAGAATAAGAGCGACTGGTTGATATTTGTTCGCGTTGCAGTTGAAGGTGTGATTGCGATCCCACTTCTGGTCACAAGTGTTCGAGGAATAAAGAGCCTATACAATAAGTTCTACTGGAAAAATGCACTAAAGTTTAATATCCCGTTGATGCCGCATTACCTGTCAGCCATGATCTTGAATCATTCGGATGTTCTGATGATCGATATCATTTGCGGGAAAGCCTATGCCGGTATGTATAGTTTGGTATATTCTATAGCAATTGTGATCACAGTTGTCCAAAATGCTGTGAGTAGTGCGATCGTTCCCTGGATGTATAAGAAACTCCGAACACAAGATTTCAAAGGAATGAGAAAAATAACGACAGGAGTCATCGGAGCGATGGCATTACTGAACATATCCCTGATACTCCTTGCGCCTGAAGCAGTAGCTGTTATGGGGCCGCCTGAATATGCGGAAGCAGTGTATATCGTTCCGCCTATCGCTTTCGGAGTATTCCTGACAATGATTTATACACTGTTTTCGCATGTGGAGTTTTTCTACCATAATAACAGATTTGCTGCGACGGCATCCTTTATCGCTGCTCTTTCAAATATAGTACTGAATTACATTTTCCTGGGTAAATTCGGATATATGGCTGCAGGATATACTACGTTCATTTCCTATTTCCTGCTGATGATCCTGCACTGGCGTGGTCTGATAAGATGTACGCGCAAGAACGATGCTTCCTGGCGTGATGTTTTTGATGCAAAGAATATCTCTTTGATGATCGGTGGATTTGCTGTATGCGCTTTTGCGATCATGGAGACATACCGCTTCAATTTGCTTCGGTATGGGCTGATGCTTAGTATCCTTGCTTTGATTGTAGTAAATAGGAAAAGAATCTCTTTGTTCGTAAATCAATTTACTCATACGGATGAACGAACGGATGAGACTTCGACTGTTCGTCCCAAGTAAGATCACAGTTCTTTACATGGAGCCTTTTCTAGTAAAGATTACGGCAATTGTTCGAAGCAAAATACGCATGTCTTCTCGGAGAGAAAAGTGGCGGATATACTCTCGATCAAGCTTTACGACCTGTTCAAAATCCGTAATATCTGATCTGCCGGAAATCTGCCATAGTCCGGTGATGCCCGGCTTGATTGACAAACGGCTTGCGTGATAAAGCGAATACTTCTCGAACTCGTCAAGCGTGGGTGGACGAGTGCCGACGAGACTCATATCTCCTTTCAGGACATTCCAAAACTGGGGCAGTTCATCTATACTGCTTTTTCTCAGAAAATGACCGATCGGGATGATTCTGGGATCGTTGTCCATCTTAAACATGAGTCCCTGCATCTTATTCTGTTCCATTAGTTCTGCTTTGCGCTTTTCGGCATCCGGATACATGGAACGGAATTTGTAAAAATCAAATATCCGGCCGTTTCTACCAACTCGTTTCTGTTTGAAGATTACATGTCCGGGGCTTTGGATGAAAATGATCGGAGCGACAATAAGAAAAACTACTGCGGTGAATACCAGTCCGATAACGCTTATGATAATGTCCATTGTTCGTTTGATAAACCGCTGACGGATGTTCATTGGATTGATGCCGGCAGTGATCACAGTTCGGTCGTTAATGTTCTCAACTGTTGAGTTGGGCATGTTTTCCAGGTATTCACCCATGTCGAGATGAATGATAATTCCCATATCGATTAGCTTTTCGATTACGTCATTTCGCACATCACTTTCCGGGATGCTGATAAAGGCTTCGTCAACAACATGCTCTTTAATATATTCCTCATACTCATCAGGTTTTACAGTTCCGGCAAGCTGATAGCCGCTGTAAGCACGTGGAGCCAGAATCTCGTTCAGGCTGTCTGACTGTTCGTGATTGGTAATAATCAGAATTCTTCTTCCCGAAGAGATCTTTTCCGTAGCGCTATGGAGAAGATGCTTTTTGCGCAGCACTCTCAAGACAAAGCAGAAGAGAGTATTAAGGACAAACGTGCTGAGAAGAATGAGACGGGAATAGGTAGCAGAAGTTTTAAGAAAGAACAGCACCATGAGAAGAATAACGAGTACTTTGCTGTTGTGCCATATAAGATTCCGTGCTTCCGCGAAACTGTCTCTGCGAAGAATACCTGAATATTCTGCACCTGCAAGCGCAATGAAGAGGTGAGAGAAAAGCACCAAAATGATAATGAGCCGGTATGCTCCGTTGTACGAGTCAAGAGAAACAAATCCTCCCGTTCGGATATAATGGTATCCACAGAAAGATAGCACAAACGCTAAGCTCAGACAAAGAATATCGATAATTATGAAATCCAAGTGTTTAAGCAGGCTGTTGTTCGTTCTCATTAGATATGCCTTCTTTACTATTTAGATCGGACTTTTTGCCGGCAAAGAGAGTTCCACAGTTCGCAAACAGTAGAAGCCCAAGCGGGTTATTATCGATCTCTATCATATGTTGTGCAATCATGCAGTTTAGTGCGATCATCGTAATGATATACATAACGACGATATGATTCTTGTGCTTTTTAGCCATCAGTACATATATCAAGATAACTACGAGGACAGCCAACAGTCCCTCTCTGAATAGAATATGCAAATATGAGCAATCTACAAAGTTATATATATCCGGAGAATCGTATCCTCCATGATAAATGATTGGTTGACCTAACAATCGAATTCCGAATTCGGAAAAACCATTGTGACCAAGGCGCAAACGATTGGTCAGTATGCGGTCCAGTACTCTTGTAAATGAGTTGTCAGGTGAGTACATAAGAGTAAGGATAAGCATTCCAAGCGCGGTGACCGGAACGGAGATGATTCCGATCTTTGGCCAGGCGGAAAACCAAATCTTTGCAAAACGTTTTTCCTTATGCTTTGATACATAAAGATGAATTGCGAAGATTGTCAAGGTCAGGAGCATACATGCAAAATCAAGTTTTGCAAATGTCGGAATGAATACAGCTATTGAGATACCAAGCATAATGACCAGGTGAAACCATTTAATTGCCTGGTGGTAAATAAGAAGAACCGTAAGCATCAAAAAGAAGATTCTGGCAGCATAGTCTGTGCAGTAAAAATTCCCCATTGCGTAGCGGGTACGCCCGTATTGGGTAACTGTCCAATTTGGAATCACACCTGCCCATGCAAGTGCTGTTGTAAATAATACTATTGTCAGGGATGCGATTACATATACTTTCAGTATGCGTTTTAAGTCTATACCTATAGAGCCGAAGCACAGAGCGAAGAGGATTGCCAGATCCCACTCTTCCACAATGAAGTTTGCGTGACAGAAAAGAAGTATGAGAAGAAG
This sequence comes from Clostridiales bacterium, assembly GCA_017617995.1. Taxonomy (GTDB): domain Bacteria; phylum Bacillota; class Clostridia; order Saccharofermentanales; family Saccharofermentanaceae; genus Scatonaster. The sequence continues at coordinate 33,533 of JAFZVE010000048.1, forward strand.
AACCACAAGCATATTTGTATACTTCTCTTTGTATTTGTCCACCAGGAGCACTTTTAAAACAATAGTCGCATAGGCCAGAATAATAACTATGTAGTCCAATGAGGCGTACCAGATAGTTCTGACGAAGGAGAACGAAGTCATAGTCAGAATCTGGACTATTACAAGCGGAATAAAAGCAGAAAAGAACATGATGCTTCCTAAATCATGTCCTTTGCTCCGGATACCTTCCCCCATAGCTTGTGCTCCTCCCTGTTATACAACTCGGTTCCTATGATTGATTCATAGAGTTATGCGAGAACTGCTATAAATCATCATATCATAATATATTTAAGATAGCCAATGACGGCTATCTCAGGAATAGAAAGATAAAAAGGAGCGCATCCCCGGATACGCTCCTTTTCTTTTTATGCTGTTCTCGTGTTATCCGACCAGGGCTTCCATGGTGTCCACATACTGCTGCGTTTCCGCAACCAGAGCGTCGCGGTCGAGATTCTTGTACTCCGTCATGTATTCGTCCCACACCGCATCGAAATCATCGGCGCGCACCAGCTGGGGGAGATACTCGGTCTGAAGCTCAGTGATACGTAGATATGTGACTCCACCGGCTGTCGTGGTGTCCAGACTATTCGTGAATGTGCTGATTGGCTCCCACGGCTCCCACTCTGTTTCGGAAGACCGTAGACTATCACAATATGAATCGTAACCATATGCGAGAAAGTATTTCTGGATGGATTCAGGACAGTTGGTGACAAAAACACTTGGCTGGTCGGCCGACTTCATCGCATTGATACCGTCTCTCGAAGTACCGGAGAATTGCGGAAGATAAGAGTATGGACACAAGTGCGCGGCCTGATAGCTGTAATCCTGACTGGCTGAGACCATAGCGGGAGTTCTGTAGTAAAGACCGGTAGTGTCATCGATCAGATAATCTTCCTGCTCAACACCCCAGAAGCGCAGATCGTGAATGTCCTGATCCAGGATACGGTTGAGGAACGTAAAGAGAAGATCCGGATCTTTACAGCTTGTGGATACACAGACTCCGCTGAGCGTTTTGATGGTGGAGCGACCGGAGAAATAGTGGTTCTCCATGCCGGAATCGATCGTAAGTCCCAGCGGGACATATTCATATCCCAGCCCCCCCATACCTGCTGTGCTGAAGAATTCGTTCGTACAGTAGCAGAAATCCCAGTACGCGTCGAACATGCCGAGAACCGCTCCGGTAGACAACTTGGACGCATACTCTTCGTAGTCCATCACGCCGAAATCCTGATCGATGAGCCCGTTCTTATAACACTCATTTAGTTTCTTATAGTATGCTTTTGCCGTTTCAGATGTGTTATAGTCGAATACTTGAGGGTTGTCCGGGTCGGTCGTATCCACACCCAGGGGATAGGTGTCCGAGTAACCATCGAGAAGAAGAGGTGGAAGTCTAAGTGCGAAGTTGCGCCATCCTTCCGTAATGGATGTGAAAGGAATAATGTCTGTCCCGTCTGCGTTTGTCTTATGCTCCGCATAGTAGCTCTCGATAAGCGCGAAGTATTCATCGAGTGTCGTGATGAGGGGATAGCCGGCCCATTCGAGCACGCGGGTCTGGATCCAGAATGCGGGTTCTTCGAAGGTGTTCTTCTGATTTTCGCCATTCTGTGAAGCGAATACATCCGCCCAGTATATATGTCCGTCGGACTGCCTGAATAGTTCCCACTGTGCATCGGTGAAAAGACTCCGGAGATTGCTGTAGGCCGGATCGGCCAGATACGTATCCCATGGGATCAGCGTCTCTGACTGATATAGATCATAAGCGCTATCATTTGCATAGAAAAGATCCGGAAGTATACCCGAGGCGAGTATGGAACCGATTGCGTCGGTCTCGGTCTGTCCTATGAGATACGTCTCTTTTACCATGCAACCGGTCAGATCGGCGATGAGTGTCTGGACATCGTTGTCGTCATTGATCTCATTTCCGGGCGTGCAGATGAACATCGTGAATGTGGTATAAGCAGAAGGATTCGTCACTCCGCCCCTGGAATTGGTCGAAGAGGTCGGGTCCGAATCAGTCGGATCCACGGAAGGCTCAGACGGAACCTCAGTCGGATCTTCGCTCACTTCTGTCTTGGTGGTCTTCTTCACTTTCTTTTTCATCTTCGTTGTTTCTTCACTCTTCGAGCATGCTGCGCATGACAGGATGAAAGATACGGTAAGAATGGTCGATAGTAGTTTCTTCATAAGCCAACCCCTTTTACTTGAACGTTTCTGATGTTCTGTGCGTTATGTTCTCTCATTTCCGTAAACGAAGAGCCGTCCCTTCGGATGGATTTCCTCTATTCCCGTAAATACCATTATAGGCGCTTCCATTATCTTTCACTACCCGATAAAATCGAGGATTCTTCCGGCTTCCGGTGAATACTTTTTACGGCTTTTATGGTAAAATCACCGCATATACTACATGAATTATCTGCGCGAAAAGCACTGAAGAATCAGGAGTTTTCTGATGAATATACTTGACTACATGAAAGACCATTTCCTGTTCCTCGACGGAGGTATGGGTACACTTCTGCAGGAGGCGGGCCTACAGCCCGGCGAGCTTCCGGAGCGCTGGAATGTCTCGCATCCGGAGGAAATCGTCAGGATCCAGAAGTCCTACTACGACGCAGGGTCGAACGTCGTTCTGAGTAACACTTTCGGCGCAAATGGTCTGAAATTCGATGACGAAGAACTCGAACAACTGGTGCTGGCTGCGGTCCGAAATGCCCGTGAAGCAGCGCGTCAAAGCACGGGAACACAGGAGAAGTTCGTAGCCCTGGATATCGGTCCTTTAGGAAAACTTCTTAAGCCCTATGGCGATTATGAATTTGAAGATGCCGTCGCGATGTACAGTAAGACCGTCCGCTTCGGTGTAGCGGCCGGCGTGGATCTAATCTTCATCGAGACCATGAACGATAGTTACGATACGAAAGCCGCTCTCCTGGCGGCGAAAGAAAACTCGGATCTTCCGGTCTTTGTTTCAAATGCTTATGACGGAAGTGGACATCTCATGACGGGTGCTTCTCCGGCTGCTATGGTCGCAATGCTCGAGGGCATGCATGCTGACGCCATCGGCGCGAATTGCTCGCTCGGACCGGATCAGCTCGTCGGGGTCATGGAGGAATACCTCAAGTATGCTTCCGTGCCGGTACTACTGAAGCCAAATGCAGGACTTCCGAGATCCGAGAACGGAAAGACTGTCTATGACGTGTTCCCACCGGAGTTTGCCGAGTCCGTCGGAAAGCTCCTGGAGAAGGGAATCCGTATCGCCGGCGGCTGCTGCGGTACGACACCGGACTATATCCGGGCCGTGGTCGAAAAGTCGAAGACCATCATGCCTGTCCCGGTCACAGAGAAAGAGATATCTCTTGTTTCTTCTTATACTCACGCTGTGGAATTCGGCGGAAGTCCGATCCTCATCGGTGAGCGTATCAACCCTACAGGAAAGAAGCGTTTCCAGCAGGCGCTTCGTGAGAACGATATAGACTACATCCTCGGTGAAGCTCTGAAACAGCAGGATGCGGGAGTCCAACTTCTCGATGTAAATGTCGGTCTTCCCGAGATCGATGAACCGGCATTCCTGCTTCGAGCGGTACAGGAACTGCAGGCAGTCACAGACCTTCCGCTCCAGCTCGATACGACCGATCCGGTCGCGATGGAAGCGGGTCTTCGTGCTTATAACGGTAAAGCGATGGTCAACTCCGTAAACGGTAAAGAAGAGGTCATGAGCGTGATCTTCCCGCTCGTTGCCAAGTATGGCGGATTCGTGGTCGCACTGACGCTCGATGAAGGCGGTATCCCGGACACGGCGGAAGAGCGTGTCGCGATCGCCGAGAAGATCATCAGAAGAGCCGCCGATTACGGTATTTCGAAAAAAGATCTCATCTTCGATCCGCTGGCCATGACGATCTCTGCGGATACGACCGCGGCGCTGGCCACGATGCAGGCCGTGCACCGCATCCGCCACGATCTTAAGGTAAATACATCCCTCGGTATCTCGAATGTATCGTTCGGTCTTCCGAGCCGTAACATCATCACGTCGACCTTCTTCGCACTGTGTCTGCAGGACGGACTCTCGGCGGCGATCATGAACCCGTATTCGCAGGAGATGATGAACGTCTACCATGCATTCCGGGCGCTTCATAACATGGACGAAAACTGCATGGACTATATCACCTATGCGCAGAATCTCCCGGCTCCGACCATGACCGCCCCCGCGGCAGGAGCAGCGGCACCAGCAGGGGAAGCCACATCAACCGGCTCTGGAGAAGGCCCGTCATCCGAACTTCAGAAGGCCATCGTGCGAGGCCTGAAGGAGAAGACCGGTGCTCTTACAAAAGAACTCCTTGCCACGCAGAAGCCGCTGGAGATCATCCAGTCGGAGGTCATCCCGGCTCTGAATATCGTGGGCGCGGATTTCGAGAAAAAGAAGGTATATCTGCCGCAGCTCCTCATGGCCGCGGAAGCCGCGAAGAGTGCTTTTGAAGAAGTCAAAATCGCGATGGCTGCAAGTGACGATGGCACTTCCACCGGATCGTCGCGCTGCCCGTTCGTCATCGCGACCGTACATGGTGACATCCATGATATCGGAAAGAACATCGTCAAGCTCATCCTCGAGAACTACGGATTCGCCGTCAGTGACCTCGGAAAAGATGTTCCGGAGCAGACCGTAGTCGACGAAGTCATCCGCTTGCACGCCCCGATCGTCGGGCTTTCCGCTCTCATGACCACGACCGTTCCTGCGATGGAAGAGACCATCAAGCTCCTCCGTGAGCAGGCTCCTTGGGCGAAGGTCTGTGTCGGTGGCGCGGTCCTTACGCAGGAATACTCCGATGCGATCGGTGCCGACCGCTACTGCAGAGATGCGATGGAAACCGTCCGCTATGCCGAGGAGATCGACGAAGAACTGAAGAAACAGGGATAGAAACAGCAAGCTAGACAACACGAAAAAGAAGAGGACAGCATGCATTACAGCGTTTTGATCGTAGATGACGAACTCGAGCTCTCGGAGTACACTTCCAAGTATTTCAACATGTCGGGAGTGTCGGCGACCTATGTGACCGATAAGCAGGCGGCGCTCGATTTCTTCGCAGATAATACGTGCTCTCTGATCCTTCTCGACATCAACCTCGGCGAGGATTCCGGCTTCGAGCTCTGTCAGATGATCCGTGCGAAGATGAATGTCCCGATCTTTTTTATCAGTGCTAGATCCGCGGAAGATGATATGCTCCTGGCGCTGTCGATCGGCGGAGATGACTACATCTGTAAGCCCTATTCGCTGGGCGTGCTGCTCGCGAAAGTAAAAGCTGCCCTGAAGCGTTACGAAGCGGCGAAGGCGGATGAAATAGCGGACGATGTTTCAGATAGCACAGAAAAAGATAAGAACGAAAACCTCGTCAAACTCGGAACCGCGACGATCGACCTTTCGAAAGCCATCGTGATCCGACACGGCGAGAAGACCCCTCTTAAGGCCATGGAGTTCCGCCTTCTGGTCTATATGCTCAATAACCGAAATCGCATCATCAAGAAGGAAGAATTCTTCGAGAAGATCTGGGGCACGGAGTTCGTCGGCGACGTGACGCTGAATGTCCACATCCGCCACCTTCGTGAGAAGATCGAAGACGATCCGAGTAATCCTTCTTTCATCAAGACGGTCTGGGGCACGGGCTTTATCCTGGAGGAACAGCCGTGAAGATACGTTCCTTCCTGATCTTTGCCGCGATTTCTTTGATTGTGCTCGTTATCGTGTGCTTCCGCATCAATACTCTCACCTCGCAGAAGATCACGTCCTATCCGACGGAGATCAACCGTCTGACGATCGCGCTGGGGAAAGACTGGGAGAACACGAAGCAGCATAAGAAGGATCTGATCCCGTCGGACCAGCCATTTGAGTACGCCGTGATCGATAACGACGGCAATCTACTGATCTATACAGAACAGCATATTTCCACATCCGTTTCGTCCGCGACGACGAACTATGACGTGATCCGTGATATCGCAGATGAGAACGGAACGGTCGTCGGCAAGCTTCTGGTTCATAACGATTACCGGGAACAGCAGGCCTCGAGGAACCGCCGCATTTCCATCATCTGTGGTGCCGTACTTTTCGCGATGCTTGCCGTAACTCTCGGCTACTTCATTTACCTTAAGAAGCGAATCGTCGATCCTTTCGACAAGATGCAGCATTTCGCTTCCGAGGTCGCCGCCGGCAATCTCAATGTGCCGATCCAGATGGACAGAAATCACGTATTCGGTGCTTTTACCGAGAGTTTCGACATCATGCGCGAAGAACTGAAGGCCAGTAAGCTCCGTGAGGCCGAGGCCGTGAAGGCGCGAAAAGAACTTGTCGCGCAGCTTTCGCATGATATCAAGACACCGGTCACGTCCATCAAGGCGATGGCAGACGTCATGGAACTTTCGGCGCACGATGAAGAAGAAAGAAACACGATCCGCAGTATCAATGCCAAGGCCGACCAGATCGACAGCCTGGTCTCGAATCTCTTCCACGCGACTCTCGAGGAACTCGAGCATCTCGAAGTCAAGCCCGACGAAGTGACCTCGAAGGATATCGAGCACTTCATATCGGAAGCCGACTATAAGAAGAAAGTTTCCGCTTTTAGGATCGAAGAGGTCGTTGTCTCGGCCGATCCCCTACGTCTCAATCAGGTGATCAACAACATCTTTTCGAATTCGTATAAGTATGCGGACACGGAGATGACTGTCCGTAGCCGTGTAGAAAAGGGCGTAGGCGCCACACGTTTCCTGGTCATCGAGATCGGTGATCACGGCGGCGGCGTCCCGGAATCGGAACTCGATACGATCTTCGGAAAGTATAAGAGAGGCTGCAACGCCGGCGAGAAGGACGGCGCGGGCTTAGGCCTTTATATCTCCCGATATCTCATGGAGAAGATGGGTGGCGAGATCACAGCAAGTAACTGTGACGACGGTCTGCTGGTTGTATTACGATTACGCCTTCTGTGAAGCTTAACTGGGTTTAAAGAAATACAAGGCGCTGTCACCTTTGAGTGTTAATTCTGTGATCAAGACCTAAGTGTGACAGAGACTGGCGATTACGGCAAAAATAAAGAAGGCCGATTGGACAATCAGATGGCGTCAATGTTCAGACGACGCTTTAGCAGGCCTCCTTTACCCCGCTTGATTGATAGGATTCAGATCCGGAAAGGAGATGTCAAGACCCATGGCCGCTTATGCGGTGCCGAAGGCAGTCTTGACATCTTTCTTTCGGATCTGAAGAAAGGAGCCAAGCGGGATAAAGGAAGATCAACTTCGTTGGGACGAAGTGAATCTCAGATTGTAACTTATTGATTTCCGTCTTATTTTCTATAAAACGCAAATATGGACGGAAAGACGATACGACTTGCTGATGGAATTCCGTCTCTTTCAGAGGAAATGACGAATAGGGACGGAAATGCAGGTCAGCTTATTGGGTCATTTCCGTCTCTATTTTGAAAAGCTGTAAAACAGGACGGAATATCAACTTGATCACCGAAGATATTTCCGTCCCCATTTTGAAAACCTGTAAAATAAGACGGAATCTCAACCGGTCAGCCCCTTGATTTTCCGTCTCTTTTTCGCACTTGTGATAATATGGACGGAAACACTTCTTTCACTCGCCTGGTTTTTCCGTCCCTTTTTTCCGGTTCTTCGAAAATAGACGGAAATCGGTCAGAAAGCCTCATAAATGAAAGACTGCCTGCTCCGTGAATCAAATCTCTTTTTGAGACAGCCTCCCAAGACATAGAGCTTGGTTATAATCCGGTTCTTCTTCATAATTAACACTTAAGTGTGACAGAGCGAAAAAGAAAACTCTTCGAAGTCTCCGCAGGGCAAAGCGCCGAGGACAGCGCCCGAAGGTTCTATCCGATGATTTTTCATAGCATTTAAAGAACGATTAAAACTTCGACAAAGATTTTAAGATTCCACTTGGACTATACTGTGACCGTACAGAGGACATCTGTGCGGTCATATCTACGCTGACAGAACAATCTGACAGAGGAAGCATCGAAAGGAGACGACGCAGGTGGAAAAGAAAGCAATCATCAAGACAGATAAGCTCAGCAAGAGTTTCTCGGTTTCCGGGAAGCAGTATCACATCATCAAGAACCTCGACCTCGAGATCTACGAAGGCGATTTCACTGTCATCATGGGATCCAGCGGAGCCGGTAAATCGACTCTCCTTTACGCGCTTTCCGGCATGGATAAGCCATCCCTCGGACATGTTGAATATGCGGGAAAAGAGATCACTGACATGAACGATGACCAGCTCGCGGTATTCAGAAGGAAGCACTGCGGATTCGTGTTTCAGCAGGTACACCTCGTCGACAGCATGAGCATCATGGACAACGCGATCTCTACGGGCATGCTCATCGGGCAGAAGCAGAAGGATCTTCGTAAAAAGGCAGCCGATCTCTTCGAGCGTGTCGGGATCAGCGAGGAAATGACCGATAAGTTCCCGGCACAGGTCAGCGGCGGTGAGGCCCAGCGTGCGGCGATGGTCCGTGCGGTCATCAACGATCCGGATGTCGTCTTTGCCGATGAGCCGACCGGCGCGCTGAACTCCGCCGGTGTCGAAGCCGTACTGAATGTTCTTACGGACATCAATAACGAGGGTCAGTCTGTCGTTATGGTGACTCACGATATCAAGTCCGCGCGCCGTGCGAACCGTATCCTCTATCTCGAGGACGGCGGCATCAAGGGTGAGTGCAACCCCGGGAAATACGTAAGCGGCGATAAGAAGAGACATGCGATGATCAAGGGATTTCTGGAGGAGATGGGATGGTAAAGCTGATTCGTGCCAATATGAGAAAGGACAGAAATGTCCTGACTGCGTTTCTCTTCGTACTGATCCTGACCTCACTTCTTCTGCACACCGGCCTTTTTGTCGGACAGTACAGCTCGATCTATGACGAGAAAGTCGAAAAGACGAAAGAAGCCGATGTATTGTCGTATATCGTCGGTTCCGATGAAGAGATTTCACGGGCACTTTCCGGCCTTCCGGAGATCGCCGGTTTTTCCATCCAGGATATGGTCATGCCTGGTACCGTGAAGCTCCGGATCGAAGGTGAAGACGAGGAGTTCGACCTCGACAGCTCCACGATCACGAGGATCGGTGAATACGGCGCCGCAGAGGAGTATGCATTTCTGAAAAGAGATGAATCAGTAGAAGGTCCGAAAATCTATTTCAACTCGTATTACGCGAAGATAAACAATATCGAAGTGGGCGATAAGATCCACATGCATTCCCCCGCGGCAGGAGATCTCGACTTTTACGTGGCAGGCATCTACGAAGCGCTGATCGGCGGTAATTCCTACGGCTGGATGTCGGTTATGGTCGATGCAGATTCTTTCTCACAGATGTGGGAATACGCGGAGAAATCGTATCTGACCTCGAACTATATCTCGGACAGAAAGATGGTCAAGATGTATTGCGCCGAAGGCTTTTCCCAGAACGAGGTCCTTCAGGCCAGCAGAGACAGTCTGGCTGCGGAAGGTCTGGAATTCTATTCTTATGCACGTGACCTGGCAAAAGAAGGCTATATAGCGATCTCAGATATCCTTTCCGGTCTGGTGACAGCTTTCTCCATAGTTGTTCTTGTGGTCTGCCTGATCATGATCGTCTTTACGATCAATAACAATATCGACAGAGATATTAAAAATATCGGTGCGCTCCGTGCGGTCGGCCACACGATCGGACAGCTCCGTCTGGCCATGACGCTCGAGTTTGTGATCGTCGGCATGATCGGCGGTGTGATCGGATGCATCCTTTCCTACATCACCATGCCGATCCTCGACAGAGAAGTATTCCAGACGATCACGGGTGTGCTGTGGGTACTCAGGTTCTGCCCTGGAACGACGCTCATTATCTTAGGTGGTATCGCGGTCTGCATGATCGTCGTGGTATTCCTTTCCACGATCAAACTGAAGAAGCTTCACCCGGCGACAGCGCTTCGTTTCGGCCTGAAGTCCAACAGCTTTAAGAAGAACTATCTGCCGCTCAAGAACACGAAAGGCGGACTGAATACTCTCCTTGCTTTAAAGAGTATGCTGCAGAGTCAGGGACAGAACATCATCCTTCTTTCCGTCATGAGTGTGGTCGCGTTTATGATCATGTTCTCGGGGATCCTCTTTTACAACAGTAAGGTCAATCCGACCGAGTTCGTGCATCTCATCAACGGTGATGTTCCGGATGGATTCATCAACGTCAACACCGATACCGAAGAGACACACCGAATCATCGAGCAGATGACGCATATTGACGGCGTGAAGGAAGTGTACGGCGTTAATTTCGCGAACATCAGTATCGAAGGAAACGAGACGTTTACCTTCTATACGGATAAGCCGGAATGCATGGACTGTGGTGTGTACGAGGGCGACTCTTTCAAAGAAGACAATGAGTGCGTCATCGGCAGGGTCATCGCAGACCGTCTCGGAGTCGGGATCGGAGACGAGATCGAAGTGATGTTCGGCAATCATACCGAACGTTTCATGATCACCGGCTTCCAGCAGTCCATCATGAACCTCGGCGAGCGTATCTTCATGAGTGAAGAGGGCGCGAAGAAACTCGGCATCGAGCCGAACTATGAGATCATCCGTTTCCGCATGGAGGATCCGAGTAATGAGAGTATCGATAAGGCCATTTCCGATATAAAAGCACTTCTCGGCGAGAAGTGCACGACAGCCGACAATACCTACAGAGCCGTCCATAATGGAGAAGGAACGGAGATCTCGGCGGTATCCCTGATCGTCATGATCATGGTCGCTCTGAATATCGCGATCATCATCCTGGTCGTCAAAATCCTTCTGAAGACGCTCTTCATCAAGAAAGAGAAGGAGTTCGGCATCAAGAAAGCGGTCGGCTTTACCAGCCGTCAGCTGAAACTGCAGCTCTCGCTTTCCCTTCTGCCGGTTACGCTTATCGCCTCCGTTCTGGGCGCACTTCTCGGATTCGTTCTGGTAAATCCTCTCATGACCGCGATCCTTTCGGGCTTCGGCATGCATAAGATCGACTTCATCGTCTTCCCGGTACTGATTCTTCTGACGATTGCCGTGATCGGTGTTCTGGTATTTGCCATGACCTACGCCATGTCCGGTGCGATAAAGAAGGTCTCTGCTTACGAGCTGATCTCTGAATAAGAAGGAGAACCGCGGCCGAGGCAATCACGCCGGCGATACTCAGGATACCTCCGACAAGAAGTCCCGGAGGTGTGAAATCAAGTTCCACATGGTGGTGTCCGCTTTCGATCGGGATGCTGATAAACGCATCCTGATAGGGCACCACCTGTACTTTTTGCCCGTCTACTTTTGCAGTCCAGCCTTCCTCATACGGGATCGTAGTGATGAGTACACGGTCTTCTTCTGCGTCCGCATCAAGAGCAACATACCCGTCTCTGACATTCACATTTGAGATGTCCTTTTTCAGAATCGTGGTCTGTTCGTCCAGCACTTCAAGGTCACAGTATGCCAGGATCGGTGTAAAGGAGGCGAAGATATCATCATCGCAGCGGATCTCGATCTTCAATTCGTCGCCGATACTGTGTATACCGGTATCGAGAATCACGGAGAAGTAGGAGGTAGACTCTTCCTTGTAAATCAGTTCGTCGTTACAGTAGACAGAGAGGGGAGCACTTCTCATCAGAAACGGGATTGACAGGTAAAGTGGTCCGTCTTTTCCGACTGTAAGACTCGTGCGCAGAACAATCGGCATACTCGAGGTGGTGCGTACGTAGTAAGTGAGATTCTTTGTCCCTTCTTCGATATTCTCGGGTTTCATACCATCTTTGAGATCGTATTTCAGGAGATTTTTCTTGCTGGCATCAGACAGTTCCTGGCCATTTTGGACCTGCCAGTCCGAATCGTCTGTGGCGACATACAGGTTCTCGGCGGATACGCCGGTCAGGGATGCGATCCACGCTTCCTGAAAAGAGAGGTAATCCTTGGAACGACATGCTTGCTCGAGTGCATATCCGTCAAATTCCAGTGCGCCTGCGTCTGCGACAAAAGCGATATGGACGGCGTATGGGTTTTCCCAAAGAGCGAAAAGGTCATTTCGGGCTCGCTGCCACTCAGTCGGATAAGCATCACTCTTTGAGACATAGTAGCGGATACCTAAAATGGAATCGGCCGGCAGGATCACATTCCGATGCTCGACGGAGAAGTAATTGTAATTCGTGCAGTAGCCGAGCTGCTTGAGAAAACGCTGCTGCTTCTTGTTTGACATGGAGCAGAAGGCGCTGATTCCATGTGTTTCAGAATACGAAGAGATCGTCAGAGAATCGAGATTGAGACCGAGCGTTCCGGAGGCTTCCGTACGGCCCGGGTCATTCGGATCGATCGATGCGGTCACGCTCCGGAGGCTTTCCACTTCTTCACAGAATGCCGCGCTGTCCTGCGAGTCGTTCCATATCGCACCGACAGTGACCTTCGGTGCTAGGAAAACGATCTCTACGAGAACGATCGGCACCAGTATCCCCACGCCCCACTTCTGAAGATCAGAGAGGGACGGTGTCCATCTCTCTTTGGTTAATCCCCACAGACACAGTGTGATCAGTCCGCCGACCAGAAGATTCTGGAAAAACATGGAGGAGACGGACTGATCGCGTCCGAAGCATTCTGCCAGGACGAGAAGGAGAAAGAATAGGCCGAATGAGAAAGTGAAATCGCGATTCCGCAGACTCTTAAGATGCAGGAACGAGTAGTAGGAAAGAAGTACCGTTCCGAAGATGAAGAGGTAGGCATACCGGTACAGGAACCAGTTTGGAGAATCGAAGAGGTGCCAGGCGGTATTGAGCGGAGGCAGGATAAAGGAAAGGACGCCGAGTCCGATGCCTATTCCTGCACGAATCTTCAGACCGCTTCGGACTTCCGGATTTCGGAACAGAAGAACAACCAGCATGAATACGAGAAGACTCGAATAAACAAAAGGCATATTGCTCGAGATATCCGTGAGCTTACCTAGAAAGAACTGAGGGAGAAACTTGACAAGTGAGAAGTTCGGATTCAGTGTGACCGAGAAAGAAGAGGAACTGTCGCCGTTTCGGAGGGTGTCCAGTCCGGCCGGGATCAGAAGTATGGCAAGAATTAGCGCAGCACAGATCGCGATCAGGATAAATACTCCGACAACTTTGCCGTCTCCGGGTGAAGTACTCCTTCCAGGTTCTTCGGAGCGGTCCGAAGGTTGGGCAGATTTCTTATACTCCAGTATGACCAGCAGATAGAAAAAGGAGAAAAGCCCCGCCATGTAGGCCATATAGTAACCCGAGGCGAAGAGCACGATCAGGACGATCAGGAGCTTCCATGCATTTTTCATATTCTCTGCAAAAAGCTCGGTTGCCAGAATAAGAAGTGGCAACAAGGCAAATCCGTCAAGCCAGATGAAGTTGAAGATAAACGACATGGAGAATGAACTCAGTGCGTAGATCAGACCGAAGAGAAGAGTCATCCTGCTCTTGTCCTTGAATTTGTGGTCAAGATATGCGGTCATGAAAGCTCCGGCGAAGGAGATCTTGAGCGTGATGAGAAGAAGAATCGCCTCGGAGATCCGTGATACCGGGAACAGAAGTGCCAGAAGATTCAGAGGACTCGAGAGATAGTAGGCAAGAATTCCCATGAAGTTCTTCCCCATACCGATCTCGAAGGAGTAGGTGAGGGAACGTCCGGATAGAAGCTTGTTTCGTAGTGTCGCCAGATAAGGGGCGTACTGCGCAGACAGATCTGATACGAGGACGCTCCGGGGCCCGAAGGGAGACACACCAGTCATGAAGAAAATCACTACGAGTGCCGCCATGACGGCGAAGAAGGAGAGGACGGGACGCATATCCCGAGTTCTGCCTGCGCTTTTCTTCTCTTTTTCCAGAAATGATTTCTCTATCACGATCTTTACCCCTCTATGTAAGAAATTATAGCAGAAGAAAGATAATCTCTGCTATAATGATGAGTAGTTCTTACTAGGGGAGACGATATATGAAAAAGTGGGAAGGCTATCAGAAGGGTGTTAACTTGGGCGGCTGGCTGTCGCAGTGTGATGACACGGAAGAGACTTACAGTACTTTTGTAACAGAAAAAGATATAGAGATCATCAAGGGCTGGGGCATGGACCACGTCCGGCTTCCGATCGATTATGAGCTGATTGAAGACAAGGACGGGAATCCTGTGGAGAGCGGATACGCCCATATTCAGGATGCGATTGACTGGTGCGGGAAGTACGGGCTCAATATGATTCTTGATCTTCACAAGACACTCGGCTATTCCTTTGATGATGCACACGGCGAGAGAGGTTTCTTCGACAGTGAGGCACTCCAGAAACGTTTCTATATCCTGTGGGAACGCTTGGCGGAGAGATTCGCCCGATACGAAGACCGGCTGGCATTCGAGATCCTTAACGAAGTGACGGATCAGGCATACTGCGAAAAATGGAACAGGATCTCTTACGAGTGCATCCGCCGGATCCGAATGATCGCGCCAACTATCAAGATCCTCGTTGGCGGCTACTGGAACAACAGTGTAGATTCCGTTAAAGATCTGGCGTTTCCTTATGACAAGAATATCATTTATAACTTCCACTGTTACGAGCCGTTGATCTTCACCCATCAGGGCGCTCCGTGGATCCCCACGATGGATACCTCATTCCGTATCAGTATCGAAGCACCGTATAGGGAGATGGACGAAGCAGGTGAGAAGAATCTCTCTCAGATGACCACCGGTTTTTCCGGATTCGATCCGGAAGAGAAGCTTTCTTCTGCGTATTTTGAGAAGATCTTTGCCGAGGCGATCTCGGTGGCAGAGGAGCGCGATGTGGCACTTTATTGCGGCGAGTATGGCGTGATCGACCGAGTTGCTCCAGAGGATACCGTGAAGTGGTATGCGATGATCAACCAGGTATTCACGAAATACGGTATCGGCCGTTCCGCCTGGAACTATAAAAAGATGGACTTCGGAATCTCGGATGCGCGAATGGACGGTGTCCGTGAAGAGTTATTGCGCTACCTCTGATGTGAGATGTTTATGGAATCCGAATGCGGGAGAATAGATAGAAAAGATATCCTTTTTCTTATTGGTCTTGCTGTCTGCGCGGTCTTCTGCTGGATCCGATGCCGCTTCGGCCTGGGTGTGGTCGACGAGGCATTCTTCCTATCGCTGGGAGATAAGATCTACCGTGGCAATGCCATGCTCGTGCATGAATGGCATGCGTCCCAGTTCACCTTCTTTCTGGTCCAGCCGTTATACTGGTTCTTTCATCTTTTCAGAAAGAATAACGAGGGCATTATTCTCTTCTTCCGCCACGCCTATGTGATCGCGCAGGTCCTTGCAGCCCTGTTCATCTATATTCGTACCCGGAAGTATTCGAAGGAGGGGGCAGGGATCGCCTCGATGGCATATCTTCTCTTTTGCCCGCTCCTGCAGTTGAACTTCAACTATAACAGCATCGCGATTCTCGGCTTGCATGTCGCCCTGATCCTGGTCATGACGGCGGAAAAGAGAAGACCATTCCAGCTTGGAATAGCAGGGGTCTTCTTTGCGGCAGCAGTTCTTTGCTGTCCGTATCTTCTCGCCGTGTATCTTATATACAGTGTGATCTTCTTTTGTAAGAAGAAAGGGAAGGAGTGGCTCTGGTTTACTTCCGGGTGTGCGCTTCTGGCTATGCTGTTCTTCGCTTTTTTGATCTCCCGAGCTTCTTTTTCCGATCTTCTCTCCAATGCGACACACGTGCTTGATGACCCCGAACACCCTGCATTTAGCCCGATTCTGCTTCTCATAGCTTATGTGGGTAATATTCTGGAAGTGGCCCCGCTGGCCGCAGTGGTCTTCGTCTCGGTCATACTTCTTACTTTTGTGTTCTATCTTAGCCCCGAACTTCGGAAGAAGAGAGACTATCTTCTTCTTTTTACGACTATTCTTGTTATCGGATTGATCCTTGAAATCACAGTTATCGGGGCCCGATCGGATACAAACAGTTACCCGCTGAACCGGGTCATGCTTCCGATCAATATTCTTGTTCCTATCTGTGCAATGCTCTATGAAGATAAGTCGGTCCGCAGGATTTTCTCCTATCTCTGGGTCCCCGGTATGCTGTACGGAGTCTGTATCTCCTTTATCTCGAACCTGGGGATCTATTCGATCTGCTCCGCATCTTCCGTAGCGACCACTGCTGCGATTCTGATTGTTGCGATCACATACCGGAAACAGTATTCACTTAAGATATGTGGTGGGAAACCGGCCGTCATTGCTCTGACGTTCCTGTTCACTTGCCAGATCGGAGCAGAGGTGTTTCTCCGGAGCATAACCGTTTATCCGGGCGGACCAGTCAATGCGATGACGGAAGAGATGGAGGATGGCTGCGAGAAGGGACTCTTTGTGAGACCCAATGAAAAAACAGGCGTTGAAGCCCGTCTTGGGTATACCGGTATCGTAAGAGATGATCCGGTTAAGCAGAAGACAGCCTATATCACGTACCATTACTGGCTGGTCCTGGAGGACTGGGATGTGTCTTCGTGCACGCCGTCCAATCTCCTGACAGGACTGCATCCTTATGAAGAGGAAAATCCGAATACCGTCGTGATAGAGAGACTGGATCTGTTCTATTCGCTCAATCCGGACCGGATCCCGGACATGGTCTATGTCGATGTGGGATATGACGATGTGCAGCAGTGGTACATCGACAAGTTCGGCTTTGAGGTCCTGAATGAGGATGAGAAAATGGGTACGCTCCTCGTGCGCTGAGAAACGGTTTGACAAAATAAGCCTTCGTGATACACTATCTCTAGCATACGAGATCTGAAAGCAAGAACGATCAGGAGGAACAGAAGATGAGAGGTAATCAGTCCCGGTCCCGATACAGCACAGGCGCGAGAGTGCTCGCGATCATCCTGTCCATCATGATGCTGTCATCCATTCTGGCTCTTGTCATACTCGCTATGCGCATGGGATGATCCCCAACTGAGTATCTCATTCTTTTCTCTTCGTGTGAGAAGACACATTACCTTCCCGTCGGACGTGCTCGTCAGGACGGGATATCTTTTATGTACTCGAGTCCTTCTTCGTGGAATGTATAGGCGTAGTCCTTTAGTTTGGAACTGACGAAGGCTTGATAATTGTCCATGCGGATGAAACTGTTCACACGGTCATACCATTCCGGATTCGGAGAGGATTCCACGTAGTAGAGGATCAGCATCTGGTTTTCGTCCTCGAGCAGGGTCTTGTCGCCGCTTTTTCTCTGCGGATCGAAGATCCAGTCGTCGACGTTTTCCGCGTTGTTGCCGGGATAGATCGAGTCCATCTGCACGGGACGCATCGCTCCATCGAGAATCTCGTCTGCGTATGTGGTTTCGAGTGTGGTCATACTGGCCTCATCCGTAATACTGTCGAAGATCGTCTGCGACAGAGGGATGATTTCACTTGTCGGAATGCCGGGTCTTCCTGTCTCTTCGTCTTCTCTATAGATGTAGAAGAAACGGACATTTCGAAGCGGTTCTTCCTGACGGACGCGTTCTACGAAGCAGAAAATGATCGGGAAGCCGTATTCATCGTGGAAAATTACACAATCGCCGGGCTGGCGGGAGGTGTCGAAAACCCAGGCTCTCCATTCGTTCTCCGTGATTTCGGAGTAGCGGACACGCTTGTGAAGCGTCGAATCGGGAACCAGCAGCTTCTGCTGCGCTTCACCGGAGAAATACTTGGCCGCGACAGATTCAAATTGGCTCTGATCGTGATCGATCTCGTCAATGATCTTCTGTGCGTGGATGTTCGCGGTAGTGACATAGTTTTCTTCACGAGCTTCGAAGGTGATGCGGAGAACACGGTAGGAAACCAGATCGTACGCATTGCGGCCATCCTGGTAGGCCTGCTCGGCCTGCTCGGGCGTAGCCTTCAGTTCCTCGAGTTTCTGATGCCCTGCATAGTCCTCGGTGAAGTACACTCTCGGGAGAACCTGCATGATCAGGCTCTTAGTTACATAAGGCCCGAATGTACCCTTGATGTAGGTATCCAGATCCACATGGATCGCATCTGCTTTCGACTTCAGCCAGTCGATATATGCCTGCGCACGTGCCTTGTGGCTGTCTGTGATGGAATAGCCGTGGGCGGTTGCATCGTCATAGAGCATGTATGTCGTCTGGATCTCTTTCGCAGTAACATCGAGGAAGTAATCGCGATAGGTGGCAAATCCGTTCTCGCCCGGAGCCATCAGCATCTTCTCCGTATTCTCTTTGAAGATGTCTACACCGTTTTCCAGAAGCACGTAGTGGTACATGAAACTGAATTCGGCGTTGGAGATATCACGGTCGCCTACGGTGAGCGGGCTGGTCATGCGCTCGTTGAGATTGCCGAGCGAGATGACTGACCAGATCAGGACGATGATGGCGATCAGGGCCATAGCGATCAGGAACAGCTTCGGTTTCCAGTTGATCTTTCTGCCTTTTTCCGTCACGACGGCATCGGCCGGTCGTGTTGAGACCTCGGAAAAAAGAGGAGCATCCGGATCGTTCTCGTCAAGAACAGTACTGACTTCGTGTGCACCAAGTTCCATCGGGATCGGCTCGGAGTCGTCCCAGTACGTTTCCGGAACTTCGCTAAATCCGACCTGTCCGTCGATTTCTGAAACTTCAGGTATCAGATCAAGATCCGGATCAAGAGACTCGGCATCATCAGCCTCAGCTGTTTCCTGTTCTTCCAAAGAATCGTAATCGGTCACTTCCGAAGCGGAATCGGTCAGATCCTGTTCCTGTGTAGTATCTATATCTTTTTCGTTTTCACGTTCTTTTTTCATAGCTTCAAGTAGCTCCTACAAAAGCATTAGAATTACTCAATATCTACTCTAACACAAAAGAAGGGTGAAAACTATTTCGGTACGGTTACAGAAGGCATCCTATGTGATACAATTATGCTCGCGAGTACTATCGAGGAGTAGAAGATACGACCATGCGACCATCAAACAAGCGCATGCTGCGCAGACTGGCAGACCGTCAGTTTCACATATATGCTTTCTTTATCCCGGCCTTCATCATGATGACCGTGTTTGCCATACTCCAGGTTCACCCTTTTGCAACCGGCGAGAATATGATCCTGACAGTAGACTGCTACCATCAGTACGCGCCTTTTCTCGTCGAGACAAGAAACAAGATCCTGACGGGAGAGAGCCTCTTCTTCTCGTGGAACGTCGGAATGGGCACGAACTTCTGGGCGGTGTTTGCGAACTACAGTGCCAGCCCGCTGAATATCCTGGCCATCTTCTTTCCGCCGAAGTATATCGGTGACTGCATCGCTTTTCTGGCGATCCTGCGTTGCGGTCTCACAGGTCTCTTTATGTCCTATTTACTTAAAGAGCTGGACAAGGGAAGAAAAGATCTCTTCCTGACTGCTTTTTCATCGGCATATGCTCTCTGCGGATGGACCATCTCCTACTTCTGGAACATCATGTGGCACGATGCGGTTGTGCTCCTTCCGCTGATCGTCCTGGGACTGATCAAACTGATGCGGGATAAGAAACCGCTTCTTTACTGTATCACCCTGGCACTGTGCTTGATCTCCAATTTCTATGCAGGATACTTTGTCTGCCTGTTTCTGGTGTTCTATGCGCCGATCCTCTACATATCCATCACAGAGCGTGTGACACTCGCCAACTTCTGGTCGGCGGTATGGCGGTTTGCTGTATACTCTCTGATCGGAGGCGGTATTTCGGCTTTCCTGACGCTTTCGACGTATATCACACTTCAGAAATCCTCCGCAACAGGAGATACATTTCCGAAGAAGTTTGATGTCATGAATGACATGTTTGACTTCATCAGCCGATTCCTCGTGGCTCCGAATCCGAACATCCGTGACGGCATGGCGAACGTGTATTGCGGAGTATTCATCGCGATGATGATTCCGCTGTTCTTCCTTTGCAAGAAGATCCGTCTTCGTGAGAAGATCGCTTATGGTGTGGGACTGGCTATCATGTATATCAGCCTCAGTTCCCGCATGATGACATTTATCTGGCACGGTTTCCATTTCCCGAACCAGATTCCGTACCGTCAGGCTTTCCTCATCTCTTTTCTCGTGGTTGTCATGGGCTATAGGGTCCTTCGCAATCTCAAGAGTTTCACGAAGAAGGAACTGATGGTTCCGTGCATGTGCATGATCGCCTACCTGATCCTCTACGAGAAGATCGGAGAAGGTGAGGATGGATATCTGGCACTTGGACTTTCGTTCCTCTTCCTGATCATCTATACGGCGGTCGTCCGCGTGATTGGGGAAGGGAAGAGAAGCAGTATGTTCCAGCAGATCCTTCTTTTCTCGGTTCTGACTGCGGAACTGGCGACATCGACGATCGCTACAGTCAGCCTGGTCGCCGCCCACGAGAGCTTCACCGGATGGGATTTCTACGGTTCCCGTTACGATGAGATCCAGGAACTGGTGGTCGAAGACGAGAAGCAGAGCCCGTATGGATTCGAGAGATCAGAGATCTATCCTGCCTACATCTGCAACCAGCCTGCCCTTTATAACTTCAAGGGTATCTCGATCTTCACATCTACGGCAAGAGAGAGCTTCGTGACGTTTATCAAGAATCTCGGTTTCCATAACAACGGCATCAACAGCATGCGTAACTTCGGTCTTACCGAGGTGACCGGCACACTGTTCGGTGTGCACAACATGTACGATCTGAATAAGAATTCACCTATCCCTGTCTGCTTCGAGGAAGTAGAGACCGGAAATAGTATCCGCAAGTGTGTCAATCCTGACGCGCTCTCTCTCGGCTACATGGTCGATGCCAAGGCACTTGAGTATCACATGACGCAGACTTCCGTTCCGTTTATCTCGACGAGCGCCTGGGTAAAGAGCATGGGCGTGACACGCGATGTCTTTACGGAAGTCGATCTTACACTCTCTGAGCCAACCGGGCTTACCGAGGGTGGCGGGAATTCCCGTACCGGATATAAGTGCACTTTCTCCGGAAGCAAAACAGCATCGATTGTCGTCGAGCCGCAGGGAGCTTCGGCCGGGGATCATCTGTATCTGTATGTCGTGGCCAACAAACCGGCTTCTCTGTCGATCCTGGATACCAATCTGGACACGGATGAGACGAAAACATCTTCTGTCTCGGGTAGAAAAGGCCAGATCCTTGATCTCGGCTATGTCGGAGAGAATACGAAGAAGACCGTTATGGTCAAGTTCAATGAGAGCGAGAATCTGTCCGGGAACCTGTGGATCCAGTGTGCCAGAGTCGTCGAGCCTGCATATCAGGAGATGGTCGATCTTCTCTCTGATGAGCAGATGCAGGTCATCTCTTACGATTCGACAAGCGTCGAAGGTGTTGTTACAGCCAAGACCAATGGTGCACTCCTGCTGACGATCCCTTACGATGAGAACTGGACGGCGCTCGTTGATGGCGTGGAGGCGCCGATCCTTCCGATCGATGATGCTTTTATGGCGATCGAACTGACTGCCGGTACGCATTCGATCTCACTTAAGTATTATCCGGCGAAGTTTGATCTTTGCGTCAAGATCTCGATTGCGGCCATTTGTGCATTGATCCTGCTGACGGTCATCCGGAAGATAAGAGAATCAGCCGCACTTAGAAAGCTTGCTGCCATTGAAGAGCAATCTGACGACATCGATTCTTCCGAGGACCATGATGCTGACATGGGGACAGATGCTTCCGGTGTCACAGGTGAATACGATATGAATTCAGATGAGGATACAGGTGCGGAGGAGTTGCCTTCCGGGGAGGAGCAATGAGGTACCTTCGTAAGGACAGCCGCATCACTTTGGCCGATACGAGAACGAAGGTGTATCTTCCTGTGGCGGTTCTTCTGCCCGGGCTGATTCTTCTTGCTATTGCCTACAAGTTTAAACTTTATCCCTTCTCGTCTAAGTGTTTCGCAACCGATGCACTCCGCAACACGTATTTCCCTGTGATCGCAGAGCTTCGCAGAAAGATTCTGGCGAAGGAATCATTGTTCTATTCTTGGAATGCGGGTGGCGGTGTGAATTTCTGGGCGTGGATCTCCGCGTATGCATCGAGTCCGTTTGTGCTGCTCTATCTTCTTGTTCCGGAGAAGGATATCGCATCGATGACACAGATCATCTTTGCACTTAAGGCTTCTTGGGCAGCACTGGCGCTTTTCATCCTTCTCTGGAAGAAGGAAAACGTGGTATCGCCGATCAGTGTGGCGGTATCTACGGCATATGCCCTCTGCGGTTATGTCTTGACATATTCGCAGGAACCGTGGCTTCTTGATTCGGTGATCCTTCTTCCGCTCCTCATTCTTACGCTTCACTACCTGATTCGTGGGAGAAAACCATGGGCATTTTCGCTTGTGTGCGCCCTAATGGGCATTACTTGTGCGAAGGCGGGCGTATATATGCTTATCTTCGTTCTTGCGATGTTCCCGCTTCTCATCATTGAGGATCGCCGTGAGAATGAGAAAGCCAGAAAGATCTGGACGATTTTCAAGGATTTCTTCCTGTATCTATTCTTTGGCGTTGGTATTTCCGCATTCATGTGGTTCCCGGCATGGCAGACCTTCTGGAACACCTCGGCCGGGATGCAGGTCCTCCATTTGCCGCAGGACCTTACAATGAATCTGAAAGCCTGGGATATTCTGGAACGGGCATGCTTCGACTCACTTCTGATTTTTCCTTCTTTTGAGAATCAGGCTCCCGGTATATACTGCGGAATCTTTCCGGTCATCCTGGTGATCCTCTACGGCTTTTCTTCCCGAATCCGTTTTACGGAGAAGGTATATGTCTTCTCTATGATGGTGGTACTCTACATCTCCATGTCCAGTAAAATCATTCAGTATGTGTTCCTGGGATTTCATTTTCCGATCACGGGCGTATATCCGCAGGCGATTCTTATTACTTTCCTGATCGTGTATGCATCCGGTCGGCTTCTGTCACGTGAAGTATGGTTCGATGAGCGCAGTCACGTGCATGCAGCACTGGGTATGCTGATCACTTTCATGCTGATTCGCTCAGCTGTTTCTAAGGATCTTTCCTACTCGGACTATGCGGTATATATGGCAGTTCTTTTCCTGATACTCTATTTCTCATTTCTTCTTAACGTTCCTTCACTTAAGGGAAGACGGAAAGAAACGGCGGTCTCCATTCTGGCGCTGGTGATGATTCTGGAGGCGGGATTGTCATTTTATCGCCCGATCAAAGAGAAGTATTACCACGCGGTCGTGGAGCGTGAGGTAGTGGAGAAGGGAGCGCTGGATGGTCTTCGCATCGATCCTTCTTCTAATTCGCGTGAAAAACTGGAGAAGAAAAAAATATACGCCCTGGACGATGCTGTGATCTGTGCGGAGACGGATCCGGCAGAGACAGCAAAATTGCTTACAGTCCGTGCCGGTCTTGCCGCCGGCGAGCGGGTATTCTTTTCTTCCCCCGCGGACGACGATTACAATTATGGGTTTATGAATCACTTCGCGACGCTGTCCTCGGACGGCTATATGACCTCTTTGCAGTTTTCACGGGCACTGTGCGCTTTGGGTGTGAACCGCAATCTGGACGAGACGAAGATTCTTCCCGGAGCCGGCACCCCGGTTACTGATATTCTGCTTCGTCAAGGTCGCCTGATCGACACGGCAAGAGAACTGGGAAGTGTAAGTGCGATTCCCAATACAGATTCCAGCGGATTCTTCTTTGTGGCGGAAGATATCTTCAGTGTGCTTCTTACAGATGATTCCCCATTTGTCAATCAGAATGAGCTGGCGTACCGGCTGACCGGTGCGAGACCTCTCACGATTCTTCACATGGAAGCCGAAGAGATGGAAAACATGAGAGAAAACTCTGATGATACTTTTTCTGCTTTAGATACATCTTCGTTGGGGAAAGTCGTTTTCGAATCACAGGAGATCCTTTCCTCTGATTTTTCTACCTTATATATATTAGTAAGATGCGATCAGAATGTAACCGTGGAAGCTTTTCTGAGAAATGACGAGAATGAAGTTCCGCTCAATCATCCGTCGAGACGGTCAAATGAATGCATCTGCATTGATGTGCCACATCCGGAAGGCTGGAAACTGTGCGTGAAGTTATCCTTGTATTCGCCTGGGGATTCGAAACTCTCTTTCTACGCCGCCTCGCCGGACAAGGAAGCGATGGAGATATACGAGAACCGGATGAGGTCTTCTATCTGGCAGACGAGCTCGTGGGAAGACGGGAAATTTGCCGGGAGCATCGATGCACCCGAAGCAGGGACACTTCTGTTCAGTGTTCCGGCAGATGACGGCTGGACGGCTACGATCGACGGGCAAAAAACGGAAACTTTCGGAGCATACAAGACATTTTTGGCTGTGCACGTTCCGCAGGGACATCACGAGATCTCGCTTCAGTTTATTCCGGAGGGGTTCATCGGGGCAGTCATAGCGGGAGCGTTTGCAATAGTGCTCCTCATACTTCTGTCAGCAAGCAAGTGCTTCCCTAATAAGAAAAAGGGGAAGGCAATAGATAAAGTAGAAAACACGGTTCGGATCGAACAGGAGGAGAAGACATGATGAGTGAACAAAAGGAGTTGTTTCCGACAACATTCGTCGTATTGGATATGGAGTGGAACCAGCCGATTCCCTATATTCCGTCTCCGGTCGATCCCAAGACGTTGCCCGGTGAAATCATTGAGATCGGAGCCGTGAAACTCCGGATGAATTCGGAGAAGGACTTCGAGCTTTCCCGTCCGCTGCGACTTACAGTAAGACCGATCTACTACCGGGTCATGAACAGACAGGTATCCCGAGTGATCAACAAGAGTACCAATGACCTTAAGTGCGGTCTGCCCTTTCAGGAAGCGTACAGACTATTCATGGATTTCTGCGGAGAAGATTATGTGCTGTGTGCCTGGGGAGATTCGGATATCTCCATTCTTCGCTCTAATCTCAAGATCCACGGGCTTTCTGCCGAAATGAATGAAAGATTTATGGATATCCAGCCTTTCTTCGGAAAGGTGGGGGAGAATACGACCATGCAGAGAAGCGTGAACTACGCGGTGGATTTCTATAAGATCCCGCAGACGGATGATTTTCACAGCGCAGACAAGGATGCCTGGTATGAAGCTCTGGTCTTGAAAGAATCACTGATCGACTATTTCAGCATGAAGAATACCGAAGAGAAGACGGAAGGCTTTATCCCTTTGTCCTCCTACATATCCAATCCGAATCTGACGATGCAGTTCCGGTGGAAGAGTGATGTCTTCCCGACAGAGAAGGAAGCAGATGAGAAAGCCGAACAGGAAGTGCTTCGCTGCCCTATATGTAATGAGAAACTGGTGGCGGATCTTCCATGGTTCTCTTCCGGGCATACCCATCTTTCTTTGTGGAAATGTTCGCAGCACGGATTACTTGCTGGTAAGATCCGTGCCAAGAGAACACCGGATCAGAAATACTACGGGGCCGGACAAATCCGATTTGCAAATGCGAGCGCAGCGTGGTATGTTAAAGAGAAGTGGCAGTCGCTTTCGGAAGTGGGAGGGGGCCCCGAGAGGAAAAATGATCCCGAAGCAGAAGAATGTGACTGAATGGATACATAATTGCCGCATGATATTGTTTGAATTGTGAAATAATGTGAACTTTCCAATCAAAGCTCTTTTATTTTGCGCTTTCGTCAATATAATGGTAATTAAGTATAACCAAAAAAATGTAACTTATCCGCAATGATTCATTAGACAAACTTTGGAGGCAACGAAAGATGAAGTTCTTACACAGTGGTAAGCTGCATCAGAGATCCAGCAAACGAGGAGGTATGCTCATTCTCGTTCTGATGATCTTTGCTGTATCCCTTATCCTTATTTCATCTGCAATGACAATTACTCTGGCCAGCCGTAACCGCTACTATGTGGATGCGGAGAGAAGCCAGGAGAGATTGACGCTGTCATGTGCGGCAGAAACGATCCTTGATGCTATACAGAAACAGGAAATTACTGATGCTCAAGTAAAGACTATGGCGTCGACCAACGGTACTACAGAATACAAGATTACAGGTGCTCAGGAATCCAAGCTTGGAGGTACTGCGAGTTCCGATAGTGGTAAGAATATCGCACCTGGTCTTTCCAATAACTCGACCAGTAATCAGACTTATTTCACAGTGAAGCCTGCTTCTGAGGGTTCAAACGATGTTATCATGGAATTTGCAACCATTATTGATGTAACAGGAAGTGATAGCAACTATGAGAGACTTCGTGTGTATCTCGAATATACAGGAAGTCCGGAGATTCCTGAGATCTGTGCCAATATGGTAACTGCAGGTTCCGATGATGATCCCAATGTTCTGGATATTCAGGACTTGATGGTGAATACAGATAAGTCTTATACAGTTTTCCATGGCAACATTTCGTTGTCTGGATATCAGAGTCAGACGTATGTTGAGAATACTGCAGTATTTACTGGCAAACTGGGGGCAGCGCAAGGTTCTCGTTTCATGCATGATGTAGTTTTTTACGGAAAAGATGCAACTATCGACGTTGCAAGCATTGGCGGTAATGGTATATCTACAACCGGAAACATCTACTTCTTAGGTATTGATTACGGTGAGAGTGACAATAATCAACTTAATGTTTTCAATGGAACTCCGCCAGAATCCAATTTTAATATTGTTTCTGATGGTATCTATTTCTACAATGCAAGAATGTACGTCACAAACCAGGTTCGTGGCGCTGATCAGCAATCGTACCAAGCAAATGTCGGCGGATATTTCTCCGGATACAATCGTCCGGTTTGGGAAGGCAAATACTGGGTCGTAGATGGAGGTAGCTCCGTTGAGAGAAACAAAGAATGGTCTGGTGCGAAGAACGTTATTATTGTTAAAGATGGTAGCGCAACATTCCATAGAAATCAGTGGGAAACAGGAAGTCAGATAACAGAGACGGTATATGATAATGAGGCAGCTCTTCTGGCTTCGTCGGTACAAGAGCATAAGGATATGTATAACACCCTCAAAACTAAGGGACAGAGTTACCTGACGGATGAGGCGCTGAAAAAAGCAGCGGAACAGCAGGTTCCTTCGATGACTGCACAGAGCAATGCTTATGGCTCATACGCTTCTAAGGCTCCTACGTCGAATACGGATCCAACTAAGGTGATTACATCTGGTTGCGGAACTAAAACTATAACTGGAAATAATAATCACTTTGTCATGTCCGGATCTTATTCCAATGGTGATGTGACGCTTGAGGGAGATTCGAGTATCTATATGACAGGAAATGTCGACTTCAATAATTTCCGCATCCGCGTTGCCGATACGGATCACCTCACAATTGTTCTGGCGAAGAATGCAACTTTGACTATGCATGAAGGCAACGAGTATAGCCATACAGGAATCATTTCTGTTTCTATGCGAAATGGCTCGTTGGAGGGTAAAGCCTCAGAAACAGATATGAGAGGAAAGTCTGGACAAAAACCGGCATGTTATATCATTGGTTTGGGTAAAAATACCGTTACGTTGCAGCATCCTGCCGTGCTTGATGCTTATGTCAGCCTCGCAGGAACAGGGGAAGATGCAGGTTCATTCGTATATGGTGGTGGTTCACCTTCGGCTCCGGTTGCCTTCTATGGAAGAGTAGAGGCGGCTAAGATTAAGTCAGGCGCAGGTGGCCAGGGCGGTCAGATGTTTATGGAATATTGTCCGGGTGTCAATGAAGATAGTAATACACCGCAACCGTTACAGAGTGCCTACACGGTAAAGAGCTATGAGTATTACTACACCTGATTTGCAGGGGGGCAAAGTAAACCCAAGTTTCTGGCAAAATAGTTAATCGTCGATAAAGACAGGGGGGCTCGAAAGAGCCCCCCAAATTTATGTCTGGAAAATGTGTGTAGCATGACAAGCGGATATCGGATAGTTTAACGAGTCGTGATTGTATAATTTGTAGCTTCTGTCAAATCTGAACTTTGATCTCGATGAAATAATTCGAAGGTGAGAGATATAAACAACTCTCAAACGAGTCAGAGCCAGTAAGAGAAAAGTCGAGAATCAAAAACAGAAGTAAAGTGAATAGGCGAAGTAGCCAATTGCTGCTCCAGAAGCAAGAAATGTACCGAGATACTTCACGTTCTTACCATTTTTGATCAGAACCCTTGCAATCAGATAGACTGTAGCGGTCACGAGAGAAGGGATAGCTCCGATGGCCGCGCAGAGTGCTATGGCAAAAAGATCCGATGTGCGGATAGCCTTGGATTCTTTGCTGTGGAAATATACTCCTAAAGATTTAAATCCCATAGTCAGGATAACGGAAATGGCAACAGCGAGAAGCCCGATGGCTGCTCCGATGAGTGTCTGAAGCAACCACTTTCCGATCAGAGAAGCCAGACTCTCTGAGGCGGTATCTCTGATGGCATGAAGGATACGTGCAAGTATCTGAACAAGGAAATCAATTCCCAGTGCACTAGTCATGACGTACATGGAAGAACCGGTATCCTTCATGATCATCATCTCGACGATGACGATGTTAATCATAACAAACAGAGCACACAGCTCGATAAAGGGGAAAATATTCTTGGCGGGTTCGAGTGGATCGAGAAACATCGTAAGGTGGGTGGCGGCCATGATCATGTAGAAGAGAGCTGTCAGACTTTCGATCTTGATGTATCGTGAGGAGACGGGTGTCTTGCAGTAACGGCATTTTCCGCCCAGGAAGAGCCAGCTGAAGATTGGAACGAGATCCAGTGCACCGAGCTCATGCCCGCAGGTCATACACATGGAGTGCCCTTTTACGATCGTGCGGTGTTCCGGAATCCTGTAGATGCAGACGTTTGTGAAACTTCCGACGATGGAACCGAATATTCCGGCCAGAACAATATTAATGATAGCTAAAACCAATTCGGGACTCATTTTTGTCACACCTCCAATATGTACTCTACATTATTACAAACCTTCGGAATATGCAAATAACCTTTCTTTTTTCTTGCTTTTCTATCAAACTTTTTTGTATATTTTCTACAAAATATTCAGTTTTTGTTGCAAAAACACAGTTTTCCATGTATATTTATTGAGAAAAAGACGATGGTATTTGACACGTCATTATGGGATCGGGTTACAAGAGAGTAACAGTTTCGCTTAGATAATGAGCGAAATTGTAATTTTTTGTTTACACGAAACCCTATACAAACGGTGCCGTTTGGGTGTACATTACTATTATCGAAATATGTGTGAGACGTGACACGTTCTCACAAATAGATACTAAAGCGTGCATCAATTTGGGAGGGTATGATGAAACGATTAGGTGACATACTTATTGACAGCGGCTTTCTGTCCCAGGCAGAACTGCAGGAAGCTCTTGAAGCGCAACGTTCTTCCGGATCCAAGAAACGTCTTGGTGAAATCATCGTAGAGAAAGGTCTCCTCACGGAGCTTGACATACTTAGAGCTATCTCCAGTCAGTATGAACTCCCCATTATTGACCTGCAACAGGTAGATATCGACCAGGAAGCGACCAAAGTGGTTACAGAGCAGTATTGCGAAGAGAACCTGATTATTCCGGTTGCTTTTGACGAAGGGAAACTGGTCGTTGCGATATATGACCCGCTCAATATCCTCGTAACAGATGACCTGCGTTTCCGTACAGGTAACGATATCGTTACTCTTCTTGCACCGAAGCAGCAGATTCTCACGGCCATTAAGATGAACTATGGTAAGGAAGTCGCGAAGAAAGCGGCTGACGATCTGGCTGCTGACCTCGATATCGAGGATATGAGGAAGCTCGGTGATGAGATTACTGATGAAGTTAATAATGCTCCGGTAGTTAAGCTTGTTAACTCGATGATCGAGTTTGCTATCCGGGCTAATTCGTCCGATATTCACATCGAACCGATGGAAGATCGTGTTCGAGTCCGTATCCGTATCGATGGTGTCCTTCAGGAAATCATGGACAACCCGATTGCCGCGAGAGACGCTATCATCACCCGTATTAAGATCCTTTCCGGCATGAACATCGCCGAGAAGCGTATCCCTCAGGACGGTCGTGTTCAGACCATCATCAACGGCAAGCCGGTTGACATGCGTGTATCTATCCTCCCAACAGTACACGGCGAGAAAACCGTTATCCGTATCCTGGCAAAGAACGACGCGAACCTGAATCGTAAGTATCTGGGTATCAGCGAGCACAACAACGAGATGATCGATCGAATCGTTAAGGTTCCGCAGGGCGTTTGCCTCATCTCCGGTCCTACCGGTTCCGGTAAAACCACCACGCTTTATACCCTTCTTTCTGAAAAGAACAGTCCCGAAACCAATATCGTAACCGTTGAGGACCCGGTAGAAATTCAGATCCCAGGACTCAATCAGGTACAGGTTAACGCGAAGGCAGGTATGACCTTTGCCAGCGGTCTCCGTTCTATCCTCCGTCAGGACCCTGACATTATCCTCGTCGGTGAGATCCGTGACGGTGAGACGGCTGAAATCGCAATGCGAGCTGCCATTACAGGTCACTTGGTATTTAGTACAATCCATACCAACGACGCTGTTTCGTCCATTAACCGTTTGATCGATATGGGTATCGAGCCGTTCATGGTTTCCACAGCTCTTATCGGAGTTGTTGCACAGCGTCTCGTACGTCGTATTTGCACCAACTGCCGTGAAGAATATACGCCGGGCCCGGATGAAGTTGAACTTCTCAAGCTCAAGCCGGGACAGAAACTGTATCGTGGCGCAGGCTGCTCCGAATGCGGAGAAAAAGGATATAAGGGTCGTATCGCGATCCATGAAGTGGTTATTATGACCAAAGCCATGAGAGCATTGCTCGAGCGTCGCGCCAGTGAAGATGAGATGCGCCAGCTCGCAATCTCCGAGGGAACGCTTATGCTTGCGGATTCTGCTGCACAGTTAGTTTTGGAGGGTATTACTACTGTACAGGAGATGAGTAAAGTAACATATTCCATTGACGGTTAAGGAGGAAAGAAAGTGGAAGAATTTACATTAAGTATGGATGCCATTCTCACAGAGGCTGTTCGCCGCCAGGCGTCCGATACGCACATCACGGTCGGTCTACCGCCGATGATCCGCGTACACGGTGAACTCATGCCCCTGAATTCCAACATCCTGACGCAGAGTGACACAGAGTACCTCTGTAAGTCTATGTTGGATAAATCCAGGCAGCAGTACTTGAACGAGCGCGGTGAGATCGACTTCTCGTATGTAGTAAAGGACTACAGCCGTTTCCGTTGCAACGTGTTTAAGCAGCGCGGAAGCTATACCCTGGCTGCCCGTACTATTACTACAGAGATTCCTTCCTGTGAACGTCTCGGACTTCCTGAACTGTTCAAGGATCTGGCGCTTAAGCCACGTGGATTGATCCTCGTTACGGGTCCTACGGGTTCCGGTAAGTCTACTACACTGGCTGCTATGGTTGGTCATATCAATCAGAACCGCCGTTGTCATGTACTTACACTGGAGGAGCCGATCGAGTATCTGCACCGTCACGGTGAGTCCATGATTAACCAGCGTGAAGTTCACGAGGATACACTCTCCTTTGCAAATGCTCTCCGCGCCGCACTCCGTGAAGACCCGGATGTTATCATGGTAGGTGAGATGCGTGACCTCGATACGATCAGTACCGCGATTACCGCTTCTGAAACCGGTCACTTGGTTATGTCTACCCTTCATACTAGTGGTGCGGCCGATACGATTAACCGTATCATCGACGTATTCCCTCCGCATCAGCAGGATCAGATCCGCGTTCAGCTCGGAACGGTTCTCGTTGCTGTTATTTCTCAGACACTTCTTCCGCGTGCGGATGGCTCCGGACGTGTAGCTGCGTTTGAGATCCTGATTGCGAATGACGCGGTTCGTAACTTGATTCGTGAAGGTAAGACCTACCAGATCGACAATACGATCGCTACGAATCTTAAATCTGGAATGTGCTCGCTCGACTACTATCTGGCCGAGCTCACGAAGAAGGGCCTTATCACACGTGAGACTGCTATCTCCCGTTGTAAGGATCCGGATGAGTATCGTCGTTATCTGGCTGCGGCCGGAACGGCTAACTCCGTTTCAAGCGGTCTATTTAGCTCACTTGAGTATTAATAGAAAAGAAAGAAGGAGGTTTGCTTCATGCCAAATTTCAAATATGAAGTAGTCGATGCGGCGGGTCGTTCGAGCAAGGGTATCATCGAAGCAGCAACTATTGCTGATGCTTCAAAGATGCTACGGGCCGACGGTCGTTTCATTGCTTCACTTGAGCAGGATACCGGTGCCGGAATTCTCTCGATGAACATTGGAAGCCCGAAGCTGAAGACAAAAGATCTTATGATCATCACCAGACAGCTTTCTTCTCTTTTGAGCGCAGGTATTACAGTTATCCGTTCTCTGGATATGTTGTATCAGCAATTGGAGAGTAAGAAGGCGAAGGCCGTAATCGGATCTGTTTACGAGTCTATTCAGGCAGGTAAGACACTGTCTGAGGCATTCCGTGAACAGTCGAAGGCGTTGCCGACCATCATGGTATCCATGATCTCCGCAGGTGAAGAATCCGGTCGTCTGGACGAAGTTATGAACCGACTTGCGGCGCACTTTGAGAAAGAGCAGAAGTTGAAGAATAAGGTCGGTGCTGCGATGGTTTACCCGATCATCTTGGCTGTAGTTACATTCGGTATCACGGTCGGACTTATGACGCTTGTTGTTCCGAGATTTGCTGTCACCCTCAATGAATTGGGCGGTGAGTTGCCGGGTCTGACCAGAGCAGTTATGGCATTCAGTGATAGTATCGTCGATTTCTGGTACATCTACCTTTCAGTTATCCTCGGTATTGTTGTAGCTTTCCGTCTGTTTATCCATTCCGAGAAAGGTTCCATGGTTTGGGCGAAGTTCAAGCTTAAAGTGCCGATCGTCGGTAAGGCTCAGAAGGCTACTGCCGCTGCTCGTTTTACAAGAACGATGTCTACGCTTCTGCGAAGCGGTATCTCCGTTCTTGACTCTATGGAAATCACCAGTCATACACTTGGTAACAAGTATCTGGAAGCACAGCTTTACGATTCCAGAAATGAGATCCGTAAAGGTTCTTCTGTTTCCAGATCGATCAGAGGAATTAAAGAATTCCCTCCGATGATCTACGCGATGACGGCCATTGGCGAAGAATCCGGTACGCTCGATAGCATTCTGGATAAGGCCGCGGACTTCTTTGAAGATGAGGCAGATGCCGCAACAGCAAAGATGACTGCAGCGATGGAGCCTCTTATGATCGTCATCATGGCTGGTGTTGTTCTTGTAATCGTTGGTGCCTGCGGTCTGCCGGTACTCACCATGTCCAAGAATATTATGTGATGATAACTCGAAAGGAGATTAGTTATGGCTTTTGGAACTGGAAGCAGCAGAGAGATTTCAATTGATGTCTCGAGCTCAAACATGAAAATGGTACTCGGCGGTTACAACCGCAAAACAGGGGTAGTATCAATCGAAAAATTCGGTCTTATCCCTCTCGAGTCCGACACCATCTCAGACGGCGTCATCGCAGACCAGTTTGGTGTGGTTATGGCTCTGAAGAATGCTCTTGCAAAGAGTAATATTCAGGACAAGCGTGCGATTCTTACCGTGGAGGGAAGTTATCTTCACACAAGAGATCTTGAACTCCCGGCGGTCAAGGGCGATCAGCTCCGTGACATGGTACGCTACGAGATTCTCGGTCAGGGCACAAACAACCGTGACATGATCGTTGAATACATTATTTATGATAAGGTTCTCGACGAAGAGACCAAGCAGCAGAAGTACAAGGTACGTGCTACGGCGATCCCGAAGGACGTTGCGAATGACTTCCGTGAATTGATGAAGACCAGTGCTTTGGTTCCGGTCGCACTCGATGTTAATCCGAATGCGGTTCGTAAGCTCTTCAAGGGCGGTACGATCAACGGTACGACAAACATCAATTCCAATACACTGCTTCTCATTGAGCTTTCTTCGAAGACAACGAACATTACCGTTCTTGACAAGGGTTTCCCGGTACTTACCCGTCGTCTTCAGTTTGGTCACTCCAATATCCGTCAGGTTGCGGAGACAGTTAAGAAAGTACAGGGCAATTCCGCGAACAAGTCTTCCATCCTTACCCGCCGTCTTCAGGTTGTTAAGGGTGAAGGTATCTCGTCTGTGGATGTGGCCGATATCGATGTATGGCACGAGACCGTTAAGGATGAGCCTTCTCTGAATAGTGCTGTATCCGCTTATTTCAAGAGCCTTACAGATGCGATCTCCAGAACAGCTCAGTTCTCGATCTCCAAGTATCATCTCGATGCGATCAGCACATGCTTCCTCTATGGATCCGGTGCAAGATACAGAAAGATGGACAAAGAACTCGCCCGTCAGCTGGGCACGCAGGTCGAAGTGCTTGGTTCCCTGAATACGGTTCAGGGTCCGAAGGACTTCCTGCTAAGCGATTATGTGAATGCGTGCGGTGCACTCATTCGTGAAAACTGAAAGGAGGCGAGATTATGAGTTTTGCAAAGTCTAAAAATGATTTTTCCAAAAAGGATATGAACTTCTTTTCAGAGTTCTCTTCTGCTGCATCTCAACAGATTTCGTCAGCATTCCCGATCTTCCTGCTCGCTACAGTAGCGATTCTGGTATTCACGTTGATCGTATGGATCGTCTGTGGTATTCAGGTTATGAAGAAGCAGGATCAGATCAACGATATCAAAGCAGAGATGGCTTCCGCCGAGTATCAGGCCAGACTGGCTGCGAAAGATCAGTCCCAGGCGTTGGTTGAAGATCTGCGTAACTACTACTATGTAATATCTTCGCTGGATTCGAAGATCGCGAGCAGAGCTACCTCTTCTGTTGAGACACTCACAGCTTGTGTGGATGCACTTCCGGATGATACGGTTATGATCGGATATGAGGATAAGGAAGGTCTGGTCAAGATTCAGGGTCAGTGCTTAAATCGTGAATCAGCTTACAATTATCTTAAGACACTGAAGGACAAAGATCTTTTCAGTTTTGTTCAAGAGAAGATTGAATCACTTGATCCAATGAAGGAAGGTTATTCAAAGAATTCACTTATGTATGGTCAGATGCTCTATACATTTGAGTTTACCTGCACGCTTAAGGGTCACTTTACAGTATCTTGGGCTTCGTTTATTGATGGTCCGTCTCCGACTCCTATTACGAGTCTTCGTACACAGTCTTTCAATGCGGGTTCGGATTATAAGATTCCGGATGTAGCTACTATTACTGCAGATGGCACCACATACAACTTGAAGAATATTACGATCAACGGAGTTGCAGTATCTGCACAAGTGCTTGAGGAAACAATCAACACCAAAGAGCTGTCTGGTAAAGTCTCTTCCAATCTGGAGATCCAGCTGTTCTATGAGGCACAGAACGATGGAGGTGAGTCTTAATGAAAAATTCCGGAGGAAGAGATACTTTCCTGCTATTTATTGTTTTAGTTCTTGCTCTCGGCGCAGTTTGCTATCTGTGTGTAATCAAGAAGAATTTCGATAAACTCGCAGAAGTAAAAGATGAACTGAGAGTTGTAGAGGCTGAAAAAGCAAAGAATGATGCTATTATTCAACAGGCACAGGAGCTCGATGCACAGAGCGTAGAACTGAAGAATCAGATCCAGGCTCTGGAAGTGAAGGTACTTCCTGATTTAAATACTGCCGCGATACAGCGCAAGCTGTACAAGCGCTTCTCAGATGCAGGTATCCCGTTTATCGTCGAGGTGAGTAACACTGCGCTTACCTACGATACGGTGACCATGACAAATGGCGTAACGAGCCCTAACCGTGCGAAGTTTTCAAATTATCTGGTTCAGGTTTCCGGTACAGATGGATGGTTGCTCACACACGATGAAGGAGACAGTATCCCGTACAAAGTATTCTACAACCAGCTGGGTATCGCTCCTGGTGATGAGACCACTGTTAACGAAGAAGCACAGAAAATCGGTTACAACAGTGCCAAAGAGATCCAGACATCCACATTTGTGGGATATGATGAATTTGTTGCAGCACTGAAGGAAATCCAGGCTGATGCACCGGATTATGTTAAGATTACAGATATTAAGATCGAAGATATGAAACAGGGTTTCTGCTATTATACTGCAGTAGTGACTGTCTTCGCTTACGATCTGGTTGATCGTATCTCGGTAGCTCCGACTGACATGAACTACATGAAGTGGGAAGGCGCTGAACAGATTGCAACCGGTGGTCTCGTTGGTCTCCCAAGCTATTTCGTAGTAATTAATCCTTCCGTTTACAAGGTTTCTCCGTCGTCGCCGCTGTACGGACACTTTATCTCATTTGCATCCTATGACTTCACCGTGAACAGACCGTTTGCCGCTTGGAATCACTGGGCGTATGAATGGAATCTCCTTGAGAGTGTGATGAATGAGACTCGGGATGAGCTGCCTGAAATCCAGCAGCTTGAGATCAGGTATAGACTTGGTATGATCTCTAATGAGGAATACAACCAGATTATCCAAGAGTATCAGCAGCAGTTGCTGAATCAGGCAAATGCAGCATTGCAGAATGGTACGAATCCTACTACATAATGTTCGATAAACGGATTTAATCATCAAAAGGGACCACTCGAAAGGGTGGTCCCTTCACATTTCTTCACAATTCGCGTGAATCAATACGATTTGTGAAAGTAAATGGCTGTATAGAGTTGACGAAATAAATTATAAGAGTAAAATGACTGACAAATAGGCGTTTGACGGCATAGGAAGCTGGCACATTTTTGTCAAAGAACCAGAAGAAAATGCCGCTGAATCAGACCGGATCTCAAGCTGGAAATGCTCAAACAGAAAATTTTTCACAAAAATGTGAAGAAATTTCAAAATTGCTATTGCATTTTGAAAATGACCTGCTATAATGTAATTACAAACTCAATAAAACAATTTTAGGAGGAACTTATTATGAAGAAGATTCAGAAGAACAGAAAAGGTTTTACACTGGTTGAAATGGTACTCGTTATCGCCATCATCGTTATCCTGGCGGCTGTAGTATTCTTCTCCGTTGCTGATTACCTCAACAAGGCTAAGTCCGCAACATCCAAGATCCAGGAGCACAACTCTGCAGTTAACACTGTAACATCTGCTATCTCTGCTGCTCTGTAATAACCAGTAGATACTTAGTTGTAAAACTTAATCGGGGGGGCTGATGAGGCCCCCCTTTTTTTACCTTAGTGCGTTTTTTGATCGTATCCGAAAAAAGATGACGTTTACGATTTGTTAACAAATGGGCATTTGCATATCGAGAATGATATGCTATAATGAGTACGGTTATACTTGGAGGAAATTATGAACAGAGTCTATAAGACGAGGCGTGGCTTTACTCTCGTAGAGATGGTATTAGTCATAGCTATTATTGTTTTGTTGGCTGCGGTTGTTGGTCTTTCTATCAGCGGTCTCATATCCAAGAGTAACGAAGGTTCTGCGAGCATCCATGAGCAGAGAGTCACTTTACAGGCTAATAACGCAGATAAAGATTTGAATTTTTCTAAAGTGGGCTTTTAGGAGGGATGCTTGATGCTTAGAAGAGTAAAGGCGTCCAAGCGTGGTTTTTCATTGCTTGAGACGATGTTATCCGTTGCTATTCTCTTAGTTATTACTTTGATGGTTTATGAGGGCTTTATGTCCACGTTGAATTATGCCGGCGATACGGCTCTAGCTGAGCGTATCGGCAATGAGAATGCCGGTAAGTGTTATACCGCTTTGGGATCTGCGACCAGTGGCAATTTTGCTTTGAATAAAGCAAATGAGAATGCCGGTGCTGCTATTATGATCTCTGGTTCAAATGTAACGAGTGTTCTTCAAGTTACAGAGATTGATAATACTGCTGGTATGTCTGTCTTTAGTGCTGGAAGTGGATTAACTGATTCTGGTAATTTTTCTAACACGACCAATCGCCATGGCTTCGCTTATTGTGAGAGATCCTGCCCTACCCATCCTGGCAAAGCAGTGAAGTATTTTAAAGTAACTGTTAACGGTAGTGAAGCAATTGTTGCAAGATGTATGCAGTCCGGATGTTCATATGCTACAGGTGGATCGAATGAGAATGCTCTTATAGTCAGCTGGACTGCGAATGATGATGCAGATGGTGATACATAAGGAGGCGCGTTATGAATAGAATGAATAAGAAAAAGATTTCTCGCCGCCGTATCGGATTCACACTGCTGGAGATGGTTCTGGTTATGGCAATAATGGTAATCATGTCGGCGTATCTGTATGCTACTTTCAGAGTGGTAAACTATAGCCATCTCGAAGTTACCGTTGTTAATGATATGCATGACTATGCGAGTCTGAACCTTCAGGCAATTGCCAATAATCTTTGTAATGCCACGAGCATAACAAAGGATTCATCCACAAAGAATTTCGGTCTTTCTAATGATGCCAGTTATGTAACGTTGAATAATGCCAATATTCTTCCGGGATTTACTCAGTATCATGCCGGAAATGGCAAGGCTAAGTGGGGAGTTACTCTTAAATTCAAAACAAATCCGGGAACGAAGACGATTTCCGTGGAGATTGCCTTGACCGATAATGCAGTACCTTCTTCCGGTGTTATCTACAGAGATGTTGTTACAGTTTATTGTCCGTCATGTGTGGCCATGGAGGACTTAGGTGATTCAGGTTCGGCAACGATTGGATTTACTACAGATCCGGTTACGCCGTCATAAGTTACATTTTTATTGGTGAATTTCCGGAATGTTCCCATGTGATTCTCTCACGTGGGAACATTCTTTTTGTGCTGTTGGCGGTATTTATAAGTAAGTGATATAATACTAGTGCATTTTTATATGGGTGGAGGTTTCCCTTATGTCCGGACATTCCAAGTGGAATAATATCAAGAGAAAGAAAGAAGCATCAGATGCCGCGAAGGGTGCGGTATTCACAAAAGTGGCAAAGGAGATCATGGTCGCGGTAAAGGCCGGCGGTCCGGATCCGGAGAATAACTCGAAACTGAAGGATGTCATCGCGA
Organism: Clostridiales bacterium; assembly: GCA_017617995.1. GTDB lineage: Bacteria > Bacillota > Clostridia > Saccharofermentanales > Saccharofermentanaceae > Scatonaster. Next base: position 72,445 of record JAFZVE010000048.1, read on the forward strand.
AGGCGAAGGCGGCAAACATGCCGAACGATAATATCAACCGTGCGATCAAGAAGGCTGCCGGTGCCGGTGAAGGTGATGAATACGAAGAGATCGTTTACGAAGGATATGGTCCGGGTGGAGTTGCCATCATGGTAAGAACGCTGACGAACAATCGTAACCGTACTGCAGCGGATATCCGTCACATCTTCGATAAGTATGATGGAAACATGGGTGTTTCCGGAAGCGTATCCTTCATGTTCCAGGATAAGGGGACGATCCTTATTGATTCCGAAGAGTTTGACGACGAAGAGACCGTCATGATGGATGCGCTCGATTGCGGTGCCGAAGATTTCTCGGCTGAAGAAGGATATTACGAGATCCTCACAGATCCGGCTTCCTATTATGAAGTGAAGGACGCGCTCGAGGCGAAGGGCTATACTTTCGTTGATTCATCGCTCGGACCGGTTCCGCTTAACTGGACAAAGGTAGAGGATCAGGAGATTGCCGGTAAGCTCGAGCTGATGCTCGAGAAGTTCGACGAGAACGACGACGTACAGGAAGTCTACAATAACTGGGATAACTAAGCTGAAAGATCGCTCCGATACGATTCTCAGATCGACGGATGAAGATACGGTCTTCATGTCATCTCAATATGATTATATGAGGTAAGAAGAGTGGAGCTGCCGAAGCAAAAGGGCAAGGAACAGACAGAACACCCGGAAGAGAAACAGGGTGCGTCACGTCGTGGGGTATTTATTCCTGAGCTTCGTGCGACTTTGCGCCGACTCGAGAAAAATGTGGATACACGAGCTCATCTTCGGACAGAGCGTCAGGTTGAGAGTGCGGTATCAGACGAACAGGTGATGAGAGAACTACTGTCCTCCATCGCCGTCGTTGCTTTTGTAGGCCCTTCCGGAACCGGGAAGAGTACCCGTGCGATCCGGGTGGCAAAACAGAATTCCATCAAGTACATCATCGATGACGGGCTTCTCATCAACGGCAGCCGCATCGTCGCGGGAAACTCTGCGAAGAAGGCACCGACGAAACTCGAATCGGTAAGACAGGCTCTGTTCGAGGATCCGAGCCGGTCGTCTACGATGAGACGTGCGCTTGCGGAGAATCTTCCGCAGACGCTCATGATCCTTGGCACCTCAGATGCCATGCTCGAGAAGATATGTAAGAACCTGTGGCTCAATCAGCCTGCGATGCTGATACGGATCGAGGACGTCAGCTCGGAAGAGGAGATCACACAGGCCAGAAATACCCGTATGAGGGAAGGCATGCATACGATCCCCGTCCCGAGCATGGAGATCAAGCATGAGTTTTCCGGTTATTTCTCGGATCCGCTCAATCGTTTAAGAAGAAGATGGGATAAGGAACGTGGTGTACAGCCTGTCGCGCCGGATACCGAGCGTACGGTCGTACGTCCGACCTTCTCGAGTCTGGGCAGCTATTCGATTTCCGATGATGCTCTTCTCGATCTCGTGAAGATCATCCTGCGCAAAGTTCCGGGTGTGCACGATGTAGTCGGTTTCTCATCGGAGAAGCGTGTGTATGGTGTCGTACTCAGCATCGATCTGGAACTGTATTACGGATTCAATGCACAGGAAGTCTTGCTCAATGCGCAGCAAAGACTGGGAAGATATATCGAAGAATACTCATCCATCAACATGGTGGCGGTAGATGTCCGTGCGAAGCGTCTGATCCACGACGATCCGGCGTGATGTATCCTGAGACCTTGCAGGTGAGATCTTCGCGAAAAATGACAGACACGACGAAAAGATAGAAAGAGAAAAAACGTATATACGAAAGAGGATGTCTTATGAAGGTTGAGAAAATCTATACCATACCAGTGAATGATGCCTACTCTTCATCGTGTGCCTGCCCGCTCTGTGCGCTGAAGGCAAAAGTAGAAGGTGACTCGCTTGACTACTATCTCGGACCGTCACTCATGGAGCCGGATAACCGGGAATTGACGAATAAATCAGGATTCTGCGGAGACCATCTCAACAAGATGTTTTCTCGTGAGATCAACCGGCTTGGCATGGGCCTGATGCTCCACACCCATATTCAGGATGTGAAGAAAGAGACAGATCCGCTCTGGGAGAAGGCGGCTCCGGACAAACGGACGCTTCTCAAGGGGAAAGATGCGGACTATAAGAAGAGACTCTCGAATCTTGCGGATAAAATCGACGCCAGAATCGACTCCTGCATCATATGCGACAAGATCAAGACCACGATGGACCGCTACATGGAGGTCATCATGTGGCTGTATTTCGAGGATGCTTCCTTCAGGGAGACTTTCGCAACCAAGACATACCACTGTCTCCCGCATGTGGCGATGCTCCTGCGGGCGGCTGCGGAACAGCTCAACCAGAACCAGGCTGCAGACTTTGTCGCGGCACTTGCCAAGACACATAATCAGGGACTCGACGAAATGATCAAGGATGTGGAGTGGTTCACGCTCAAGTTCGATTACAGAAACAAAGACAAGCCCTGGGGCAACAGTAAAGATGCAGTACCGCGTGCGATCGCCATATTGGGTGGCCAGACGGCAGATGCTCCTTCTTCGGAAAAGGAGAGCGGAAGCAAATGAAAATGAATGAGATTTTTACGGAAACTCCGACAAAGGCGGTACCGGAACTGGCGTTGGTCGGCGGTGGCGAACGTCCGAAGAGAGTGATTCTTCTGATCGAGGGCGAAATCGTTGGCGACAACAAGGGCGACGAAGCTTCCGAGGAACACGGACGGGAACTGATGCTCCACTCGCTTACGAGCCTCGGGACAGCCAGAATCGTACCGGATGAGATCATACTTCTGCATGACGGAGTCAGGCTGATCCTTCCGGAGAGTGAGTGCTATCCGTGCTGGAAGAGTATCCTCGATCGGGAGATCGTCGTCAAGGCCTGTAACGAGACGCTCTTCTATCTCGGAAAGATCCCGGAAGATCCGAGGATCATCTGCGAGGATATGGCTGACCTTCTTGAGGATCTGTTGACGGCCGATAATGTCGTGTGCTTATAGGAGAAAGAGATGGCATCTGTTAAAAGGTATAAGAAAGATGATCTGACGACATACTGCCTCGGCGCCACAGTCAGTATGGAATATCTCAACATCCGCCCGAAGGATGTGATGAAAGTATATGTCCACAGTGCTTTTTACGAGTCGGAGACCAAAGAAAAGATTCGAAGTATCTGCGAAAAGAGAGGCATCTCCTGCGAGATCAATGATAAAGTATTTCAGATCCTCTCGCAGAAAGAGAACTGCTTCGTGATCGCCATGATCCGCAAGTACAGATGCGAACTCGACAAGGACGCGTCTCATGTGGTACTCGTGAATCCCGGCAATGCGGGAAACGCGGGAACAATCATAAGATCGGCGGCGGGTTTTGGAGTCAGAAACATCGCCATTATCCGCCCGGGTGTCGATTTCTTCGACCCTAAGGTGATCCGCGCCTCGATGGGGGCACTCAGCCGTGTGAACTTCAAGTACTATGACACTTGGGAAGAATATGCGAATAGCGACGGAGCAGGGGAGAGACATTACTACCCGTTCATGCTCGACGGAAGCAAGCTCCTCCATGAGACGAAGATCGAGAAGCCTTTCTCGCTGATCATGGGCAACGAAGCGACAGGCCTTCCGGAGGAGTTTGCGAAAATAGGACAACCTGTACGTATCGAACATGGAAGCGCCATTGATAGCTTAAACCTTCCGATCGCGACCAGTATCGGGCTGTACGAAGCAACAAAGGGCGGTTTCTGACAGAAAAAAACTGGAAATACTGTGGAAAAGAGAGCGTCGGAGACTTTTTTTCTGGAAATCGGAAAAAACTCTTGCACCACCGCGATAAGCATGGTACAATGTCTCGGTGTCTGATTAAGATTAATACTGATGGAGGTGAAGGAAATGCCGAATATCAAGTCCGCATGTAAGCGCGTTAAGGTTACAGAGAAGAAGACTTTAGCCAACAAGATGAAGAAGAGCGAGATGCGCACCATCGTCAAGAAGGCAACGGCTTCTATCGCCGCATCTGATGATAATTCCGCGGCGCTCGTTAAGGACGCTCAGATTGCACTCGACAAGGCTGCTGCTAAGGGATATATTCACAAGAATGCAGCGGCGAGAAAGAAGTCCAGAATGGCAAAGGCTGCAAATGCTGCCAAGGCTTAATGGAAATCTGAAAACCACGTTTATGAAGATCCCGGTCAGAGAGACCGGGATTTTTCTATTTCCTGGAATGTCGTTTTTATTGCATTTATCTTGCATAGATGACTATAAATGTTAACAAATTGTTTCAGATTTCTGAAAATATGATTTTTCTGGTAAATTTCCACTATTTGTCACTTGTTTTTTATTTTTCCGCCTATATACTCAGTATAAGGAATAGTATACGGACGTATGCTTTTGACAGTTTTGTGTTTGGGACATCAGTGAATAGTCAAAGGGGATTATCATGAAAAAATTATTTGAAAGCAAAAAGTTTCTCGGTATCACCAGTCTTGTTCTCGCTACGTCTCTCGTAGTCGGTACAATCGCGATCAGACGATCGAAAAACAAGGGAATCGAGGTGGGCATCCCGCAAGTCAATGCGGCGGGCGATATGCTTCTCGATTATGACTCCGCCAGTCTGGTTAATTTCAGTACTATTCTGGGAAGAGCCGTCGATTATGGTATTATTTCTGAGACACTCCGTCAGGAGGGTCATATGGAGACGACTTTCGCAACGAATAAGTTCGTCAATCCCAACGCGGCGAACAACTGCGATGTGGACCTGGCCGGAAGTGCAACGGCACAGTTCATAATTGCTTCTTTGGAGAGTGGATCAAAGGCACGTTTCGGTAATACCTATATGGGCGGCGAGATGCCTTTTGTTATTGATACGACATATGATATGGCCGCAAATGAGGATTCCTACTTTGTTTACGATGATTCCTGCAAAGCAAGCGTACTGTACAGGACATACGAAGAGGATGTTTTGAAAACAAATGTCACCTCGATGATCAATAAGACAGTGAAACAGTCGAATATTCTTGCATCCAAGCCGGCTCTCGATGGAGATACTATCGCAGTTAAGCGCGGGGATTCTGGTGCGACGATTGATCTGAGCAATCCTTCTTTTGAAAACGCCACTATCTATATTAATGTTGAATCCGGTTCCAATCTGGAGAAAGCGATCCAGGTTGCTGACGGACTTCTTATTATCAAACACCCATCAACGAATATAGTTTTTAATGTGATGGGTACAGGCGAGATTACGCTAACGCAGTACAGGATGCAGATCGTAGGAGATCCGAGTTTTGAAGTTGATCCCGATAATGGTCAGGAAAGAGCTAACGATTGTTCCTTTGATTCAACAACCACTTGCAGCGGTGTGGATTCTCTCCACAACAAACATGTTGAAGAATATATGACCAAGAGTGTCGTGTGGAACATAAGAAATGCTTCTTCTGTGAAATATAACATGACAGCGGGACTGTTTTTGATCCCTAAGAATATCCCGAGCAATGTTGTCGGATCCAGTGCAGGTTGGATCGCATCTGCCGGTACGACAACCGTTTCCAGTGGTGAATTCCACTTTATCTATCACGACCGTGAGAATCAGGCCAATACCGAAGGTGAGAGTGTACTCCACTTTGCGGCAAGAAAAGCATTTACTGACAGCTTTGATTCTATTGAAGAACTGACAAATGTTAAGCTTCTCGCAAATGATTATTCGTTCAGTTTTGTAGAGACAGAATCCGACTTCGTGACTGTAAAAGAAAATGGCGTTTTCGGGTCTGATTGCAAGAATGATGCATATAGTAAGATTACTTTCCCGAACATTACCGTCGATGTGAAGACGGTAGATCCCAAAATCCCTCAAAAGCGTTACTTCGTAGTGAAAGAGAACGTTACGGATTCGGTCGATCCGAGTGTTACTATCTCTTCCGGTGAAATTGATATTGTACTGACGATCACTAATATCGACGGTATTATCCATTATGTTGTGGATGCATACAAATATTACACGGAGACGGCGAAGAATGAACAGAAACCGGATGAGAAGGATGAGAATATTGCGGTTTCCGGTGCAGAATTCTCGCTGGGCGCTATATATAATAAGATAGATAAAGATGAAGCATCTCTTACTCTGAAGAAGACCCTCTCGGGAGAAACTCCTTCCGGCAAGACGACTTATCAGATTGCCGTAAAGAAGGGATTGCAGTATGTCCAGTCTGACGGAACTCTCTCTGGACAGACATACTACTTTAGTGTACCCGCCAATGATACAGGAATTACAATCGAAGGATTGAAACCGGGCGAATATACGATTATCGAAAACGAAGGAAATCTGCAGGGATATAATCTGATTAATACGGAAATCACTTCTACGGTCACTTCCGGAGATTCAGTGGTTGTGACGGATATTACTGCAGATGGAAAGATGACGCTGAATGCAGATGATTCTGCCATTGTTAGCGTTGACAACAACTATGAGAAAGTAGATATCACAGGCAAGGCTTCGATGACGATCAATAAGATGATCGAAATCGATGACGAGATTTGTCCCGCGGATGAACTGCCTGTTGCTTTCGCAGAAAAAGAATACAAGTTTGTCCTCTCGACCGTGGATGGGTATGAAACAAAGTATGTGACCGATTTTAACGGTACACTTGGTTCACAAAATGACAGACAAGTATTTGTCGTAAAACCGGGTGAGGATCTGGTCGTCTACGGACTTAATCCTGACTGGACGTATATCATTCAGGAATTGAACGACAATAATATGCTGCAGGTAGCCGGATATAATCTTTCCGGCATCGAGATTGATGGCACTTCGATTGACAACATATACAATGCCTCTAATGCGGTACAAACAGCTGAGGAGAATCAGAATTCTGATGTTGAGGTAGTCAACAAATATGAATCGATCACGAGTAGTCTCGTGATTACAAAGGAATTCAAAAACGAAAACAATAACGAAATCGATAAGACCGCACTTAGCAACCTTGATGATTTAGTGATTTTGGTTTCCGGACCTAACAATTATCAGAAGACAATTACTGGAGCGAAACTGGCAGAAAATAATTGGTCGATCCTTTTGGAGGAGGTACCTGTAGGGAATTATGAGATTACCGAAAGACACGCAGACGGTACTTCTTCGTCTACTTTTGTTTTTGTGGATTATTCCGTAAGTGGAAGTGCTCCGACGCAATATAACAGCGGTAGTATGCTTGTTACCAACAAGTACAATACTGTAAAAACAGGTAATCTCACGATCCAGAAGTCTGTCGAGACTAACGGCGCGACGCTGTCTTCAAATGATTTCCGTGTCTATATAATGAATGAAGATAATCTCTATTATGATGATGTAACCGGATCGTTTGTCGAAGAGAAAACATATGTAACTGTTCCGGCCAACGGTACATTTGTTACAAAGCAGATCCCGGAAGGCAAATACACTGTTATTGAAGATACTGAGTACGCGAAATCTTTGGCTGAAGGATATGAAGTCTCGGCGTCCTACATTGTAAATAATCAAGCCGGAAATATCGTGGATCTTAAGCAGTATGGCGGACAGTGCCAAATCAAGAATACATATACCAAGTACTGGATCGACGTGACTAAAGAAGAAGCCGGAGATCACATGTACAATAACTGGACATACTATTTCTGGATTTTGGATCTGAGCAAAACGGATGGAACATATTATGTTGATCAGTATGGCAAATCCGTACGACTCGTAGATGGGCAGGATCCATACTATTTCAGCATAAAAGCCGGAGAGGATCGTTCTGTCAAAGTACTTCTTGAGAATCGCGGAGAGTATAAGGTAATCGAGAAGAACGAGAATGTAGCTGCAAACGAAGCTTTCTCGCTCAAAACGACTTATTCGAGTGAATCCGTATCGCTGAATGAAAACACCTATTCCGCAGCCGTAACAATTACGAATACCTACGAGTATATTAACGACGGTAGCCTCTCGATTACAAAGCTTGTGGTTGGAGATACTACTGCGCTTGGTGATTCTCTTGAAGACACATACTTTACAGTGTTGGTTAAGCTGAGCGTAGGTGGGAAATATACTGTTGAATACGGACCGGAGGATACGGGATCTGTTACTTTCACAGAGAATGAATGGACCGAGATTCAGATCCTAGCTGGACAGACGATTACAATTAAGGATATTCCTGCAGGGACTATCTATACTGTCGAGGAATTGAATACCGAGAGTGCTCCTCTGCCGGATGGGTTCACCCATGATCCTGATACACAGGAAGTATACGCTGATTTGACACATCAGATTTCCAAGGACGATGAAGATATCGTATCCATTACGAATACATACACCGTTGCGACTACAGAAGCAACAGTCAAGAAGGTTTGGGAGGATTCTGGAAATCAGGATGGAAAGCGTCCGGAGAATCTGATGGTTCAATTGCTCGCTGACGGAGAACCGGTGGAGAATAAGACAGTAACGCTAAACGAAGATAATGGCTGGGAAGACACGATTACTGATCTTCCGATGTATAGCGGTGGGAAGGAGATCCTCTACACGTGGCAAGAGGTCGGTATGCCGAATGGCTACGAATTAACAGACACTGTTGTTGATGGAACAGAAACAACACTTACCAATTCGTACGAAGCCGAGACCATGACGCTATCCGTGCAGAAGATCTGGGACGATTCTGATAATCAGGACGGCATTCGTCCGCAATCTCTGGTCGTCAATCTCATGGTAGGCGAAGATGTAAAGGGTTCGGTTACCCTGAATAAAGATAATAATTGGACGGACGCAATCGAGGATCTGCCTGTATACGCGGCTGGAAAGAAAATCGAATATACGTGGAGTGAAGTAGCGCTGCCTGAAGGATATGAGCTGACGACTATTGTTGAGAATGGAAATCTTACCATTCTTACGAACAAACACACGACGGAAGTAACTTCTGTTAACGTCACAAAAGTCTGGGAAGATGCGGAGAATCAGGATGGCTATCGTCCGGAGTCTGTACAAGTGAAACTTCTGGCCAATGGCAGCGAGGTCGATGGCGCGATGAGGACACTCGTTGAAGACGAGAATGGTGAATGGAGTTACGAATGGACA
>JAFZVE010000049.1 GCA_017617995.1 Clostridiales bacterium
GCTTAAGACCCTCAACCATTCCGGTGGTTATAACGACGAGGCCACACCTGTTCCCATTCCGAACACAGAAGTTAAGCTCGTCGGTGTCTAAGATACTTGGCTGGTGACGGCCCGGGAAAATCGATCGCTGCCGGATTATATTCCTCTATAGCTCAGTCGGTAGAGCATGCGGCTGTTAACCGCAGGGTCGTAAGTTCGAGTCTTACTGGAGGAGCCAAAGAACTGTTCGAAAGAACAGTTCTTTTTTTGTTTTCAAAGAAGAATAAGTATCGTCCCCGATCCTTCCGCTTGCGTTTATACAGGGTAAGAAGATATAATAGCGAAGTGAAAGAGAGGAATGAAAATGAAGTTAGATAGAAAGACTATTATCGCAATCTGCGCCGCAGCAGGCGTAGTTCTGATTATACTTGTCGTTCTGATCCTGAGAGGCTGTTCCGGTAAGAGCGATACGACCGGTGCTTCGAGCGTAGTGGTAACCGTCACGGATGAATCCGGAAATGCCGTTACCGATGCTTCCGGAAATCCTGTTACGATCCTCGTCTATGAAGCATCTGATACAAATGCGCCGAGCGAATCACAAACACTCGCTCCGGATACTACGACTACATCTGCGGTTACCTCGGAGTCGGAGACGACCGAGTCTGCAGCAGTGACCACCTCTGCCTCTGAATCTACATCTGAGACAGCAGCTCCAACTTCTGAGCCTTCTGCCGCCAGCTCGGAGGGCACATCCGACGCGACTTCCGCCACGTCCTCAGCCACCTCTTCTGAGGCGACTTCCGCCACCTCATCCGGGGCGACTTCCGCCACCTCATCCGGGGCGACTGTCGCGACAAGCGGGAATAATGATCCGATTCCAACATCGGATGGTGAGTTGCCGATAATTGAAGAGCCGCGCACGTCAACCAGCAGCAGCGCTTCTACGGAGCCTTCTTCAACAAATAGCACAGCACCGTCTTCTAGTGAATCCGGAAACGGTGATTTCATCGATGTCCCCGGGACGTCTGAATCCTCCGGGACAGGCTCAAATCCGACCAGTGGCACGACACCTTCTTCCGAGACACAGGGTGATAATGGCGGTGGCGGCGGTGGAAACGAAGTCATCGAACTCCCGTTTGTTCCGGTTGATCAACTCTGATCCGGGATGTCTCCGGTTGAACTTATAAGCAACATATGAAAGCAAGGGGACCGTCTCAAAAGACGGTCCCTCTTTTATGTTCAGATATACAAAATACGTTTTGTTGCCTTTGCGGGGGAAAAAAAGTGATTAAGGCCGGACCGGACAGGAAAAGTTACTTATCTGCAGGCTCATAGACCTGATCAAAGAGCTCCTTCTCTACGATATAGAAATCAGACAGATCGTTCTCACGGATAGCGATAAAATCGCCCTCCGTACCACGGACATAGTTATTGGCATCCCAAACGGTGAATATCTTCACGGAACTGGTGATCGGCTTCATGTAGACGAACTCGGAGCCCTTTGTGATGCAGGACCGGATATGCTCGGCCAGATCAAACGTCTCGCCGGAGCGGAGGTTCTTGATGGTCGGACGGTATTCGGAAGAGACCTTGGACTTGGCACTGCACATATCGTATGTCTCTCTGAACTTGGCCATCGTGATCGGGACGATATCGCCGGATACTCCGACCATGATGCAGGTGTCTGCATTTGCGTTGATATCGATATCTCGTTCAAGAGTACGGACGAGAAGAGGTGTATTATTTGTAACAAAGTCCTTGCAGAATACCACGCCGACCGGGATCCTCTTCTTGCGGAAGCGGTGGAGCCCTTCGGTACTGATCTTGTCGATCCCGGCACGAAGGATCGCGCATTTGCCGGAATACTCCGTGAGCTTCTGTCTCAGGAATTGCATCATGCGAAGAGTCTTGTACTTGGCGGCATATTCATCCTTACCGATAAAACCACCAGCCTTGTTCTTGTGTCCGCCGCCGAAACCGACATCTTCCGTGATGTACTCGGCAAGTTCACTTGCCTTGGTTTCCTTGATGCAACTGCGGATCGAGAGCTTATAGCCGGTGTAGGTCTCGTTGAATGCGATACAGATGTCCACGCGGTCGACCTGGATCAGGAAGTCCGAGATAAGACCCAGAATATTCGGATCGCAGGGCTGGACCTGAACGAGAGCGAGACGGAGCTCGCTGTCAAAGGTGAAGTCGTTCATCGCCTGTGCGGCGATGGAGAGCTCGCTCAAAGAAAGGTTGGAATTCGAGAGGCGGACGAGAGCCGCCTGATCAAAGGCCAGTGCGTCGCGCATATCACGGTCGAGCGGGTGATAGATTTCAGAGAACTGGTTCGTATCGCAGTAGAGACCGTAGTAGAGTGCTGTCGCACAGATCGGGTCCTTGTTGATATCGATACCTTCGTTTCTGAACAGCTGCCAGACCAGTGTGCAGCAGGAGCCGACATTCGGCTGGATGTAGGAATAATCGACATCGATCCCACAGAACTGATGGTGATCGATGACGGCGACTTTCGGAGCCGGGAAGAAACGCACATTACCGGACCGGTACTGGCAGTCTGTGGTGATGAGAAGATCACAAGTTCCGAAATTGGAGACACAATACTCGATCGGGATACGGAACATCTCGACCATCATGGTGAGATTGACCTTGGTGATCTTAGTGCGTCCGCTGTAGATCAGACGTACATTACAACGATGGCTCTTGAAATAACGATAGAGCGCAAAGCCTGAAGCGATCGCATCCGGATCCGGATTATCATGGCACTGTATGGTGATGTTCTTATATTGCGTCAAATCCGACAGTTTCATGAAAAGAAAACTGCTCCTTCCCACCCAAAAAGAAGTTCCTAACCATGTCAATAATACCACAGGAAGCACCTCGGTTAAAAGTGATTTTGACACGAAATCGCGAAAAATTAAGCGGAATTTAATGCAAAAGCAATAAGTTTGCTTGCCATTTGACGGCTTATGGCGCAAACTAATATAAGGAAAAGAAGGAGGAAACACCATGAGCAAAAAAAGATGGCTGGCACTGGCCATGACCGGTGCAATTCTGATGTCGATGTTTTTGGGAGGGTGCAAAACTTCGGATAAAGAAACGAAGAAGAAATCGAAGGGCGAAGATAAGAAGGCAGAGGAGATGCTGGATGATTTCTGCGCCTACTTGAAGAGTGGAAAGTACGACAAACTGGACAAACTGATCGACGGAAAGAGCAAAGGGCTTACGACTTTAAAGGGGTTCGAGGATTCGGAAGCCAAGGATGTCCATACCGCCGCGAGAAAGAGACTGTCCTATTCGATCGAGAGCGTAACAACGGATGAGAAGAAAGAGTCCGGTGAGGCGATCGTCGTACTGACGTATTTCGATGTGAAAGATCTCAAGAAGAAGATCAGTGACGATGCGACTTCGAAGGATATCGTGAGAGCGATCGACGATGCCAAGGATCTCGAACTCGAGTTCGAAGTGGACCTGGTGCTGGACGATGACTGGCTGATCGATGCAGGGAGTGTCGACCAGATCGTAGAGGAACTGTACTCGTTCATGGAGGACTTGAATCTTGAGGTAGAGCCGACTACGGAGACCACATATGTCAAGAATCTGTCGGAGTTCTCGAGTTCCTGGTACGATGACAGTTATAATCAGGTCGAAGGATATCACCAGTCGACGGGCTTCATCCGATATATGGTGATACTCTGGGAGTGCTGCTACGGCGAGACAGTTACCTTTGAATTTGAAGGCAATACCGGTATTCTGTATTCAGGTTCATATACAGTCGATGGTGGAGATGACACGATCTTCTGTGATTGGTATCCGACATCGAAACTTGATACCGGGTATATCGCCTGTACTGTTTACGATGCTTCGGGCAGGATCATATCGGTAGGATGTATCAATATCTACGGCGATGATGAGAAGATCCCGGTTACCTCTGTATACATCTACTCGGTCAAGATGATCGATGCAGAGGGAAATGTCGTTCCCGGATATCATGTCGGAGATACTTACATCGGCACGAAGCTCGAACTTGGTAACTACGGTCAGGAAGTCGAGATCATCTATGAGTTCTCCATGTATAACAGCCGCGGTAGCAGAATCATCCTTAATGAAGGTACGATCGTGTCCGACGGCGAGACAGGGCTGATCGAATGGAAAGATATTACGGATCCGCTCGAGCCCGGAAACTATGAATTAAACCTGTATAACGTGAATAATGAGTATATCTGGTACGCATCGTTCAGTATCGTGGAAGAAGGAGAGAGTTTCCCGTGTGATACAGATTCGGCCGAGGAATACTATTCTGTCTGGACGTATGATCCGGATTCCTGGGATGACCTTACTACACTCTATTCGACGGATACGGAAGTGTACTTCATGTTCGAGACATACGGATACTACAACTACATGGAGTTTACCTATAAGGTTACAGACGGTTCCGGTAAGACGATTGCCGAGGGTACCGAGACGATCATCAACAACGACCGGACGGATTACTTCCGGATCGATCTGTCGGAGATGAGCGGCGGCCCGGTGACCATCACGGTCCTCAATCCGGACGGATCGCAGCTCCTCGAGAATTCGATTGAGGTCAAGTGATGAAGAACAGTAAGAAACTGATAGCAGGGATGTCTGTTGTCACCGGCCTGCTGCTGATCCTGACCATCGTTCTGATGTTCACGATCGGTCCGTGGAAAAAGGCAAGTACGAAGACATCTGATGTGCGCGCTCCGCGCAAGACGTCCGAAAAGAATACCGAGGATCCGGATGAGGATCCCGATGCCACAGATAGTCAAAGTCAGGGAGAAGCTCTGATTTCCGGCAGTGAGTGGACTGCATCGGATGAAGATCCGTGGGATGATCCGGAGACGACGGAACCTTCGGAAATAACCGAGGAGACAGAAGAGCCGACTTCGGAAACGGAGGACACGACCGAGGAATCAACAGAAGAGACCACGGAAGAAACAACAGAAGAGACGACAGCCGAGCCGACGCCGGAACCGGAGACTTCTTCGGAGCCGGAGCCGACCAGGGAACCTGGCAATTCCGGCGGATCGTATGATCTGTCCGGAATGGTGATCGTGATCGATCCGGGACACCAGAGGCATGCGAACTCGGATCAGGAACCGGTGGCGCCATGGTCGGACGAGACCAAGGCGAAAGTGTCGGCAGGCACATCCGGAGTCGCGACCGGGCGTCCGGAATACGAAGTGGTCCTCGAGATCGGTCTTCGGATGCGCGATACGCTCGAGGCGATGGGCGCGACGGTCATCATGACCAGAACCAGTAATGACGTGGATCTGTCCAATATCGAGCGCGCCAATATCGCGGTCGAGAATAACGCGGATGTATTCCTGCGCCTCCATTGTGATTCGTCCGACAATTCTTCGGCAAGAGGAATCGGCGTGTTTGTGTGTAGCCGAGGTGATCTGGCGGACAGTCAGGTCAAATGGGGCGACTGGCTGGGGAATTGTCTGGCGGATGCGACCGGTTCGAATTACCGTGGATGCAACGCCAGTACCACATACAGCGGTCTGAACTGGGCCACTTCTGTACCGTCATTTCTTCTGGAGATGGGCTTCATGAGTAATGAGGACGATGACTGGCTGCTGTCCGATCCGGACTACCAGCAGAAAATCTGTAACGGTGTCGCCGCCTTCTGTTCGAAGATGAAGAACCGCTGATAAGAAGAAGCGGAAGGAAGTGGCGGTATCACGCGTCTACCGGAACTATCGGAAATCGAGATAAAGAAAGGGAAGAAAAAATGGCTGAAGACAAGAAGCCGGAAGATATGAAAAATATACAGGCGGAGCAGGAAAAAGCGTCTCCGGAAGAGACGAAGAAGGAGAAGATCCGGCTCGTGCCCAAGGAAGAGGAGCAGTATCTTCCGATGGAAGTCGAGATCACCTGCGGGCATTGCGGCAAGTCGTGGAAGGCTTCGCTTCAGCAGTGCGTCAATATTTCCCTTCATCCGGAGGAGAAAGAGCAGATCCTCGATTTTTCCTTCTTCCGGAAGAAGTGCCCTTTCTGCGGCGAGAACAGCGAGCTCTCCTATCCGCTTCTTTATGACGATATGGGAAAAGCCCTGATGATCTATCTTCTTCCCGAGAATACGGAGGAGATGCTCGCGAAGGTGAATGCCCAGCAAGAGTTCTGGTCGCCCGACATGCTGAAGGCGGCGCGGATCTGTACGATGCGTGCGGTGCGGCACAGCATCTATCTGGTAGAAAAGATTAAGATCTTCGATGCAGAGCTCGATGACCGTATCGTGGAACTGACCAAGAACTTCATCTTCGTGAGATTCCAGAAGGAACGCCCGGATGTGGAGGCCAGAAATGCACTTTTTGAACAGCAGAACGGGAAGAACGGCTATACCATCTTCGCCGCGGACGGTAAGCGGTTCTGGGCGGAGATCCCGGAAGGAGTGTACGAAGAAGTAGAGCGAATGGCTTCGCCATTTCTCGATAAGAAGCCCAGGACGGAATACGAATTGATCGATCCGATATGGGCACACGAGATTCTCGGCAAGATCCTCGGCAAAAGTGACGAATCTTAAATCCTGAACAGGTGAAGAATCATTTGTGGCGTGATATAGTATAGACAGTATGAAGAAGACAGCAGCGACAAGGAAAAAGAAGAATCCATGGAAGAACAGGATTATCACGATCGTGGTCGTATCGGCGGTGGTCTTCGGATTACTCATGGCACTGAATATCTACATCGACAGAGAAAAACGCGTCTACAAGGAATGTACGGTCGAGGCCGGTACACCGGTGAGCGCGTCGGACTTCGTGCGATTTAAGAGAGATAAGCATACGGTGGCCTTTAAGTACGGCACATCAAACTACGATACTTCAGTCCCGGGTGAGTATGCCATCACAGTACAGATGGACAATCGGACATATTCGTCGAAACTTATTGTGAGAGATACGATCTCTCCGATCCTGTCGGCCTCGCCCAAGACCACGATGTACGGGCAGGAGATCGCGGCCGAGGAATTTGTCGTGACCATGGAAGATCAGACAGCGTGCGAGCTTAGTTTCGAAAAGGAACCGGACTACAAGCGGGTCGGTGAACAGGATGTGACTCTGATCTGCCGCGACCTCGGAGGCAATATCTCGCAGGCGACGACGAAACTCAAGGTCATCGGCATCTATCCGGAGATCACACTCGAGGCCGGCGCCAAAAGACCGGAGGCGAGTGCCTTTGCATTTGGAGAACAAAATGCGTCATTACTCACACCGCTGAGTACGATCAAGATGGACGAACCGGGCGATTATACGATCTCCTTCAGTGTGGAAGGTGTCCGCTACGACAGCATACTGCATCTTCTCGACACGACTCCGCCGCAGGCGATGGGCATCACCTACGAGGGATTTGCCTGCTATCCGAAGGAACCGGAGGAACTCGTGGACGGACTTGCCGATGCGACGGTTGTCACCGCGGAATTCGTCGATGATCCGCACTTTGAGGAACCGGGCGAGCGCGATGTGCAGATCCGGCTTACTGACCTCGGCGGCAACGAGCAGATCGTCACGTCGCACATCATTCTCGAAAAAGACGAAGAAGCACCTGTCATCTCCGGAGTGAAGGATATCAGCATCATAACGGGTGAGGCGATCGCGTACAAGGAGCACGTCTCGGTCACGGATAACGCAGACGAGGATATCACTTTCACGGTAGATAATTCTGCTGTGGACAATAACCAGGAAGGCATCTACGAGGTCACATATACGGCTACCGATAAGGCCGGAAATACGACGGAAGCGAAGATGAAAGTGACCGTCGTGTACCGTCCTTATACGGAGGACGATGTCTGGGAGCTCTGTGATCAGCTGCTGCCGACGCTTATCAATGACAACATGACGGAACGCCAGAAGGTCGAGGCGATCTTTAACTGGGTCGACTGGACAGTTACATACCATAGCCACGGCGAGAAGGTCAGCTGGGTACAGGGCGCGTATGACGGACTGAAGTACCATTCAGGCGACTGCTACACCATCGCGATGACGTGCTATGCGCTCTATACACGTGCCGGGATCGAGAACTTCGTCATCGAGAGATACCCGATCACGTACGCACAGCATTTCTGGAACGCCGTCAAGATCGACGGAGTCTGGTATCACTGCGACGCACTTACCAAGGAAGACGGTACGCGCTTCTTCATGTGGAATCAGTCGCAGGTCGAAGAATACTCGGCGTCGCATCGCGGATATCACAGCTATGACAAATCGCTCTATCCGGTCCAGATCCCGTAGGAAAGAAGACGAGGAAAAGTGAGGAAGGAATCTTGAAGAAACTGGGCATAATCGGCGGACTGGGTCCACTGGCCACGGCGTATTTCTACCGCCGTGTGGTCGAGTATACCAAGGCGGATACCGATCAGGAGCATATCGAGACATGGATCGGTTCGGTGCCGCAGATCCCGGACCGTACGGCTTTTCTCCTTGGCGAAAGCAACGAAGATCCTCTTCCGAAGATGATCGAAGTCGGACGTGCCCTTCGAAATCAGGGCGCAGAGGTCATCGCGATCCCGTGTGTCACGGCGCATGCCTTCCACAAAGAGATGGAAAAGGGGATCGGGATACCGGTCATCCACGCGATCCGTGAGCTCGGCGAGGTGTGCCGCACTTGCGATATCACGAGACTGGGTGTCATGGCGACAGACGGCGCGAGAAAGACATCGATCTATGACGAAGTGCTGAAGGAATACGGTGTGACGTGCCTGTGGCCGGGAAATGACGGCCAGAGCGAAGTCATGTCCATGATCTATCACGACGTGAAAGCGGGAAGAAACATAGGCGTCGGTGCTTTTGGCCGGGTAGCCAAAGAACTCTTCGACAGCGGGGCGGAGGCGATCGTGCTGGGATGCACGGAACTGTCCCAGGCGAAGGAGGCGCTGGCTTTGGATCCGCGGTATATCGACATCATCGACGTGCTGGCCGAGGCCTGCGTACGCGAGTGTCTGAAGTAGGAGAAAGATATGCATAATCATGTGCTTAAGGACTTAAAGAATACGGTGGCAAAGTACCCGGACAAGGCGGCGTTCTGCGGCGAGAAGTCGTATCTCACATTCCGCCAGCTTGACCGCGCGATCGACGGAATCGGCTCATATATCCTCGCAGAGGGGATCAGGAGAAGTCCGGTCATCGTCTTTATGGAGAAGTCCCCGGAAGAGGTCGCGGCTTTCTTCGGCGTCATCCGGGCGGGCTCGTACTATGTACCGATCGATGCGGAGATGCCGTCGATCCGTATCCAGCTGATCCTCGAGAACGTGAAGGCTCCGCTTCTTATCTGCGATAAGGATACCGAGGGAAAAGCAAGGGAACTGGGATTCGGAGGAAAGATCGTATCCTATAGCGAGATCGCAGAAACAGCGGTCGACGAAGCCGCACTTGCATCCGTATTTGAAGAATCGATCGATACCGATCCGCTCTACGTCGTTTTTACATCCGGATCGACAGGCGTACCGAAGGGGGTAGTCGGCTGCCACCGTGCGGTCAACGACTACATCGACCAGCTCTCGGAAGTACTGGGATTTACGGAAGAAACGGTGTTCGGCAACCAGACGCCGCTGTATCTTGATGCCTGTTTCAAAGAGCTTTTCCCGACGATAAGATACGGCGCGACGACGTACTTCGTACCGAAGACCTTGTTCATGCAGCCGTTAAAACTCGTGCAATACCTCAACGAAAAGAGAATCAATACCGTTTGCTGGGTGGTCTCGGCGCTGACGATCATCTCGGCGTTCCATACGTTTAAGACCGAAGTGCCGAAGTACTTAAAGACCATCGCCTTCGGCTCTGAAGTATTCCCGATCAAGCAGTTCAAGATGTGGCGCCAGGCGCTGCCGGATGCTTCATTTACCAATCTCTACGGCCCGACGGAGGGTACAGGCATGTGCTGTTATTACAGGGTCGACAGAGATTTTGAAGAGGGAGAAGCGATCCCGATCGGGCGTCCCTTCGACAACACGGATATCCTCCTGCTCGACGAAGAGGATCACGAAGTGACGAAGGCGAGCGGCGATCAGGGCGAGATCTGCATCCGCGGCACGTCACTGACACTCGGATATATGAACAATCCCGAGAAAACATCGGAGGCCTTCACGCTTAATCCGCTTCAGCCACACTGGCCCGAGCTCATCTACCGTACCGGCGATATCGGGCGATACAACGAGCGCGGTGAGCTGATGTTCGTATCCAGGAAAGACTTCCAGATCAAGCATATGGGACATCGGATCGAGCTCGGAGAGATCGAGGTCAACGCAGAGAATATCGAAGGGATCACGGGTGCGGCCTGCATCTACGACAAGGAAAAAGGAAAGATCGTGCTCTTCTATAGCGGTGACAAGGAGGAGGCCGAGATGAAGGTGCTACTCAAGGACAGTCTCCCACGGTATATGGTTCCGAACGTGACGAAAAAACTCGAGCGTATCCCGCTGACTAGTAACGGCAAGACCGACCGCGTGACGCTGGCGTCGATGATATAAGGACCTTCTTTCGGGAAATATCTGATGCGGAAAAAGAATCGGAACCGGCGTCCTGTTGTTTCCGAAAAATGCGAAAAATGGTATCATAGCGGTGGAAAACAAGCCTTGGTGAGGTGCGAAAAATGGATGAACTGATTGCGATTCTTAAGGAGATCCACCCGGATGTGGACTATGCGACAGCAACGAATCTCGTGGACGGCAAGATCCTGGATTCTTTCGATATAATTTCTCTCGTCGGCGAGATCGCGGACAAGTTTGACGTCGTGATCTCGGCAGAGTACATGATCCCCGAGAATTTTAATTCGGCAGCGGCGTTGTGGGCGCTGATCGAGAAACTTCAGGACGACGAATAAGCGGCAGATGACCGGAGTGATTCCCGTACGCGTGCAGTAGATTCTTCATGCCGCGTGCGGAAAGACGCGACGGAAACGAAAGAATAGAACATGCTCTTTACTTCCTACGAATTTATCGGATTTGTGATCCTTCTGGTGGCACTCTACTATGTGTTGCCGAAGAAGGCGAAGTGGCCCCTGCTTTTACTGGGGTCCTATGTTTTCTATTTCTTCGCGGGATGGAAGTTTCTCTTTTATATCGCGGCCGTGACCGTCATCACGTATGTGGCGGGCCTTCTGATCTCGAAGAATAAGAAGATCGCCGATGCTCGCTTTGCCGAGTTAAAAGCACTGGATAAGAGCGGTTCCGCTTCGCCGGAGGAATGCGGAAAAGAGGCCAGAAAGCGCTATAAAGAAGAGCAGAAAAGCAAGCGCCGCCGCATCATGGCGATCGGTATCACGATCGCACTTCTGATCCTTGCGGTCGTAAAATACACGAACTTCACGATCTATAACATCAATGGTATCCTCTCGGCCTTCCATGCGCCGAAGCGGATCAATTTTCTCACCATCGCTCTGCCGATGGGTATTTCATTTTATACATTCCAGGCGGTCAGCTACGTCATTGACGTCTACCGTGACCGCCACGAGGCGCAGAAGAACTTCTTCAAATACGCGCTTTTCGTATCTTTCTTCCCCCAGCTGGTACAGGGCCCGATCAGCCGCTATGGCGATCTCAGTAAAGAGCTTTTCACGCCGCATACCTTTCACGGACGTACGGTGGAGCGTGGCCTTCAGCGTGTGATCTGGGGATATTTCAAAAAACTCGTCATCGCCGACCGTATCCTTCCCGCGGTCAACACCATGATCGACACGCCCGAGAACTTCAAGGGCGCCTATGTTTTCTGCGTCATGATGTTCTACGCGCTTGAACTCTACGCCGACTTTACGGGTGGCATCGACATCACGATCGGTATCGCGGAGATGCTCGGCGTCCCGGTAAAAGAGAACTTCGAGCGTCCGTTCTTCAGTAAGAATATCGCCGAGTACTGGCGGCGCTGGCACATCACGATGGGCACGTGGTTCACGGACTACATCTTCTATCCGATCTCCGTAAGCGGCCCGATGCTCAAGCTCGGAAAATGGAGCAGGAAGCATCTCGGAGAGAAGGTCGGCAAACGTCTCCCGGTCTATCTTGCCTCCTTTATCGTGTGGTTCACCACCGGTATCTGGCACGGCGCGAGCTGGAACTTCATCGTCTGGGGCCTCGGAAACTTCGTGGTCATCATGATCTCCCAGGAGCTCGAGCCGCTCTATGCGAAGTTCCATAAGAAAATCAATACCGACGGCAGCACGGTCTATAAGTCCTTCCAGATCGGAAGAACGATCCTCATCATGAGTGCGCTCCGACTCTTCGACTGCTACAGGGATGTGCCGCTCACGTTTAAGATGTTCGGCACCATGTTCACGACATGGAACTGGAAGATCGTCGGAAACGGCGCACTCCTGCACCTCGGCATCGGCCGCGCTGACTACGTCATCCTCGCCCTCGGCACGATCCTCATGTTCACAGTCAGCATGATCGCCCGCTCGGGATCCGTGCGCGACAAGATGGAGAAGAAACTCCCGTTTGCAGTGCGCTGGGTGATCTTCACGATGCTGCTTCTGGTCATCGTCGTCTTCGGTGCATACGGCCTCGGTTACGACGCCTCACAGTTTATCTATAACCAGTTCTGACCGGATCGCATGGAGGGGAGAAGATGAGCGGAACGAAACGCGTACACTACATCGACAATCTCCGGTGGATGACGGTATTCCTGCTTGTCCTGTATCACGCGGCGATGGCGTACAACACTTGGGGCGAGCTGAACTACATCTTCTTTTCGGAAGTCCCCGCGATCATTTCTATCGTGACTTTCATCGCACCCTGGTTCATGCCGCTATTGTTTCTTCTGGCCGGCATGTCGACGTACTATTCTCTTTCCAAAAGGAGCGCGGGCGAATTCCTCCGCGAGCGAGTGGTGCGTCTCGGGATCCCGTTTCTTTTCGGCATTCTGGTGATCACCCCGATCCTAAGTCTCATCGCGGATATCACAGTGAACGGCGATGACCACAACTACTTTTCCCACTATGAGATCTACTTTACCTACTTCACGGATCTGACCGGCTACGACGGCGGATTCACATTCGGGCACCTCTGGTTTATCTTCGTGCTTCTGCTTTATTCCGTATGTGCATGCGGGATCATCAAAGCGGGAGCGGCGCTGTTTGGCGAAGGGAAGCGAGGCACGGGTCGGGCCGGCCTTATCGTGGCCGCCATCCTTCTTTCGCTTCTGGCGGTGGCCACCTATGAAGTCAAACTGATCGGTAAGCCCCTGATCATGTACTTCTGCATGTATCTTCTGGGCTACTGCATCACGAGTATCGATGCGAAGGGGGAAGCCTCATCAGCACCGACGACGACAGGGTCGACGCAAGTTCCGGCACAGTCGCAACCATCGGCAACGAAAGAGCCGGAAAGAAAGTCCCTGGTGGGGAAACTGGCTAAGGCGAAGTGGATCCTGGTGGCGCTGTTTCTTGTTTCGTCTGTTGCGGATGTGGTGCTGTTCCACTTCGTGGAGGGCTACGACACGCTCAACACGGTCTGCAGTTATTTGTCATTTGTGACCGGCGTCCCGGCGCTTCTTGCCCTCGGTCACGACTATCTCGATCGGACCAGTGCTTTTGCCGCATACAATTCGAAGATCTCCTATGTTTTCTACATCGTGCATTTCCCGGTGGTCGTGCTGACACAGTACTACCTGGACCGCGCCGGGGTTGGGTATATCCTGAACTTCGTGCTGACCCTTCTGATCGCGTATCCTGCGACATACGGGCTGTGCGTCCTCATCGAAAAGACGAAAAATGTTCGCGTGCTTTTCGGGCTGAAGAAGAAGGACTAAAGGGACAGACAGATCCGGATGGATTGCTTCGCGGCGCAGAATTATACCCAACGCAGTTTCTTCTTAAGAAGCACTTTTTCCGGGCCTTTGCGTACTTCGGTCCCGCGTACGATCGTGCCGATCTCATAGCAGTCGTGGAACTTACTTAAGTGGCGGATGACTTTGGCCTTATCCTTCTGGGACACGACGATCGTCATGCCGACGCCCATGTTGAAGGTGGTGAGCATCTCGGTATCCGAGACGTTGCCGCGTTCCTTGATGAAGCGGAAAACCGGGAGGATCCGGATCTTGGAAAGGTCGATCTGGGCTTCAAGTCCTTCGGGCAGGACGCGGCAGAGATTGCCCGCGATGCCGCCGCCCGTGATGTGTGCCATGCCACGAAGAAGGCTCTTCCCGAACAGTGCTTTTAGCGAAGGGTAATAGGGTGTGTGGGGCTTCATGATCTCCTCAATAAATGTGTTGCCGTTGAGTTTCTCGAGCTTGATCTGCGGCATCTTATCGAGGAGCATGCGGACCAGAGAATATCCATTCGTGTGAAGACCATTGGACGCGAGCGCCAGAACTGCGTCACCTTCCCGGATCGCCGAGCCGTCGATGATGTGCTTTTTCTCCGCGATACCGGCGATGCTGGATGTGAGTACGTACACGCCTGCGTCTACGACAGAAGGCTGGATGGAAGTCTCGCCGCCGACAAGCGAACACTCATTTTCACGGCACGCGTCCGCCACACCCTTGACGAGTGCGCTGATCGTGGCCTTCTCGGCCTTGCCGCAGACGATGGTGTCGAGGACGGCGAGGGGAGTCGCGCCCATGACGACGATGTCGTTGACGAGGTGGTTGATCATGTCGTGGCAGATGGACTCGGTGTAGCCGTACTCCATCGCGAGTTTCTGCTTACTGCCCGGTTCCTCGGACTTAAGAACAAGGACAGGTTCCTTGATCTCCGGGAACTTGATGTCATATAAAGAGGCGAAAGGACCGAGACCGTTGAGCACTCTGCGGTCACGTGTCTCGAGATGCTTCTTCATCTCGCTCTTGATCGAATCCGTATATGCGATGTCGATACCGGCCTTACTGTAGGAAAGACCGTCCTGATCCTTCTCGGATCCCGAGAGCAGTTCATCCACAGAAATATCCAGCGCACGCGCCAGATCCGGCAACAGCTCGATGTTCGGGTAGGCCTTGCCGTTCTCCCACTTCGAGATCGTCTGAAAAGAAACATTCAACCGTTCGGCGAGCTGCCCCTGTGTCAGACCCAGCTCGCGACGCTTCTTCTGAATAAATTCTCCAACCTTAATACTATCGATCATGGTATTTCCCTCCATACGGTGAATGTGCCTGCAAAACCTTTGCTTCAGGCTTCGTTGCCAAACGTTGCTCTTCACTGCCATCTGACTTCAGTATGCAGCCGCAAGAACGAAATCACAATAACATTATCGTTGAAAATGGAGGTGGAATTCAACCACCGGGCGAATTGCTGTGGGGAAGTGTGTCGGATCAAACCTTCTCGAGTAGATCTTCCGGCTCACAGGATAATGAGCGAGAGAGCATAAAAAGATACTCAGCCTGCGCTTTGTTTATGTTTTTCTGACGCTGTTCGTATTGCTGGATCGTACGAAGAGGAACACCACTGGAAGAGGCGAGCTGGCTCTGGCTTAAACCGGCGCGAGTACGTAGAAGCTTTAGATTGGTGAGGTATTTCGCTCCACGGATGCGTTCATTCATGTGGTCGACAAACTGGCTGATATCCATCTCGTGATAAGGGGAGTACAGCGCACGTATCTTCTCGATCGGCACGTATTCGATGATCTCGGCGAAGGAAAGAGCCGTTTCCCACTGGTAGTAAGCCAGTGCCCAACCTGTCCAGTATTCTTCACTTCGGTCGAGCGTGAAGTTAGGGGTGACACGATGATAAGAAAGTCCACTTCTGTCCAGTACTTCATAGGCGAGCTCGATGCCGGATTTTCCGACCAGAGTATCCGGATCACCGCAGCCGAAGAGGTCGGCTACTCCGAAGTGGATGAAAAGGTTGAAGAACTCCGTAAGTTCCATGTGCAGATCATATACGGCGAAGTCCAGCATTCGTGCGAGCGCGGTACGTGCTTTTTCCAGGTAGAGTTTATCGTAAGCGTGGATCATCTGGTTTCATCTCCTCACTGAGAATCCGGGTGACAAAGATATCCCCCGGCAGGATCAGGTTTTTCTCCATGTTGAAGTAATCTCTTCTTGCAGCACGGTCGCGGTTCATCTTCTTGCTGTACCACTCCGCTCTCCTGGCAAATTCATATCCGGTATAGGTTACTCGATCGAAGGCCTGTCTGTTCTTAAGGACAAACTGCTGACCGAGTTTTCCGAGGTGCATCGCCTGATTCAGCTGGCGATATGAGATCGTACCATTCAGAAAGTCCTGTGCAAAAGAGAAGTAACTGTCATCAGCGCGATAACCGATCATGCAGTCTGCTTTCCGGTAATTGACATGAAAATTCTCCAGGATATACTGCTTCGACTGTATGGCCAGTGGTGAAGGCGCGTCGAACTCTCTGTTTTCGATGAGGACGGAAAGCCAGTGAAGGATGCAGTATTGCGGATCGTTCAGATCCAGAATCGTGAGCCCTTCACAGTCGATGGTATAGCAATTCGCGATGCCGTTTCTATCATGCCTTGCACCCCATTCTTTTGCCATGTCGAGGACTTCTGTGCAGTAGAATCCACGACCATAGTCATTATTCGCTTTACCGCTGCCGAAGACCGGATGCTCAATGATATGGTCCGATCCATGATAGATCGTTCGAATCATAGAACCCGCGTGTTTCATAACTACACCTCCTTAATAAGATTATACTCCTAGAGGAGTATAAATTCAATGGAAGATGTCTTTTCAAGCAGATGATCAGCTTTAGAATATTACACGCATAAGAAAAGAGTTTTCGACGTGCCTCCGCAGGGCGAAGCCCGAGGACAGCACGAGAAAACTCCTTTTCTAAGCGTGTTTATCTATACTGATTATCTCTTCAAACCATATACGACCCAGTCTTCTTCCTCGAGGTGATACGGTGTGCCGCATGTCGGGCACTGCAGAACGTGCATCGCATCGAAGCTGGCCGCGCAGGTCTTACAGTTCACGGCGTGGATCGAAAAACCGTAGTTCTCTTGTGCCGTGAGTTTTTTGACCAGAGTAATGTTGAAGTCTTCCTTCTTCGTCACGACTTTGCCGTTCTTGTAGTAGGTGGTGAAGAGATAGAGACGCACGAGCAGCACCAGATTATTGTTGTCCTGGATGTGCATATTCAGATACTTCATGGCACCCCGGTAATCGATATCGATGAGATTATCGAAATCTTCGATATTCGGATCGCCACGATAGATGCTCATGTTCGTCCGGTCTTCGGAGAAAGCGATCGCACGGAAGAGTGACATAACTTTTCCTTCGAACAGTTCATACGAGAATTCCGGATCGAAACGCTCCATCGCCTTCGAGAGTGCATTCTTCGTAAGAGAGGCAGACGCGACATCCGCGGTGGTGATGGCCTGGCTCGTGAGGTGGGCCATTATGAATATTGCAGAGAAAATACTTAAGGTCAGGTAGATGACGATAAATCCGATGAAGCCATAAAGAAGAGCGGCACCAACGCCGATGCCCACAGCAAGAAGGGGAGAACTGACATCGCTCCACATCGAATAGGCAGTATAGCTGCCCATGGAAATGGCGAGTATGACTGCCAGGATAACGGCGGTCTTGATGAGCCAGTTCATGGCGTTTCTCTTGACGACCTGGTCGAGAAGATAGAAGTTTGCCACACACGGGAAGATCTGCTTCATCTGGAATCTCGTACCGCACATGGGGCAGCCGTTACCGAAGATCGCGAGCGTCGCTCTGTGCCCGCAGTTCGGGCAGATATACTCCGCATCCTGCACATCCGGACGGTTCAGGATGTTCGCGTAGAAAATACTGCAGGTCTTTTTCTTCTTCAGTTTTTTCTGGGAAGAAGCCTCGAAATACTGCGTGATATTATCGCACTCGATGAAGGAGAGGTCCGCGGTATAAGGCGGACGGCTCTTCGAAACAGTATGTCTTACACCGTCCGGGGCGATCGAGAACTGGCGGCGGATCCGCACGCCCTTCTCTGCGAGACGCTTCTCGTGCTGATGCAGGAAGTACCGCATATCCTGTGATGCATGCGGTGGTTCGGTGCCGTTATCGTAAAACTGAGTGAGTTCACTAATGAATGCATCGCGGATCCCGTCCGACGGCTTCGGCGTCTTATTGTTGAGATCACGAATGTTCTTCAGATTCTCCTGGAAACGCTCCATAAAACCAGCCATACCCATACCCTCCTTGAAAAGGAAAATTCCATTGTTATTGTATCATGCGGAGAGAGGAAATAAACTTATCGGAAAAGCATGATAGATAAGTCTAAATCGCGGTGGAATACGAGAGTTGGCGAAGCGTGGAAAAATGCTAAGGAGCGATTCCGCAGACGCAAAGCGTCGAGGACCGGCGACGAGCATTTTCCGTGCGGCACCTTAGAGCGGATATTCCTCGAGATCCTTCGCGATCATATCTCTTGCTTCCTCGGAGATGTCGGAAGTCTTAGAGGACTTGACGTGATCGGCCGGGAGGACGCCTACGACCTTGACGCGCACCTTCGTGCTGTGCCAAGGATAGTTTTTGCTGATCTTCTCAGTGCCCTGGATCGTGAGGACTACGACTGGAACGTTCGCCTTCTGGGCGATTTTGAAGACACCGTTATGGAAGGGAAGGAGCTTGCACTTTTTGGATCTGGTTCCTTCCGGATAGACGAAGATGGAGACCTCGTTGGCCTTTAAGAGCTTGCTGGCGCGGTCGATGGTCATCATGGCATTTCTCGGATTTTCACGATCGATGGTCATGAAGCAGCAGCGGCGGATCATGCGGCCATAGAAAGGAACCTTGAAGTTCTCGGCTTTCGAGACGAAAGAGGGGTGGAACTTACGAAGTACACGCCAGGAGATGAGCGGGTCATAATTCGAACGGTGATTACAAACGAAAAGCATCTGACGCCCTTCCGGGATCTGGTCGAAGTTCTGAAGATCATAGCGGATGCGCATGATGTGCATGCCGATGCCGGTCGTGGACTGCAGAAGGAAGCGGTAGAAAGCGGACTCTTTGTCGTATTCTTTCTTGGTGTCGATGAACATCGAAGCGGCGAAGGTAAACAGGAAGTATATGATGATGCCTGCGACCTTGATGCCGACGATGGCGAGAATGACGTAGAGTATATAGCGAAGTATTTCCATAGTTTCCTCCGAAGACAGGATGTGTTTTCCGAGACAGTATTCTATCACAAGGACAGTGCTTTTTCATATGAATCGGCGTTTATATTATTATATTATTGTTATTGCCCGTAAAATCGTGTAAAATTACGGGCATGTGAATTCAAGGAGACGATGAAGTATGAGACAGTTTACCTCAGATGAATTGAGAAATACATGGAAGCAGTTCTATATCGACAGAGGACACGTCGATGTCGGCGCCGTATCGCTGGTGTCGGACGGTTCGACGGGCGTTATGTTCAATGTCGCCGGCATGCAGCCGCTGATGCCCTACCTTCTGGGTCAGAAGCATCCTCTCGGCACGAGACTTTGCAACGTGCAGGGCTGCGTCCGTACGAACGATATCGATTCCGTAGGCGATAAGAGCCACGTGACCTTCTTCGAGATGATGGGTTCGTGGAGCCTCGGCGATTACTTCAAGAAAGAGAGATGCCAGTGGAGCTTCGAGCGTCTGACGCAGGTCTTCGGATTTGACGCCGACCACCTCGCCTCTACAGTGTTCGCCGGTGACGAGAATGCACCGCGTGACGAAGAGGGTGCCGAGTACCGCATCGCTTCCGGATTCAAGAAAGAAAACATCTATTACCTCGGAGCCGACGATAACTGGTGGGGCCTCGAGTACGGTCCCTGCGGCCCGGACTCCGAGATGTTCTACATCGATGACCGCCCGGATTGCGGTCCGGACTGCGGCCCGGGATGCTCCTGCGGCAAGTACACCGAGCTCGGTAATGACGTATTTATGCAGTACGAGAAGCATAAGGACGGCAGCCTCACGCCACTGGCCCAGAAGAACGTAGATACCGGATGGGGCCTCGAGAGAATCCTCGCGTTCCTGAACGGTTCCCGTGATGTATACCAGATCGACCTCTTTGCACCGGTCATCGCCTATATCGAGAGCGTATCCGGACAGAAGTACAATGCCGATGAGAAGATGACACGCTCCATGCGTATCCTTGCGGACCACACGCGTACTTCCGTGATGCTCATCGGTGACGCGGCGAAGCTTGTCCCGGCCAATGCCGGTGCCGGCTACGTACTCCGCCGTCTGATCCGTCGTGCGGTAAGACATGCGCGTACACTGGGCCTGAAGAAGGAAAACATCCTGAAGATCGCGACGATCTTTGTTGACGAGATCTACTGCAACAGCTATCCGCTTCTCCTGAAGAACAGAGAGTTCATCTTAAATGAGCTCAGCAAGGAGATCGAGCGTTTCGAGAGCACACTCGAGAACGGCATGAAAGAGTTTAAGAAGATCCTTGACGGTGCCCGTTCCGAAGGAAAGAAAGAGATCAACGGACGCGATGCTTTCTATCTCTATGATACATTCGGCTTCCCGCTCGAGCTGACTGTCGAGCTGGCAGAAGAAGAAGGACTCACGGTTGATGAGGCCGGATTCGGCGTCGCGATGGAAGAGCAGAAGCAGAAGGCTCGTGACAGCCAGAACTTCTCCGCGAAGCTGCAGGCTTCGGCGGGTGTCTTCGATTCTCTCGACGAGAGCATCAAGACCGAGTTCGTCGGCTATGAGAAACTTCTCTGCGACGGTAAGGTCCTCGCACTGGCTGACCAGGAAGCCCTGAAGGATTCCCTTTCCGAGAAGGAGCAGGGCACCATCATCACAGACGTCACCTCGTTCTACGGAACGATGGGTGGTCAGGTCGGTGATAAGGGTGTGATCACGACCGAGGACGGCGAGTTCATCGTTACAGAAGCGGTCCACCTCGCAGAAGGAAGAATCGGCCACACCGGTTATGTTTCCAAGGGAACGATCCGTGTAGGCTCCGAAGCGAAGATCACTGTCGAGACCGAGAACCGTTTGAATACATGTAAGAACCACTCCGCGACGCACCTTCTCCAGAAAGCCCTGAAGATCGTGCTCGGAGACCACGTCGAGCAGAAGGGCTCCCTGGTTACACCGGACCGTCTGCGTTTCGACTTCTCGCATGATTCCGCGATGACACCGGAACAGATCGAGAAGGTCGAGAAGATCGTAAACGAGGAGATCGCGGCGGCACTTGCTGTTAAGACCGACGAGATGAGCCTCGAAGAGGCAAGAAAGACCGGCGCGATGGCGCTCTTCGGTGAGAAGTATCAGGGTACGGTCCGTGTCGTCAGCATGGGCAAGGGCACTTCCGGAAACGACGAAGCAGACTTCAAGGATGCCTTCTCCGTCGAGCTCTGCGGTGGTACACACGTCAGCAATACTTCTCAGATCCAGCAGACCAAGATCCTGTCCGAGTCGGGCGTGGCAGCGGGCATCCGTCGTATCGAAGCTCTGACCGGTGCCGGTGTACTGGCTTACTACAAAGAGCAAGAACAGCTCCTGCTTGCCGCGGCGAAGCTTCTGAAGGCCACACCTTCCGAACTCTCCGCGAAGATCCAGAGCCTGCAGAGCAGCCTCAAGGCCGCGAACTCCGAGATCGAATCTCTGAAGGCGCAGGCTGCGAAGGAAGCCGTCGGCAATTCTCTCGAGCAGACCGAGGACGTCAAGGGCGTCAAGCTCCTGGCGGCGAAGGTCGAGAACGTCGAGATGGGCGCGCTCCGTGATCTCGGCGATCAGTTGAAGGAGAAACTCGGAGACGGTGTTGTTGCTCTTCTGTCCGCAGTGGATGGCAAGGCGAACATCGTCATCATGGCAAGCGACAGTGCCGTCAAGGCCGGTGCGCATGCCGGTAACCTCATCAAGGCCGTTGCGCCGATCGTCGGTGGTGGCGGCGGCGGACGTCCGAATATGGCGCAGGCCGGTGGTAAGAATCCGGCTGGTATTGACGAAGCCCTGAAGGCCGTCAAGACCGAGCTGGAGAAGATGCTGTAAGGAGGAAATCAGTATGTGTTTATTCTGTGATATCGTAGAGGGCAAGATCCCTTCGACCAAAGTATTTGAGAACGATAAGGTCCTGGCATTTAAGGACATCAAACCTTCGGCTCCGGTGCACGTGCTGATCGTCCCGAAGAAGCACTTCGATGACATCCTTGATATGGCTGCTTCCGAAGAAGGTAAAGCCGCACTCGGTGATGTGCTCGATGCTGTTCCGGAGGTCGTCAAGGCCACCGGTATCGACGAGGGATTCCGCGTCATCAACAACTGCAGAGAATTCGGCGGACAGACTGTACGTCACGTCCACTTCCATATTCTCGGTGGTGTGAAACTCTCGGAGAAGATGGTCTGATCCGCCAAATTGGCGAATCTTTTAACGGTAGAGCTTACCGCGCTTGAACTGAATGACCTCGCGCTTGAAGTCTTCCTCGAAGGTGCCTCGGGCGCGGGATGTCCAGAAGTCGTGACTGATCCTGTCGAGCTCGTCCATACGGGCGAAGGCAGGATCTTTTGCATAGTGGAAGGCATCTGAAGCGCGCGACAGGATCGGAAGCTCCGACTGGCCGCGCATGGCCTTTAGGACCGAGCGGCCATTCTCGGAGAAGCCTAGGAGACGCAGATATTTCGGCTCCGTAAGATTGTCGAGATCCTCAGCGGTCTGCCCGATAATAAGCGAAGAGAGTGCGCGGAGGATGCGTGTATACGCGAAGCATCGTGTTTCCACATTCTTCCTGAAATGCACTGTGACGGGTTCCTTTTCGTCATAGTGGAGGTTTCGTACGGCACCCTTAAGGTAGCCTGGGAGCTGGGATCCCATGTGCGCGGTCCCGGCAAGTTTCTCGGAAGAACCTGCACGAAGAAGCGGAAGGGCGGCCTCGATGAGATCCTTTTCGCCCATCGGACGGGTCCCTTTATTCCACTGGCAGAGCATCTCAGCGAGCATCGCATCCGGGATGAAGGGGAGAAGATCCGAAAGAGAACGGATGAACTCCGGCTTCGTGAGTGTATCGTATCTTTCGAGGATGGCTTTCCGTAGTGCAGTAGCGCTCGGGAAATTGCCCTCTTTCAGGCCCTCCTCGTGGTAGGCGTTCTCGCGGTGGACGAGGTGCGGCGTGATGTCAGAGCCGCAACGGTTCAGTTCGCGAAGATAGGCGATCGCGAGGATATTATTCGGTCCCTTAAGGATCGCGGAAAGATCTTCGGAAGAAAGACGGGAGGCCTCAGAACCGGCTCGCGCCTCGAGATATGAGGTAAAAGCTTCCTGCCATGCTGCGGCATAGGGCTGACCCTCTTTCTGGAGTTCCTCGAGTTTACTATGGAAAACAACGCCTGCCTCCGACTCGGGATCGGCCTCGGGGTCGAGCGATGCGATGTACTTGAGGTCCTCGAGAGAATCGTGCTCGGCACCGAAGAAGAGATCCGTGACGACAGTGCTTTTCGAGAAGGAAAGGATAGAGCCTCGGGCGAAGCGGTCAGCCGAGCCGGTCGCGAAGGTGAAAGGCAGTTCCAGGACGAGATCGGCGCCGGAAGAAAGAAGGGCGCAGGTGCGGCTGGATCTGTCCGAGATCGCGGGAATGCCGCGCTGTACGAAGTCGCCGCTCATGATGACTACGATGGCCGTATCCTCGCCTAGCTCCTTGCGCACCTTGTTAAGAAGGTACAGATGACCCGTATGGAAGGGGTTATATTCGGCAACGATCCCGGCGACGTGCATGTTTCCTCCGTAAAACGCTATCAATTTCGTCACTTTCCGTCTGCTTGGCGGAAGAAATGATACAATAACTATATCTTATTTTGCCTATTTCGGAAAGGAGCCCGTACCCGTGCCCTCGTTAACCTCAGTCAAATACAGTAATAAGAAGGTGATGCGGATCGTACGCATCGTTGCCATCTGTGTGGCTGTGGCGGCAGTTCTGGGTTTTGGGATCTACTATCTTTTGACGAGCGGTGTTTTCTACAAGAAAGCGGATACGGACGCGAAGTCCTACGAGCTGACGGAGAAGATGCAGGCGGCTGTAATGGAAAGTGAGCTTCAGCAGGGCTACATGTTCTCCCGGTCGGTCAAGCTTCTGATGGAAGACCGCGGGATGGATCCGTGGGTACTGTCATGGTATGTGATCCCCGGGACGACAAGAAGTGTTCCGGCCATGGAGTCTGCCTATGTGGACACGATGGATCAGGTGCTGCTCCTGGAATCGTATGTCCGTGAAGGAAAGAAGAGTAATGCCGAGGCGCTCATGAAGGCTATCGACGCCTCACTTGTTAACGAAAACGGCATGCTGATCGCTTTTGCCAAGGCGGATACGCTCGTGACGACAGACCGCACGAAGGAAGAATACGGCGAGCTCTATGAGAATCCGGCCTATCTTCAGATCGAAGAGGCACCGGTCTCGATGGCGGCGACCACCGAGTACCTCGAAGCACTTCTGGACTACTACGATAAGTGGGGCAGCGACAAGCTCCTCGACCGCATCAAGGATCTCTCGGCGAAGGTGATGGAAGCGGGCTACACGACTTCCTACCGCGCGGCTGACCAGCTCGCGAGACCGACACCGATTCCGGTCACGGAGAAGTCCCTCGTTACACCTGTCCCGGAAGACGAGGAGACGGAGGTTGAAGTGGTTTCGCTCGAAGGCATCGAGCTTTCTGCGATGAATCTCGAGGCGATGCGCCGTGTTTCCTTCCTGCTTCCGAAGTATCAGGAAAAGTACGAAGAGATCGTTACGATCGTTAAAGAAGGAAAGATATCGCAGGAGCTTCCGCTCTATGCGTGGATGTATACGGACGGCGGCTACATGTACTATACGGGAAGTGAAGCGAACGTTGAGCTCGTTTCGTCTCTTTACGTGATGATCCATCTGGCTGAGATCGGCGAGCTCGACAGGGATTCGTATGCATGGGTGGCCGAGCAGATCTACAACAACGGCTTCCTCTATGAATCGTATAACATCATGTCGGGGACGGCGGGATCGGATATCGAGGCGTCCGAGGCGTACCCGCTTGTGCTGTATCTTGCCAAGATCAAAGGGGACGACGACCTTTTTACTGCGACCTACAGTGCCATGATGAGAAACTACGCGACACTCAGCACGAGTCCTGCACTCTATACGTTCTTCCGAAACGTCGAGAACAGCCGCATCGCCGTCTATGCCAGGGAGAATCTCCTGATGGAGCTTCTTCTGAAGTAAGGGGGGTAAGTATGTCATTTGTTCTTCTTCTGGCTTTTCTTTTCTTCGTAGGAAGTCTGACCGGCTGGGTCATCGAGCTCTTCTACCGACGCTTCGTCTCGCAGAAGAAATGGGTCAACCCGGGATTCCTTTCCGGTCCTTATCTTCCGATCTACGGCTGCGGACTCGTGGTCCTCTATCTCATCGCCTCGACGGAGAAGTATATCGACTTTAACCACCCGGTCCTCGAGAAGATCGCTCTTTTCGGTTTGATGATGCTGGCCATGACCGTGATCGAATATATTGCGGGTATATTCTGCCTGAGGTATTTCAAGCTTCGTCTGTGGGACTATACGGATCAGTGGGGGAACATCCAGGGTGTCATCTGCCCATTATATTCCTTCCTGTGGTCGGTCCTGGGCGCAGTCTACTACTTCCTCATCCACCCGCACATCCTGCGGTCACTGGAGTGGCTGTCCCGAAACCTCGCTTTTTCGTTCTTCATCGGCTTCTTCTATGGCGTGTTCCTGATGGATATGTCCCACTCGACGAGAATCGTGCTCGCGATCAAGAAGTTCGCGAATCAGCAGCAGATCGTCCTCCACTACGAGGAGATCAAGGAAAGAATCGGCCAGTACAAGGAGAGCCGTCTCATCAAGGCCGGCTTTATCTTCCGTATGTGGATGGACAATCCCTTCAACCGGTTCGTTAAGGACACATATGAGAATACAGCGGCCAGGTTTACTGATATGGCGGACGTCATAAGAGAGAATCTGCAGACAGCGGTAGAGCGGAAAGATTTCCGCTCCGACAAAGACAGAAATGAAGGAACACCTAAAGACGACAAAACATGAGAAGTACTTGTTTTGGGGAGTTTAACTGTTCTAGAAATGGTACAGATCATGGGGTATAATGACACTCTAAAGAACAGACAATGAGGGAAATACATGGAAGATCTACTGGAAAAACTGAATCCGGAACAGCGAAGAGCGGTGCTTCACGATGAAGGACCTCTTCTGATCCTGGCGGGTGCCGGATCGGGAAAGACCCGAGTGATTACGTACCGTATCGCCTATCTGATCCAGGCCAGAGGAATCTATCCGTCAAGTATTCTGGCGATCACCTTCACGAACAAGGCGGCCAATGAGATGCGTGAGCGTATCAACGGCCTGATCGGCGACGTATCCAGGAATATGTGGGTAGGTACGTTCCACTCCATGTTTGCGCGTATCCTCCGCCGTCACGCTGAGCTTCTCGGGTATACTCCGACCTATTCGATCATCGATACGGACGACCAGCAGAAGGTCATCAAGGAAGTCATCAAGGAGCTCGAGCTTAATGACAAGCTCTTCGCTCCACGTCTGGTCCAGAGCATCATCAGCAAGGCCAAGAACGATATGCAGTCACCGGAGAAGTTTGCATCTGCGGCAGGTGCGGATGCGAGACTTCGTACGGTTGCGAAGATCTATCAGCGCTATAATGACAAGCTCAAGGCCAATAATGCCATGGACTTTGACGATATCCTCTTCTATTCGGTCAAGCTCCTGCAGGACTACCCGGATATACTGACGATCTATCAGGACAAGTTCCGCTATATCCTTGTCGACGAGTATCAGGACACGAATCACTGCCAGTATGTACTGATCCAGCTTCTGGCGAAGCGCTACAGAAATCTTTGCGTGGTCGGCGATGACGATCAGTCGATCTATTCCTTCCGAGGCGCAGATCTTCGGAATATCCTCGACTTCGAGAAGGATTTCCCGGATGCGGAGGTCATCAAGCTCGAGGAGAATTACCGCTCGACGAAGACGATCCTCGACGCGGCGAATGCCGTGATCGCGCATAACAAGAAGCGTAAGGCCAAGGCGCTCCGCACCGAGGGAGAAGAAGGCGATAAGATCACGTTCCTCTGGGCGGACCATCACGGGATCGAAGCATACTACTGTGCCGAGAATATCAAGAGAGACGCGGAGAAGGGGACGTTCCCCTATCAGGAAACGGCGATCCTTTACCGTATGAATGCACTTTCCCGTTCGATCGAGTCGGCGCTCCGCGAGAAGGGCATCCCGTACCGGGTATACGGCGGCATGCGGTTCTATGACCGAAAAGAGATCAAGGATGTGCTGGCTTATCTGCGGCTGATCTATTCAGATGAAGATAACTACGCGTGGGAGAGGATCATTAACGTACCGAGACGAGGAATCGGTGATACGACGGTTGCCAAGGTTCTTTCGATATCGGAGAGTGAGGGTATCCCGGCACTTCAGGTGTGCAGACAGAGCTCCATGTACCCGGAGCTTTCCCGGGTGGCCGAGAAGCTCTTCGACTTTTCGCTTCTGATCGACAATTTCCGGCAGGTCATGAAGGAGGATCAGGCGTCGTTTTCAGAGTTTATCGAGTATGTGCAGGACAAGTCCGGGATGGTCGGTGAGATCATCGAACAGAGGGAAAAGAAGGACGAGATGGTCGACCGTGTCGAGAACCTCAAGGAACTCCTCTCCGAAGCCGTGGAATTTGAAGCTCGGAGGAAGAAGGAGATCGAGCTGGCCCAGATTCAGGAATCCGAGGCAGACCGTGCGGTGGATCCGTATCTGGATCACGAGCCGGATTTCGGCGCGGATCTTACGGGTATTCTCGGATCTTATCTTCAGAATGCGGCTCTGTATTCCGAAGGAGATAATGCCGATGACACCGAGGACTATGTCCGTCTGATGTCGATTCACAGCGCCAAGGGCCTGGAATTCGGTTCGGTATATCTGGTGGGCTGCGATGAGACGATCTTCCCAAGTTCCCGCTCCGTGAATGACGGGGACGTGGAAGAAGAACGCCGGCTCATGTATGTAGCCATCACGAGAGCGAAGAGAAAACTGACGATCATCTCGGCAAGAAGCAGGATGATCTTCGGTAAGACACAGAATATGGATCCGTCGATGTTTGTTAAGGAGATCCCGGCACAGTATCTGCGGGCGATCGCCAATAAGAGACAGGAACAGCCGCGTACCGCGGTGAATCCGAGATACGAAAGAGAAGGACGGGCCGCATCCGAAGGATATTACGGATCTGCGAATCGGGGCGGATCGGGACTTTCCCGGAGTGGAACAGGTTCTGCATCAGGCGGATTTGTCCCACGCTATCAGGTGCCTAAGGCGAATACTTCCGCCGGTTCGGACTTTACTCCGCAGACGATCAGTAAGGGGATGCAGGTCCGCCATCCGCGCTTCGGTGACGGTGTGGTCGTCTCCTGTGAGCCTGTTGCCGGTGATGCACTGGTTTGTGTCGATTTCGACGGATTGAGAAAGAATATGCTTCTGAACAAATCGGGATTGAAGAAGGTTTGAGTATAATAGTAGAGAACAAAGCGAAGGAGGACGATCACATGGATGAGAAGGAACAGAGCTTATTTGAACAGTTTCCGGCTGCTTTTCCCGCTTCGGTAGACAGAAATGACGGAGTGGATAATCCGCGTGACAGGGAACTTCTGACGATCCTCCGTAATGAGCGTGAGAAAAACCTCTCCCCTTATGCGTTCCGCACGAAGGACAGCAGGGGCAGAAGGATCGAAGAGGCACCTTGTCTCGTACGTTCACCCTTTGAGAGGGATACGGGAAGGATCATCTATTCTCAGGCATTCCGAAGACTCCGCCATAAGACACAGGTGTTCTTCAATGCGAAGAATGACCATATCTGCTCGAGAATCGAGCACGTGATCTATGTCAAGTACATCGCGACAACGATTGCGCGAGCACTGAATCTCAACCTGGATCTGGTCGAGGCTATCGCACTCGGACATGATCTCGGTCACGCACCTTTCGGACATACAGGCGAGAAGGTCCTCGAGGAGTGCGCAAAGAAATACGATCCGGAATTCTCCTTCCGGCATGAATTCCAAAGTCTGCGTGTCGTCGATATTCTGGAAGAACACTCCAAGGGAAGACCCGGCGGGATCAACCTGTCCTTCGAGGTACGGGACGGTATCGTCTCACACTGCGGAGAGACCTACAGTGAGTATAAGCTTACTCCATTCCGGGACAAGCCTACGGATCTGATTCTGGATCCGAAGCAGGCACTGCGGGCACTTCCGGCGACGCTGGAGGGCTGTGTCGTGCGTATCTCGGATAAGATCGCCTATATCGGAAGAGATATCGAGGATGCCCGTGTGGCAGGACTTATGGAATTTGAGGATATCCCCGAGGAAATCAAGTCGACGCTTGGTTCGACGAATTCCCAGATCATCAATACGCTCGTCGGCGATCTGATCCACAACAGTCTGGATAAGGATGAGATCTGTCTATCGGAGGAGGCCGGGCAGGCGATGGAGGAACTCCTTCATGAGAATGTGTCCCGTATCTACCGTTCAGGAAAGATCCGACGGTATGAGGCGACGGTGCGTAACAGCCTCGAGGGTCTTTTCGAGGCGCTGATGGCAGCGATGGCAGATAAGGAGAAGATGGTCCGTTCCACCAATCTGGCGGTGGAGGGACTTTGCAAGTTTATCTCTGATTATCCGGTCAAAGATGCAAGTGATGTGCAGATCGTGGTGGACTATATCGCAGGAATGACAGATTCCTATGCCACGTCCTCCTACGAGAGCATTTACTGGGTCTGATGCGGGAAAGGTCGAAAGAACGGCATTTTTTGACAGACTCCAAAAAAAGAAGAAGGAAGTAAACTATGGCAGAACTTTATAATTTCTATGCGATGCTGGACCGTATGCAGTATATCCAGCGCTGGGGTCTCATGCGCAACACCAGATATGAGAACCTCAAAGAACACAGCTTCGATGTCGCGGTGATTGCTCATGCACTGGCGCTGGTACATAACCGTATTCTGGGGAAGGATCCGATTGACCCGCTTCTGACGATGGGCGAGGCACTCTACCATGACTGTACGGAGATCATCACGGGAGACATGCCGACGCCGATCAAATACAAGAACGATGAGCTGAAGACGGCCTATAAGGAAGTCGAGGCGCAGGCCGCGCAGAATATCCTGGCGCTTCTCCCGGATTTGCTCAAGGAGGATTACCGCGAACTTCTGCTTCCGGATCTGTCAGAGGAGAAGAGAGCGGAGGTTCACAGGCTGGTCAAGGCGGCGGACCGTATCAGCGCGCTACTGAAGTGTCTGATGGAGGAAAAAGCGGCAAACGATGAGTTCCGCTCGGCCAAGGAGACAATCGAAAAATCGATCCACGCGCTGGAGTGCGAAGAGGCGGAGTATTTCCTCCTGCACTTCGTGCCGCCATATGGAATGACATTGGACGAGATCAGCAAATAATGGGAGATAAACTGAGAAAACTCTATATCGGTCTTGCGATTGCCACGGGTGTACTGGGACTTCTGGTACTCGTGATCGTGTGCGGTGCGCTGGTCAGTCTCGAGAAGGAAACGTCACTGTCTTCGGAAGCGAAGGACATGATGTACAGGACTGCGGTACTGACTTCTACGCAGGAGGCGCTTCCGTACTGGGAGAATGAAGTGGAGCAGGGACACCTGTGCCTGGCTGATTATGTAGAGAGCCAGTTTACGTCATACCCGTATCTTCTGAGCGGCAAAGATGACAGTGCTTTTGCATCGGATCTGGCGTGTGTCGCATATAACGACGCGTTTAATACGGAGGAGATCGAAGGCCTGCTTAACGGCGGATCCAGAAGATACGTGATCGAGAAGATCATCAGCGAGGTGGATCCGAAGTATGCCCCGATCAACGGCTTTACTGATCCGAAGGGGACACAGTGTGCAAACGTCAGAGTGGACAAGCCACTCGAGAATGAAGAAGGATACGCCTTCGGCATCCGCCGGATCGACGGAGTCATGGAAGTGGAAGGGAGCGAACTCCGCGCGGATTTCTTCGTCGACCAGTCACTGCGTCAGGGCGAAATCGAAGTGCCGAAGACGTCCGGAGAAGTGCCGTTTACGATGGACTGGGATACGCATGGAGAAATCCCGGGAAGACACGAGGTCGTGATACTGCTTAGAACTTCTGACGGCCGCGGCCAGGTTCTGACCGGAGGCGATGTGCTGATCCCGGAGTTCTGCGAGATACAGAACGATACGGTGGTTTCGTCCTCGATCCGCGCCGGAGAACAGGAATCCTGGTATGTACTGGATGCGGAAGAACGAGCTGCCTACGTGAACCTTCTGGAGGCATCCTCGGATGTATCGGCCGCGCTATATGACCGCTATGGAAATCTGATCGGAGAGAATGATCTTCACGATGTGGACTATGAGCTGCTGCGTGCGAAGAACCAGCATGTCGTAAGTCTCATCCCGGAAGAGGATACCGGCACTGCGAGCAATGCCTTCTTCGTAAGAATCAGAAGAAGTGAGGCCGCGCCGCCGTCTGTGGCTGAGGTGTCGTATGTGCTGGTGCAGAGCCGCGATGTGGCGTATACGGAAGAGTACGGCTATCTTGCCGTCCTTACGGACGAGGGACTTGTCCCGACGCCGAGACCGACCGGAGCGGTGTCGGATGACGAGAAAGATCGTCTGGTGACATGTCGGGATGAACGAGGCACGAAGCTTGAGATTGCGAGGGGGAGCCTTCCGATTCTTGCGCTGAACGAATATCTTCTGGATCTGAAGTTCGTGGGAGAGAACGAGGAAGAACTGAAGATCTATCCGGAGTTCTCTATGGATACTTTCGACTATGCCATCGTTGGCGATGGGTTTACCGATATCGACATCAGTTACATCGCGCAGGAGGGATATGCGGCGGAGGTGAATCTTCGGTCGGAAGCCGGGATGGCCCCCTGGAATCTGGGAGATGATGTCGCGATCGAAAAAGGTGTAAATACTCTGACTGTCGAGGTCAGCGGCATTGACGGGCTGAGCCGGAACTACACGCTGCATCTTCTGAACGGGCAGGATCCGGAAGGATTCAGAAAAGATACGATCTCGCAGTTCCCGGTTTCGTATGCGGACGGGCTGTGGCTGCTTCACTGCCTCCATCCGACATACCGTTTCGAAGCGTATAAGACGAATCTTACTTTTGAAGAGGTTCTCGATAACGAGGATCATGTGGACCGAAGCCTGATCAGTTCTGCCTATAACCCGGACTGGGTCAAGCCGGGAAGTCCCGTATATGACGGCAATTCGTGGAAGGCGGCAAAACGCGAAGTCGTTGCTTATTTCCTCGATCCGAGAAATTTCCTGACCCCGACGGGGATCTTTCAGTTTGAGAAATTGTCCTTCGATGCATCGGTACATACGCTCGACGGCATCCGGGCAGTGACGAGAAACTCTTTCCTCGAAGGAGGGGATGACGATCCGGATTATGCTTCGATTCTTCTTAAGGCCGGGCAGGATGCGGGGATCTCTCCGTATTTCCTGACTTCCCGTATTATCCAGGAGATGGGAAGAGACGGTGAGTCTGAACTGGCGCACGGTACGCTCCCCGGATACGAAGGATACTATAACTTCTATAACATCGGATCCACGCCGGATCCAAATGTGAAGAACGGAGCCCGGATCAACGGTGCGAAGTATGCGATGTACGGCTCTAAGCCGGACGAGAAGCAGATCACGCCGGAGGAAGAGGCGATGCTGCTTCCGTGGGATACGCCGGAGAAGGCGATCTGCGGTGGAGCGCTCTGGATCGCCAGGAGTTATATCGAGATCGGTCAGGACACGCTTTATTTCCAGAAGTTCGACCTGATCGACAACGAAGATGGTATGTATAAGCATCAATATGCACAGAATATCGCTATGGCCAGCAGCGAAGGAATCCGCTACTACACAGCATATGCTTCCCAGGATATGCTTGATGCGTCCTTCGTGTTTATTATCCCCGTCTACGAAGATATGCCCGCAGACTATGGAAATATCCCGTAAATTTGATTGTCAAGGGACGGAAAATCCTTTATAATTCAGGCGAATATACATAGAAGTAGCCGGGGATAGAAAATATAAATGAAAAAAAACTTGCGAAAGATAACTGCAGTGACCATACTGCCGTTGCTGTGTGCAGCACTGGTGCTGTTCTCCTCGGTGTTTACCCGCCGGGCGGCCGGTGGTGTTACCGTAAACCTCGCATTTCGCGAATCCTCGGCACAGACGGGTGACGTAATCACACTGGATGTGAGTTTCAGTGCTTTTCCATCTATAACCAGATTCGGACCGATCGAGATCGGATATGACAGTGAGTACCTGATGTTCCTCGGAATGGATGTTGGCTCGGCCCTCGAGGGCTTCGAACTGACACATGAGGAGCCGGAAGATACGGAACTGATCCGTTTCTCCGCAGTGAATACTGCGGCGGAAGAGGCGATGCTGCAGGGCGGCGCAACTGAGGGAGACAGCGATCCGACGACCAAGGCGGCCAGCCGTGAGGCGGTATTCTCTTCCGATTCTCCCATCGTGGTGGCATCGCTGAAATTCCGTGTCAACGAACAGGCCAGAGGCGACGTGAAAGCATGGCTGGGCACGATCTCGGGACTTCGGGACAGTGCGCTGGAGAACGTTGTCGCAGGCGCGGGAACGGGTGCATCGATTATTGTACAGGCGCAGGTCTCCTCAGATGCGACGCTTTCGTCCCTGTCAGCCGGTTCACTGAAACTCGAGCCGGAATTTGATCCCGGTATTTTCACATATAGTGCGACTGTATCCAAGAATGTCACGGATGTAGCGGTCAAGGCGGTAGCCTTTAATCTCAATTCCAAGGTGACGGTAGATGGACAGTCGAATCTCCAGCTCGGAAATAACGTGGTCGAGATTACCGTCACGGCAGAGGATGGAGAAGCAGTAAAAGTATATACCATCAACATCTACCGGAGCGATTCGGTGCTGGTCGAGGGTGTCCAGCTTCGCGACATAGAGGGGATCCTGTATGACTTCGTGGCGTTCCCGGAATCGCTGGTCATCCCGACGGACTTCTACCAGTCGACGTGTATGGTCGATGGCAAGGAAGTGCCCTGCTTCCGAAGAGACGGCGTCATGAGTGTACTGATCTATGTACGCACACAGGACACGGAGCCGGGCCTGTATGTCTATAACCAGCGGACAGATACGATGAGAAAGTATGAGCCCGGGAAGATGCTCCTTCGCTCTTCTCTGATCCTGACCGTGGCGGAAAAACCGGCCAATGTCATGGTTCCGGATGGGTTTACTCCCGCGAAGATCACATATGGTTCGACGGAAATCGACGGTTATGTCTCGAAAGACAAGAGTACGAGAATCGCTTATCTTAAGTCTGAAGATGGGAATGCCCGTTTCTATGTCATCGATTCCGTCAGCGGCGATCTCTATCCGTACAAGACGCAGACCACGTCACAGAATCTGTTTTTGTATTTGTTTATCGTTTGTGCTAGTATAGCTTTGGCTGAGGCGCTGATTATCGCTCTTCTGTTCTATCGGAAGAGACATGCGATCCGGCGTCAGATCAAACCAAGGAGAGTCTGATGAGCACGAATGAACAAACTTCCGGACTGAAGAAACTGATGAAGAGTAAGAAATTCCAGGAACTCTTCTGGTATTTCGTCTTCGGAGTACTGACTACTCTGGTCAACCTGATTGCATTCGCCCTTTTGGACAAGCTCATCGATGCCAAGTGGCAGGTGAAGCTCCTGAAATGGGAGTTTGATTTCTATGTTGTATTCATGCAGTCCATCGCATGGATCGTCGCGATCGTATTCGCCTATGTAACGAATAAGCTCTTCGTCTTCCATACTAAAGGAAACGTGGTCAAGGAATTTATCGGATTCGTAGCCGCGAGACTCTTTACGTTCTTCGCCTTCGAGCTTGGACTGTTCTCCCTCTCCGTCATGATTATGGAGAACGCCTTTGCCATGCCGAAGGACGACCTGTGGTTCAGTATCTTTGGGTTTGAAGTAACCAACATATACATCGTCAAGATCTTCATCTCGGTCTTCGTCGTCGTGGCGAACTATGTATTCAGTAAGATCTTCATCTTCAAGAAAGATAAGAAATCCGATTCCACGGAAACCCCGGATGAGAAGAACGGGGAGAATGCCTCCGAGAAAACCGGATTACCGGAAAGCGAGGCATAGACAGTCGCTTCATGATCGACATCAACGCTCCGGAATTTCTCCAATCTGCTAATAAATTCGGTATCAAACTGGGACTTGAAC
Organism: Clostridiales bacterium; assembly: GCA_017617995.1. GTDB lineage: Bacteria > Bacillota > Clostridia > Saccharofermentanales > Saccharofermentanaceae > Scatonaster. Next base: position 35,125 of record JAFZVE010000049.1, read on the forward strand.
GTATGCTGACGCTTCTTGAGAAGCTCGGTAATCCGGAAAGTTCTCTTTCTGCTGTCCATATCGCCGGGACGAACGGCAAAGGATCAGTCAGCGCGTACTGTGCCGGGATGCTGGCGTGGGACGGAAAGAAGGTCGGCCTTTTTACGTCTCCGTTCCTGGAGAGATTCTCCGAACGGATCCGCATCCTTGACGGGCGAGAGGGACTCCTTGCCTGGGGCAGGAACGATGCATACGGAGAGATCGACCACGATTCTCTGTTCCGTCTTTCGGATCTGGTACGAAGCAAGGTCGAAGAGATGGTAGCAGAAGGACAGGAACACCCGACGGAGTTTGAACTTGTCACAGCGGTGGCTTTCCTCTATTTTGCGGAAAATAACTGTGATGTGGTCGTTCTGGAGACAGGTCTCGGAGGCAGGCTCGATTCGACCAACGTGATCCGTAAGCCTATGGCGTGCATCATCACGGCACTGGGCTATGACCATATGGACCGGCTCGGGAATACCCTTGCCGAGATCGCAGCCGAGAAGGGCGGCATCATCAAGGAAGGATGCCCGGTATTTGCGATGGATACCCATCAGGCGGCGGTATCGGATGAGGATGCCGAGGAAGCGGCGGCGGTGCTCGCAGGTATCGCCTATGAGAAAGATGCGCCGCTCAAGTGGGTCAGAAAGAATGAAGCGGTAAGAATCACGCAGGATCTGGAGGGACAGCGTTTCTCCTTCGACGATATGACATTCCGGACACGCATGCATGGAGCGTATCAGCTGGAAAATGCTTCGCTTGCGATCCTCGCGATGAGAAACTTCGTTTCGGAGGAGGCTCTTGAGGAAGGCCTGGCTCATGTCATGTGGAAAGGCCGCCTGGAGGTGGTATCGCAGGATCCCCCGGTCATACTCGACGGCGCACACAATCCGCAGGGGATCATGTCGTTCTGTGCTTTTGCCGAGGAAATGCCGATTCTTCAGAAAATGCCGCCCTGCGAGGTCATCATGGGCGTCATGGCCGATAAGGATATAGAAGGCATGCTCCGGATACTGATCGAGAGATGGTGTGTCCCTCTGCACCGCATCACTTTGGTCACGCCTGACCAGAAGCGGGCCATGAAGGCAGCGGCTCTGCGGCATGCGTGGGACGACGCACTTAAGAAGAGCAAATCGTTTTACAATTCAGGGTCGTGTATGTATAATGCTAGAGAAAAGCTGGCTTTTGTGGACGATGCCGAGACGGCATGCCGGAGTGCGATCTCCCGGGCAAGAAGAAACCACGCTCCGCTATATGTGATCGGTTCACTGTATCTGCTTGGTGAGGTGAGATCGGTCATCCTGGAAGAACTGAGAAAGAGCGAGAAGTCCGGAGAGACCGGAGAATAAGAAAAAGGAAGCAAATGGACTGGAAAAACGTTGGAAGATCGATACCGGAAATCACGATCCGTGACCTGGTGGTATTCCGCCTTCAGCCGGAAGAGTCGGAACAGCTGGCGCACCAGTATAACCGCGCGCTCTTTAATCTGAATAATGATGGCGCAGATGTTGCCATTATCACCCTTAAAAGAATTATCACAGACTACCCGACCTGGGGCGAAGCGTCACTCCTGTTCGGTATCTGCATGGCGCAGTGTGAAGAGTTCAGCCGCTCGCAGCAGAGCTTCGAGCATGCACTGACGTGCGGACTACATTCGCAGGCGCTGACGGAACTGGCCCAGTATTGTCTGGCTGAAGCGACGACAGCGGCGGAACAGGCGAGAGCTGAGGCCGAACAATCTTCCGAAGACTCTCCGCTCAAAGCCCTCTCATCGGCCATCACGCGTCAGGAGTCACCGCTGGTTGCGGAAAGTGAACATAGAGAGCGTATCCATGTGCAGGCGCCGATCCTGATCAAGGCTCCGAAGAAACCAAGAAAGAGAAGGATCGCGACGGAAAAAGAGATCCGCGATGCGCTGGCGCAATCGACGTCCTCGAACGGCGAGATCCCGGATGAAGAGATCCGGGTGGAATTCCCGAAGACGCCGGCAGAGAAGATGCGAATGACACTTCTGGCACTTGCGGGAATCGCTGCTCTGGCCTTGATCATCTGCCTTGTATGGTTCGTGATCATCCCGGTTGCGAAGAATGTCTCGGATAAAGCGAAGAACGCCGAGAAGGTCGAGTTCCTGGAAGGGAAAATGCAGGAAAAATCCGCAGATCCGGAAGTGTCCGCGATCCTTTCCGAATATAACGAGAAATACGGAAGTAATGAGAATTGAGGTGTAGATAATCTATGATGTACATAAGCACAAGAGGATATGAGAAGAAGTTTTCTGCCGCAGAGGCCATCAAGCAGGGTATCGCCCCGGATGGCGGTCTTTTCGTACCGGAGACGATCCCGACTCTCACCAAAAGCGAGATCATGTCGATGACCGAGATGACTTTCCCGCAGATCTCCGCGACCGTTCTTTCTAAGTTCCTCACCGACTTTACCTATGACGAGCTTCTCGACTTCGCCGAGCAGGCTTATAGCGAAGAGAAGTTCGGCGAGAAACCGGTACCGCTCGTTCAGCTCAATAAGTACAATCCGAGAGAATATATCCTCGAACTGTGGCACGGTCCGACGGCGGCTTTTAAGGATGTGGCGCTTCAGATGCTGCCACACCTCATGACCGCGTCTGCGAAGAAGACCGGCGAGAACAGAAAGATCTGCATCCTCACCGCGACATCCGGTGATACCGGTAAGGCCGCACTCGAGGGCTTTAAGGATCTTCCGGGTACCGAGGTCGTCGTATTCTATCCTTCCGAGGGTGTTTCCGATGCGCAGAAGCAGCAGATGATCACTACCGAAGGAAACAACGTCCATGTCGTGGCCGTAAACGGCTGCTTCGACGATGCCCAGTCCGGTGTTAAGGCGATCTTCGGTGATCCGACGGTTGCGCAGGAACTGGATGCCGCAGGTTGCGTGCTCTCTTCTGCAAACTCGATCAACTGGGGCCGTCTGGTTCCGCAGATCGCTTACTATGTCGCGGCTTATGTCGAGCTTCTGAAGTACGAAGAGTTCAACTTCGGCGAGAAGATGAACGTCGTCGTTCCGACAGGTAACTTCGGTAACATCCTGGCGGCATGGTTTGCCAAGAAGATGGGCATACCGATGAGAAAGCTCATCTGCGCTTCGAATAAGAATAAGGTCCTCTCCGATTTCTTCAGAAGCGGCACCTACGACAGAAACCGTGAGTTCTATAAGACCAATTCTCCGTCGATGGATATCCTGATCAGTAGTAACCTCGAAAGACTCCTCTTCGAGGTGACCGACATGGATGCAAAGAAGACCGCCCAGTGGATGGAAGACCTGAAGACCAAGGGCACCTACTCCGTCGATCCGGATACGCTTAAGATCCTGCAGACCACTTTCGTCGGCGGCTTTGCCGATGAGGCAGGCATCATGAAGACCATCCGCGAGGTCTACGACCGCTGCGATCACGTCGTCGATACCCATACTGCCGTCGGCTTCAACATCTATAACCGTTACTACCAGCGTTCCGGAGACGAGACCAAGACCGTATTCGTCTCGACTGCGAGCCCCTTCAAGTTCGCACCGGCCGTTATGGACGCGTTGAATGGTTCCGGCTACAGCAACGGCCGTTCCAACGAAGTCCTGACAAATGAACTCTCCGAGGAGAGCGGACTTCCGATTCCGGCTGGCCTTAAGGACATCAACAAGAAGCCGGTTCTTCATAATCTCATTATCGAGAAGGAAGACATGCGTCAGACTGTCCTGGACATTTTGAAGAAGTAATACCGATAGAATAAAACCTCTGTCGCCGGTCCTCGGGCTAAAGCCCTGCGGAATCGCTCCGGAGGTTTTTTCGTTTCGAAATCTGTTTGCTTAACCACCCAAGGAGGATCTTCCTTATGTCAAAACCTGCGAAAGAATGCCTGCATTCCGGAGATCTGTACCTTCCGAATGATCCGGAAGTTTTCGAAGAACAGCTTGCATGTCTGGATAAACTCAAGGAACTGAATGATACGTTGCCTTCCGATGTCGCGCGCCGGGAAACGCTCTGCATGGAGATGTTCGCAGAGTTCGGCGAGGGCTCGTATATCGAGCTTCCGTTCCACTCGAACTTCGGCGGGAAGCACTGCCATCTCGGCAAATACGTCTATCTGAACTTCAACTGCACACTCGTGGATGATACGCACATCTATATCGGAGACGGGACGATGTTCGGACCAAACTGCGTGATCGCCACGGCCGGACATCCGATCGATCCGGAACTACGTAGCAAGGGCTATCAGTATAACTTCCCCGTACATATCGGGAAGAACTGCTGGCTCGGCGCTGGCGTCATCGTTACCCCGGGTGTCACGATCGGCGATAACGTCGTCATCGGCGCAGGAAGCGTAGTCACGAAAGACATCCCCGGTAACGTAGTCGCCATGGGCACGCCCTGCAAAGTCATCCGCGAAATCAACGAACACGACAAAGAATACTATTTCCGCGACAGAAAGATCAAAGAAAGCCTCGGAGAAGAGTAGCTCTTACATCATAGTAAGTGATGAGGTATTGTTCATCGTATCTTTACAGATAGACGCACTCCTGCCGTAGTAGAATATAAATATATGGCTATGTTAGGGGGAATCGAGGATGTTTATCAATAAACTGAACCAGCTCTATAAGCCGCAGCGTCTGCTGTATTACCGGGATGCCACTGAGGATGAGATCCGGTGCTTTTGCCAGGGAAATATGCCGCAGAGTGTCGCGAAATATGCCAATCGTTTCGGAACCTATGACTACCCGGGTGTGTTTTTCCTAAAGAACCTGGAAAAGCCGGTCATCGGGATCGAGTTTCGTGAGAATGATCCGAGGATCGAGTATCCGAAGGATCTCCCGTGTGTGAATCTCCCCGGTGCTTTTTTCTATTCCATCGAGATCGATAACGAGATTCCGATCAGTCGGGAAAGGATCCGGGAGCTTTTCGACGGGATCGCGCAGGATGACGATGCGCATCGGACGTATTCGGACCTATCCATGCAGAACGATCCGGAGGTGATCTCGGTCTTTAACGGCTATAACAAGATCCGTATCCTCCACGAATGGAGGCTCGAAAGTGACCGAGCCCAGGTGATCATCCGGGACGACATGGACGGGCAGGAAAAGAGTGATCTCTATCGTACGGCGTTCTTCGACCCGATCACGACGCACTATAACTGGAACCATCTCGTGGCGTTTCTCGAGATGCCGATGGATGACGGGATCAGAGATTATGCCTTCGTGCATTTCGATGTTAAGGAATTCCGCGTCATTAATGAGGTGTATGGACATATCGCCGCCAATAAGGTCCTGTGCAATATCGTTCGGGCGATGAACGAGGCGGACTTCGTCTATGCCAGTGCACGCTGTCATAACGACAATTTCGCCATGATGATCAAGGATATGCCGGAAGAGGAGATGCTTTCTGTGCTTGGGAGATTCTTCGAGGAACTCTCGCACCTGGAGGAGGATCCGAATTATAAGATCTACTTCCGATGCGGTGTCGTGCCGATGCAGCGGGCGATCCTGTCCGGCAACCGTGTGGCCGATGCCGCCAAATTGGCGCAGGCACTCGGACGCAACCATAGTCAGACGGAGATCACGATCTATACAGATAAGATGCATGACGACATCTCTTGGGGCAATTTCATCAAGGCCTATGTGGAGACGGCAATCGAGAACGATGAGTTTTTCGTGGTGCTGCAGCCGAAACTCGATATCTGGACGGAGACGGTCGAGGGCGCCGAGGCACTGATCCGTTGGAATTACAAAGGCAAGCAATTCCTCTCGCCGGGCCGCTTCATCCCGTTTTTCGAAAAAGACGGCACGATCGGCAGAATCGATGATATCGTCCTGACGAAAGTATGCCAGACTCTGGCGAGATGGAAAGAAGAGGGACGACGTCTGCATCCGATTTCTGTGAACCTTTCGCGGACGAGGTTGTATGATCCGAACCTGACCGAGCATCTGACTTCGATCGTCGATACCTATGGCGTCGAGCATAAACTCATCGATTTTGAACTTACCGAGAGCGCGACCTATGACGACAGAAATCACCTGATCCAGGTACTCTCTGATCTGCGTGGACGCGGATTCAAGATCTCCATGGACGATTTCGGCACCGGCTATTCGTCGTTGTCGCTCCTTACGGAGATGCCGCTCGATACACTGAAGATCGACAAGAGTTTCGTCGACAAGGTGGCGTGCGAGCCGGAAAGAAAGGACGATATCATCGTCATCCGTCATATCCTGGCACTGGCCCGAGAACTGGGTTTTGTCAGTCTGGCCGAGGGCGCGGAGGAAGAAAAACAGGTCGACCGGCTTCGCGAACTGGGTTGCGGCGTCGTACAAGGCTACTACTACAGTAAACCCCTCCCGGTCGAAGAATACGAGAAGAAGTACGTCCGCTAGCAGGACTTGGATCACAAGCCAGGAAAAAAAGACCGAAAAACCTGTTGAGACATACCAACGAAAGAGAATCTTGAGGCACGATTCCACGCACGCGAAGCGTCTCAAGATAAAGAAAAACATCTTAACGGCGAGTTTTTTCGCGCAGCGAAAAACTGTTTGAGCCGGAAAGATGTTATTTCTTTATCTCTCGTGGATATCGTCCAGCTTCAGCCCTTCGTTATGCTCGATGGCCCAGCTGATCGCCCACTCTGACTCGAAGAGCACGACCGGCATCTCGTCTCTGTCGAGAACGAGCATGGAGGTGGAAGTCAGGGTAAGCTTAGAAAAGTCGATATCAGCCGATTCGTCCTGCTTGGAGCACCATCTGGCGAAGCGGTAGTTGAGGTTGTTTCTTAAGATATCTACGCCGTATTCGGTCTTTAAGCGGTGCTCGAGTACTTCGAACTGAAGCACACCGACCACGCCCATGATGTACGTCTCGGTACCGATGCCCGGCTGCTTATAGAGCTGGACAGCGCCTTCCTCGGAGAGCTGCTCGATTCCTTTCAGGAACTGCTTTCTCTTCATGGAGTCTTTAGGCTGTACACGGGCGAAGTGCTCCGGCGGGAAGACCGGGATATTTGCGAAGTTGAAGTTCTTCGAAGAGGTCGTCACGGTATCGCCGATGCGGAAGATGCCCGGATCGAAAAGGCCGATGATGTCGCCGGCATAAGCGTCCTCGACGATCGTTCTGTCCTGTGCCATGAACTGCTGCGGCTGGGCCAGCGTGATCTTCTTTCCTGTACGCATATGCTTCACGGACATGCCCTTTTCGAACTTGCCGGAGCAGATACGCATGAAGGACATCCTGTCTCGGTGGTTCGGGTCCATGTTCGCCTGGATCTTAAAGACGAAACCGGAGAAGTAATCTTCCATCGGACCGACTACGCCGTCCGAGGTCTCGTGGCTCTGCGGGCCCGGTGCGATCTCGAGGAACTTTTTGAGGAACGGCTCGACGCCGAAGTTCGTGATCGCGGAACCGAAGAATACCGGGGTCAGTTCGCCCGCGAGGATCTTATCGAGATCGAAGGGGTCACCGGCCATGTCGAGAAGCTCGATGTCGTTCTTCAGGGTCTCATAGTGATGCTCGCTGAGGATCTTTCTGAGTTCTTCCTCATCGTTGATACCGGCGCTGATGGACTTGACCATCGTGGCACCGTGGTCCTTCGTCTCGTTATCGAAGAGCAGCACCTGCTCGGATTCACGGACATATACGCCCTGGAAATCACCGTCGGTGCCGATCGGCCAGTTAATCGGGGTAGAGCGGATACCGAGGACCTTCTCGAGCTCATCGATCAGGTCGAAGGGGTTCTTCGCCGCACGGTCCATCTTGTTGATGAAGGTAAAGATCGGGATGCCACGCTTACGGCAGACCGTGAACAGCTTGATGGTCTGGGCCTCGACACCCTTTGCGCCGTCGAGGAGCATGACTGCGGCGTCCGCGGCGCAGAGCGTACGGTAGGTATCCTCGGAGAAGTCCTGGTGACCGGGGGTATCGAGGATGTTGATGCAGTAGCCGTCGTAGTTGAACTGCATGACGGACGAAGTAACGGAGATACCACGCTGCTTCTCGATCTCCATCCAGTCGGAGGTCGCGTGGTGCGCCGCTTTTCGCGCTTTAACGGAACCGGCCATGTGGATGGCGCCTCCGTAGAGAAGGAGCTTCTCGGTCATGGTCGTTTTACCGGCGTCCGGGTGCGAGATGATCGCAAACGTGCGACGCCGCTGGATCTCATTTTGAACATTCTGGTCCATATTCTTCTACCTTCCTGGTTTGGTTACGATTGCAAAATACGGTATAATAGTGACGTGCTTCCCGGGGATGGGACAGGCGGGATCGGACCCGCTTGACAGGCGCATATCTGCGCATCTTCTCGGACAAGCCACAATATTATATCAGCCTTGTTATTATAGAGCAAGGAAAAGAGGTGCGTATGTCAGCAAAAGATAAAGACGTCAGATTGGCCGTCCTGATCGATGCAGATAACATTTCTGCCGCCTACATCAAGCCTATGATGGGTGAGATCACGCGCTATGGCAACCCGACCATCAAGCGCATCTACGGCGACTGGACCAAGCCTCAGCTCGGGCCCTGGAAGCAGGTGCTCCTCGACCATGCGATCTCGCCGGTACAGCAGTTCGGCTATACCTCCGGCAAGAACGCCACCGATTCGTCCCTGATCATCGACGCGATGGATATTCTCTATACCGAGAAAGTGGACGGATTCTGCCTCGTTTCATCCGACAGTGACTTTACGAGACTGGCGACGCGCCTGCGCGAAGCCGGAAAGATCGTCTACGGTATCGGTGAGAAGAAGACGCCGACGCCGTTTGTCGCGGCATGTGACCGCTTTATTTTCCTCGAGATCCTGGCTCCGAAGGAAAAGAAGAGCCGGTCTTCGAAAGCTGCGGCTTCTGCTGATGCTTCGGCAAAAGCACTGCCCCAGGGAACTTCAGTTGAGGCTGATGCGAAGAGCGCCGCCGGAAAGTCCGGGAAGAACCCGCAGAAGACTTCGGACGGAAAGACCGCCGGAATGGATGCTGCGGATACGAAGATCAGCGTACCTGAAAATACGGAAGGAAGATCCGGCAGTGCGGATCCTTCTGATACGGGAGCATCCGCGGAGCGGACGATCCTTGAAATCGATGAAGCCACCTGTGAGCTGATCAGTAGCTCCGTTTCGGATCTGGCTGACGAAGACGGCTGGGCGTTCCTCGGGGATGTGGGAAACCTGGTCAATAAGAAGAGCCCGTCCTTTGATGCCCGTAACTACGGGTTCTCGAAGATGAGCAAACTTATGCAGTCACTGGATTTCCTGGAATGCCAGCACCGGGTCAACGAGAAGAACCCGCAGGTGAAACTCATATACGTTCGCAATAAGGAGGATAATTGAAAGTGCGAAGAAGTGCAGGTGTACTATTACACATTACGTCGCTTCCGGGTGTGTACGGAATCGGCGGATTCGGAAAAGAGGCGGAAGCCTTCGCGAAGAAACTGAAGGAAGCCGGGATGGGGTACTGGCAGGTCCTTCCGTTTACCAATCCGGGCTCGGGGGATTCCCCGTACCAGAGTGACTCGGCATTTGCCGGAAGCCCTCTGCTCATCGATCCGGAAGATCTCTATGAGAGAAAACTTCTGACGAAGGACGAGCTCGAGAAGTGCAAGTATCCGGGTTCCTGCTACAGCGTCGACTACGCGTGGGTCAGAGAAAACAGAATGGCCATGTTAAGAAGTGCTTTTGCCAAGGCGGATGAGAAGATCCGTAAAGAGATGCAGGTATTTGAAAAAGAGAATCCGTGGGTCAAGGACGTCATCGTATTCCAGGCCATCAAGGAATCCCAGGGACAGAAAGCCTGGTGGGACTGGGACAGCAAGGCGCTCCAGAAGCACGAGGCGAAGGCCGTCGCCGCTGCGGAGAAAGAACTCCGTGAGCTCTGCGATTTCTACCTCTTCATCCAGTACATCTTCTACGATCAGTGGACGAAACTGAAGGCAAAGATCAACGAGATCGGTATCCAGGTCATCGGCGATATCCCGATCTACGTATCGGGCGATTCCTGCGACGTATGGGCGAACCGCTCACTGTTCCAGACGAATAAGGACGGCTCCTTTAAAAGTGTCGCGGGTGTACCACCGGATTATTTCTGTGAGGACGGCCAGCTCTGGGGAAATCCCGTATACGACTGGGCGGCCCACGAGAAGGAAGACTACGCATGGTGGCTCTCTAGACTCCATCAGAACTTCCGCCTCTACGATGTCATCCGCATCGACCATTTCCGTGGTTTTTCGAATTACTACTGCTGTCCGGCAGACGCGGAGAATGCGCGTAACGGCCAGTGGGAGAAGGGCCCGGGCATGAAGCTCTGGAACCGAATCTTCAAGGAGTTCGGAAGACATCCGGAGATCTTCGCGGAGGACCTCGGTGAGACCGACGACGAGCTGATCCAGTTCCTCGATGAGACCGGCCTTCCGACGATGAGAGTCCTGCAGTTCGGTATGGTGCCGCACGATGACAGTAAGCACATGCCGCATAACTATCCGGAGAACTGCATCGCCTACACCGGAACGCACGATAACAATACGCTTCTCGGCTGGCTCTGGGAGGCCTCCGAAGAAGACAGAAAGTTCGCGCTCGAGTACTGCCGCTTCCACGGCAGTAACTGGGGCGACGGCGGTGTGCACGCTCCGGCCTGCCGCGCGATGCTGACGACTGTGTGGTCCTCAGCAGCGAAGCTTGCGGTCGCGCCTCTTCAGGACGTGATGGGATTCGGTTCCGACACGAGAATGAATGCGCCGGGCATGCCGACAGGACAGTGGCGTATCCGCTTCGGTGAAGAATCCATCAACCAGATGGATACGAAGTGGCTCGCGAAGCTGAACTGGGTATATAAGAGATTCTAATTTCAAGCGCCTTCGGGGGGAGCACCTCCCGGAGGCGTTTTTGCCCGAGAGCCGGACGTTCCGAAGCGGGCAGGAAAAGCGATAACGACGAGGGTACATAGCCCAAAGGAGGAGCCTATGAGTAAGTACATGCTTTCGATCGACCAGGGAACCACATCGTCCCGTGCCATGATCTTCCGCGAGGACGGCACATGCGTCGCCTCAGCGCAGGAGACCTTCGACCAGCACTATCCGAAGCCGGGCTGGGTCGAGCACGATCCGGAGGACCTCTGGAGAACGGTATGTGACTGCATCCGTCAGGCCCTCGCCAAAGCGAATATCCAGCCGGGAGAGATCGCCGGCATCGGCATTACGAACCAGCGCGAGACGACGATCCTGTGGGAGAAGAACACGGGACGCCCAGTCTATAACGCGATCGTCTGGCAGTGCCGAAGAACCGCCTCTCTCGTCGAGAAACTGAAAGCCTCCGATCCCGAGTTCATCGAGAAGGTGAGAGATAAGACCGGACTTGTGCCGGATGCGTACTTCTCCGCGACGAAGATCCAGTGGATCCTCGAGGAAGTGCCGGGACTTAAAGCCCGCGCCGGTCAGGGTGAGATCCTCTTCGGTACCGTCGACACCTGGATCCTCTACCGTCTGACGGGCGGAAGATCCCACGCGACAGACTACTCGAATGCTTCCCGTACCATGCTCTTTAACATCCACGATCTGGCGTGGGACGACGAGCTCTGCCAGTATTTCCATATCCCGAAGTGCATGCTCCCGCAGGCGCTTCCGGGTGCCTCAGAGTTCGGCTTCGTCAGTACCGAGATCCCGGGACTCGAAGCGATCTACGGCGTCGGGATCTACGGCATCCTCGGTGACCAGCCGGCCGCACTTTTCGGACAGACGTGCTTCGATAAGGGCGACATCAAGAACACGTACGGCACCGGCTGCTTTACCCTCATGAACGTCGGTTCCGAGCCGATCATCTCGAAGAAGGGCCTCGTCACCTCGGCGGCGTGGTCGCTGAACGGTGAGACAAGCTACGCCCTCGAGGGCAGTGTCTTTAACGGTGGATCGACGATCCAGTGGCTCCGCGATGAACTGAAACTCATCGACCACGCATCCGACTGCGATGTCCTGGCCGAGACGGTGCCGGATTCCGCAGGCGTCGTTCTGGTTCCGGCATTTTCGGGCCTTGGTGCGCCGTACTGGGATATGTACGCCAGAGGTGCGATCCTCGGACTTACGAGAGGTACGACAAAAGCGCATATCGCCAGAGCGGCACTCGAGGGTATCGCCTACCAGGTCTATGACCTCGTCACACTCATGGAAGAAGAGGCAGATTGCAAGATAACGAAACTTAAGGTCGACGGCGGCGCGAGTGTCAGCCGCTTCATGATGCAGTTCCAGTCCGACATCTTAAAGTGCGAGGTCGACCGCGCGAAAGAGCGTGAGACGACTTCACAAGGCGTGGCTTATCTGGCTGGACTTTTCTGTGGATATTGGAAAGATATGGAGGTCTTGCGTGAACTCCGTCACTGTGATACTCTCTTTACGCCATCCATGCCGGATGACAAAAGAGAGAAACTTTTGAAGACTTGGGCGAAGGCTGTTTCGCGTGCCGGAGCCTGGGAAGAGATAGACTAAACCGGGCGGCGTTCCTCGCCCGGATGAGGGAATCACGTGGACGCACTTCTTCTGGTATTCATAAAGATCGTCGTGGCGGTGACGCTGGGCTTTATCCTTCGCAAGGCCAAGGTCATCGATGCGCGCCTGCAGAAGGGCCTTTCCGATATCCTTCTTCTGGCGATCCTTCCGTTCTCGATCGTTGCCTCCTCGAACTACGAGAAGACGCCCGAAGTCGCAGAGGGTATGCTGATCACGCTGGCTGCAGCCCTCATTTACTACATCGTATCGCTTGTCGCGATGCGCCTTCTCAGTAGAAAACTTCCGTTCGAAGAAAAAGAGAAACGGGTCTTTGTGACCATGACGGTCTTCGCGAACACCGGATTTGTCGGTTTCCCACTGATGTCGGCACTCTACGGAAATGCCGGACTTCTCATGGCGGTCGTCTTTAACCTCGCGTATAACCTCTTCATGTACACCTACGGCATCCATCTTCTCTCGGGAAAGACCGGAAGCCTCAAGAGCATCCTTACGAATCCCGTAAACATCGCGTCGGTCCTCGCGATCCTGATCTTCGTGTCGCCTTTCCGTTTTCCGACCTATGTGTCCGGCCCGATCGACCTGATCGCGGCGATGACAGTGCCGCTCAGCATGATCATTATCGGATCGAACCTCGCGGCGATGCCGTTTGTGAAGGTCGTCTCCGATCCGAAGTCCTACCTGATTTCCTTCGTGCGTCTGGTGCTGCTGCCGGGTGTCATGCTTCTCGGGATGTACCTGATCTTCGTGAATACTTCGATGGCGCCGGAGACGGCGGCGGTCATCACGCTGATGTGCGCACTTCCGTGCGGCTCCATGAACGTCATCCTCTCGGAAAAATACGACTGCGCACCGGAGTTCGCGGCGCGCGCGACCGTACAGAGCATGCTCCTTTGCATGGCGACGCTTCCGCTGTTCGTCCTGATCTGCGACAAACTGTTGGCTTAAGTGCTTTTCAAGAAGAAAAAGAAAAGCCGCCTCACTTCGGAGCCGGCTTAAGAAACAATGCCTGCGGTACCGGGCTCGGATGTCCCGGCCGGTGTGGTACGGATCCAGTAATTCTCGTTATAGATGTTATCCATCTCACTGAAATAGGTCTGTTCGTAAACGCCTCCGTCGGCCAGGATCGTTCTTCGTGACGGCTCGTTATCGGTGTGGCAGACGACAAGGACCTTACTGTGCCCGAGAAGCTTCGCGTAGGGGAGTGCCATGGCCAGCATGCGCTTACCGTATCCGCGGCGGCGCTCGGAAGGACGCACCGAGTAGGAGATGTGTCCGCCGTGCTTACTCATGTAGTCATTGAGCTCGTGCTTGATCTCGATCATGCCGACCGGGATACCGTCTCCCATGCGGAAAGCGACAAAAGGTGTCGAGGGCATGTAGTAGGTTGGCGCGGTCTTCTTGGAGCCCAGTGTCTCGACGAAAGCGAACCACTCGGCGATATCGTCGAAGGACGGAAGGAGCGCAGATCCATAGATATTCTCCTCGCCCCAGTTGATGTACTCGTCGCGGAACTCTTCCATCTCATCGGCAAAATCCGTGGTCGGAAGTGTCAGGATCAGGGCGTCATCGGGAACGAAGGCGATACAGGTCATCGGGTCGGAAAAATCGAATTCGTAGACCTCGAAAGGGGCATCCGGCATGTGGCCGACGACGAAGATCGTGTTCCTGTCCGGATAGTACTCCGCCCCGCACCAGATGAAGTCCGAACCTGTCTCAAAGGCCACATCGGAATAGTAGCGGTGTTCCTTCAGAGTATGCAGATTGAAGATGGAGAAACCGAAGCGGTCGCGTCGGAAGATGAAATAGACGTGTCCGTCTCTGTGAGAGACCATCTCGCAGAGGGGATGGGTGTTATCGAGACACTCATAACTTAAGATCAACTCGTGATTCGGAGTGAAGAGCGAGTACTTCGCTGCCAGGCGCATCTCGTCGCCGAGTACACTCTCGTAGTTTTCACAGAGGAGAGAATAGCCGTTGGCGAAACAGCCCTCTTCCTTGGAACGACGATTCTCATCGCGGAAAAGGTCCTGCCTTTGCTGTTCGTATTGCTGCGCATATTCAGGCGAAAATGCGACGTTCCTCATAGTTTCCCTGCTCTCCGGTTAGGGATCTTAGGATCTTTTCCTGCCGTATAAGCAGTAAAAAGAGCCTAAAAACCCACTTAAATATGAATATTAAAAGTTTAGCATACTGAAGAATAATTGACAATCTGACAAACAAATTTTATATTATAGGGTGAAGTAGGAGGGTTATATTATGGAGATAGCATTCCACTGCCCCAATTGTCTGGCGGATCTGATCTACGATGAATCGAAGAGTTATACCTGTTGCTTCTGCCATACGGTATTTACGGGGAAGAACGAAGTTAAAGAACTTGAAGGCGGTTACTATGTAGGTGACGCCTGGAACGATAAGGTGTATCACACATACCACTGCGAAGAATGTGGGAGTGATTTTGTAGCCAAGCCAGCTACAGCCCAATCGGGATGTCCGATCTGTTCGTCAGTATCCGTCAAGGACAATGGCGGTATGGTCGGCGCGATGCCGCGTCGTGCGATCCCGTTCGCACATACGAGACAGCAGGCACAGGAGATGTTCCTGGACTACATCCGCAATAACTCCGCGGTCGGCCGTACGCTGGCTACTGATGAGAACAAAGATCTGTTGCATAAGGTCTATGTTCCGATCTTCCTCTTCAATTACGAAGTCGTGGCACATGCACGTGTGACGGCTATGCTCAGAAACAAGGCAGCAGAAGGCAAGACCCTCTTCGGAATTAACGGTACCGAAGGAATTGCCGAGCAGCTCTCGGCGCTCCGTTCGTCGTTCTCGCGTTTCCAGGCGAATCGCAAAGGCGCGCAGAAGGATACCTCGAACCAGCCGTCCGAGCATGTGACAGGAGGCGTTCTGTCCTGGCAGGGTATTCCCTTTGATGCTTCCGGTATCCTTCCGAATAATGTCATCAACATGATCCAGCCGTATGACCAGTCCAAGATGGTCCTTATCAATGAGAAGCTCATCATGGACACGCCGATCCTTTCGATCACGAAGGATCCGGTCTCCTGCATGCAGGAGTTTATGGAGCGTATCAAGAAGTGGACGCGCCAGATGATCATGGACGCCCACTCTGATTCCTACGATATCTCTTATTTCCAGGATAAGACGGACTATCCGCTCGGCATCGGTGAACTGGTCCTGTTCCCGATCTGGTACATGAAGGGCGAATACATGGGCAGAGATTTCTACTTTGCCATGAACGGACAAAACGGTGAAGTCGATGCGAATATCCCGATGAGTAAGGGAACTTCCAAGAATGTGGGTATCACCTATCAGCAGTACTGGGATAAGTCCCGCTGCACAGCGCTAAGCGATACACACTTCGAGTTCAATATTCACGATCCGAATATCGAGATCCTGGACTATTCTTTCTTCGAGAAGCCGAAGGAGTCGAGAGTGACTGCGGATGGAAGAAAGAGACCGGAGCCCAGAGACGATATGAGTCTCGGTTCGATCTATTCTCCTTCCGAGAAGTCTTCGGAGTCCGGTAAGAAACCATTCTCCTCTCTGGATGTAGAGGTTGGCGCTCCGCTTAAGAAGCGTGATCCGAACAAGAAGATGACAAAAGAAGAAGAGATGGAACATGAGCGCGAGATGACCGAGCGCCTGAGAAAGGCCGCACAGGATAAGCCGAAGGGCGACATGGCCGCGGCTTCCAGCGTGCCGAGCTGGGCCAAGGCAGTTACGCCTCCGCCGTCTGTTTCGGCGCCAGGTACCCGTCCGGCAAGAACGAAGAAGCCCGGTACTTCGAAGATGAGTGCGGCGGCTTCCTCGAACAAGCCGTTGTGGGAAAAGACGGAAGAGGAACTGGAGCAGAAGCCGGAGAAGCCGATGTCCATGGCAGACAGAATGGCCAGAGCCGACAGCGAGGAACTCGAGTTTGGCAGCCCGTTTGAAACAAAGATGCCTCCGATCGGTGCTTCCTCCAGACGCCGTGTTGAGACACCTGTAGAAGAACCGGAAACGGATTCGGATACAGATCTGTCCGGCATCCTGGCCGAGGCGCAGGCGCAGGCCGATGCTTTTGCCGCGGAAACCGCATACGGAGAACAGGCTGAGATGGCGAAGCCGGGTATCCTTGAGCAGACATTCCGCGAGCAGATCTCTTCGACACCGAGATCAGATGTACAGGCTGAGGAAGCGTATGAGGTCCCGATGCCGAAGGTAAGACCTACCCGTAAGCCGGAGCCGGAGAAGGTAGAAGAACCGGTAGATACAGAAGAAGCCGATGCAGAGGAAATGGTGGCCAACATCACGTTCTCGTTCAATAAGAAGAAGCCGCCGTTTAGTGAGGAAGAAAAACCGGTATCCTCTACGGCGATTCCGAGACAGCCGGAGAAAGCTCCGGAAGAAGCACAGGGCATCGCGATTATGAATTCCGAATACGATTCCGGTGTACTTCGTCATTCTGACTCCGACCATGAAATCAGAGAAGAAGATGACGGCGTACGCGAGATCTTCTTCAAGCCGCAGCCGCGTGCTTCCGAGAACTTCGTCGGCAGCGACGAGAACGATCGTCCGCTGGCCAGAAGACCTGCACCGCCGCTTGCACGTCAGCGCGAAGGTATGGAGCCGGAGATCGTTGATCCGAACGATAACCCGGATAAGATGAACCGTCCTCTCGCACAGCGCCCGCCGGCCCCGCTGGCTCAGAAGCGCGGCGATATGTATGTGGAAGAAGTCGACCCGCATCCGGAGCTCGACGAGAACAACCGTCCTCTCGCAGAGCGTCCGCCGGCCCCGCTGGCACGTGCCGAAGAGGTGGGCCCGAGCCTGGAGTATATGACAGAGCAGCCGCTGGATGATGAGATTCATCAGATGCCTTCGATCGAGAGTCGTGGAGGCAGATGGGGCGAGATGCCGGAAGCAAAAGAGACACCTTCCTGGGCCAAGCCACAGCAGAGTGAGCAGCCGGGCAGGGCTGCCCCGACATGGGCAAGACCTGCGACAGGTGCAAATGCTTCTTCTAGTGCAAACCCCAGAAATAAGGGCAGAAGCCATATGTCCAGAGATGAACTCCGTGCTGCGGAAGAAGAAGCGGCCAGAAGAGCCAGCGGTGCAGCACATACGGCACCAATGGCAAGAACACTCGATGAGAAGAGAAGAGTCGGAGAGATCGCAGAGCCTTCTGAGAAACCGTCTCCGTTCCGTCCTGCGGCACCGCAGCCTAGAACACTCGAAGAGAAGAGAAGACTGGCGGCAGAAGAAAGAGCGGCAGAGCGGTCTTCTGCAGAAGCTCCGGCACAATCCTCTGCATTCCGTCCCGCACCGCGTCCGCCGGTACGTCCGGGTGCAGCACAGCCGGCACCGCGTCCGCAGGTATCTTCTGCAGGTTCGGCCAGACCATCACCACGTCCGCCGGTTTCCTCGGATGCGACACGTCCTGCTCCGCGTCCTCCGCAACGTCCGGGAATGGGAGCTCGTCCGGGCACATCCAGACCGGGTGCGGCAAGTTCTGAGAATAACAATAGTGGTGCCAGACAGGTTCCGATCTGGGAGAGAGTCCCGGAGACCGACGGTCCTGTACCGGCATGGGGAAGCTCTGCAGCTTATACCGAAGACAGACCGCGTGGTTCTCTGATGAAGCCGAAGGATCAGGTCATCGATGTCGAGAAACCGAGAGAGAGACCTACACTTTGGAGACCGGATGGAGAGGTCAAGGAGATTCTGCCGAGTGGTCTGCATCACGCTGATGAAGAGGACGATAAACCGAAGGCCCGTGAACTGGGTGGCAGTACACGTGAGGTTGGCGTGAGAAGAGATCGTGAGATCAAGCCGCCGGCCAGACCTTCTGCCTCCCGTGGAGCCGATGTAGAGATCCTGAATCCGTCTGCCCGTGCAACTGCACCGAAGGCGGAAGAGGCTCCTCAAGCTGAAGAACCGCTAAGACCGTCCGCTCCTTCACCTGACCGTCCGCGTACATTTGCACAGCGCCGCCAGATGGAAGAAGAGGAGAGAAGACGTCAGATCCAGAGCTCCTTCAGCGCTCATCCGCAGGATGAAGAAGCGCAGGACGATACCCCGGCCAGACCCGGTCTGGGACGTCCGGGTGCACGTCCGGCTACAGTAAACAAGACTTTCGAGTCCTCTCAGTTCGAAGATAAGCCGTCTGTTGTGGCTTCGCTCGATATGCTGCCTGAGCCGCTCGGTGAGGAGAGCATCCATCATCTGGCTAAGGATTCTTCTGTCCCGGCGCTGGCCAGAGAACACAGCAGATTTGAAGACGAGATAGAAGAGGCAGAAAAAGCAGCGGAGAAGGCGATCCGCGGACTTCCGGATCTGGATCCGGACGGACCGAATCCTTTTAAACCTAACTAAGATTCAGTAGCACGTCGGATCCTTACAGGTGAACTGTCGGGACCCGGCGTGCTTTTTGCTACGGGAAAAGCTTACTAACGGGGAAGCATCTCGACAATTAGAGGAGAAATAGATGGAAAAGGCATATCACTGCCCACAATGCAAAACGGATATTATCCTCGATGGAACATCAGAACTTAAGTGCGTATTCTGCAGTACTCCGTTTGCTGACAAGGACATCCTCTCTCGTCCGGAGGGTGGATTCTTTATTCGCGATCTGGCTTCGGAGAAAAAGGTGTCCTGTACGTGTGCCAAGTGTGGAAGAAGTGTCCATCTTACTTCCGGGAGTACAGGGGTTCCGGGAAACTGCGTCTTCTGCGGAAGCGCGGATCTGACCAGGTCTTCGGAAGGAAGTCCGTTCCTTTGCGGGGGAGAGAAGATGCCCTTCCGTTTTGACAGGAAGGAAGCGGAACAGGAGTATCTGGCTTCCGTCCGAAGAGGGAAAAAGGGATTCCATTCCTTCGATAAGAAGGAGTATCTCGATGCCATCACGCCCGTGTATGTGCCGTTCTTCTTCTTTGATTACCATATCTTCGCCAGAACGATCCTCAGCGTGGTGCCATATGTCAAGCAGCCACGTAACCTCGGAGATAAGATCCTCGGAGTGGTCCTTCTCAATGATTTCACGCTGGAACGTTCGTCAACGGTCATCACGCCGTATCCGAAGAATGTGAACGGTGAGATGGCATGGAAGAATATTCCGATCAGCGCAAGTCCTGTCATTTCCATGCCGAGACTCGATGAGATCTCGCCATTTCAGATGAGCAGCCAGTTTTCTTCCGATACCGGAAAAGTCAGAGAGGCTGTGATCCTGTCCTGCGATTGCCCATCTTCGGAGATCCGGGAGACTTTCCTTGGCAGGATACGCGAATTCGTCAAAGAGTGTATGATCGTGGAGAACCTCGACAATTTCGCGATCAGCTCATACGTGGATGAGACGGAATATGAAGAACCCCTCGGACAACTAGTCTATATTCCGCTTTGGGTCATGAAAAAGAGGAAGAAGAACCAGTGCCTGACCTGGTACATGAATGCCCTGTCCGGAGAATCTTCCCTGCTTTCCTGGGAGTCTGCTGAACCGCAGGTAATAGAAGAAGTGCCACAGACACTCGAGACAATGAAGAAAAAGAAGATCAAGAATTTCACGGCCGAGGACTTCGGAGGTCCCGACAGGAAGATCAATTACAGGACGTATATGATCGATATCATAGCGTCTACGATCGTGGCGGAGATGACGCTTAATGAGATGTCCTCGGATAAGAGTCTGATCCAGCTCGAACGCCAGATGAGAAGATCGCAGCTTACTGTCAACGTACCGCTTTCCGAAGCATATCAGGGAGATGCGGAGATCGTAGCGAAAGAGAGCAGAGGAACGGCTCTTCCAAGTAGTCCCGTCCCACTTCCGACCAAGCATTCGCCTTTGTATCTCATGAAGGAAGAAGCGATGGAGAATTCGCTCGGCCGTGGAGCACGCCTGCCGGAGAGAACGATCGACAGAAGAGTAGGCAATGAGGAACAGTTCGATGAGATAGAGACAGCCGAGCATGTCGCCGTCGACAAAGGACTGGCCGATCTTCCCGAATACGATCCGTCCGGCCCGAATCCCTTTAAACAATCTAAGCCCGTTTAAGGTATCCGGATCTTCATTTGGAAAAAAGAAAAGAAAAAGATGGTTTCTTGTGCTGTCCTCGCCACAGATGCGGCTGCGGAGGCACGTCGAAACCATCTTTGTCTTTACTTGTTCTGATTACTTGATGATTCGGATTACTTCCAGAGGCTTTCGCCGTTTGTCTCGATGACTTCTTTGTACCAGTAGGCGGAGTCCTTGAGGGTTCTTTCCTGGGTCTGGTAGTTGATGTAAACCAGTCCGAATCTCGGGTCGTAGCCGTCGGCCCACTCGAAGTTGTCCATGAAGGACCAGTGGATGTAGCCGACGAGCGGGATGCCGTCCTCGGCAGCACGAGCAAATTCACGGATGTATCTCTTCAGGAAGTCGATGCGCTGCGGATCGTGTACCTTGCCGTCGAGGTGGACGCTGTCGGTGCAGGCGCAGCCGTTCTCGGTGATCATGATCGGAAGACCATATCTCTCATACATGAACTTCGCAGACCAGTAGAGAACTTCCGGCGTGATCTCCCACTTAATCGCGGTGAGCGGTTCGCCGGCCTTAACTTCATTTCCCTCTGCAGCGGAGAGCTTGCTGAGGTCACGCATCGCAGCATAGATGTTCATGCCGTAGAAATCGATCGGAGACTGGACGATGTCCCATTCTTCCTCGGTAAAATCAGAGAAATCGTCACCGAAGAATTCTTTCGCGCCGTCCGGGAACTTGCGAAGGAAGATCGGATCGGACCACCAGGAATTCGAGAGCGGATATCCGAAATTGTCGAAGGCGAAGGTCTTGTAGCGTGCGTCCTCGATGGCCTCCGGAGAGTCGTTCTCAGGAAGGAAGGACGGACCTGTCGGAGCGAAGGAGACCTTCGACGGTTTCTTGCTGTACTTACGGATCGCGCGTACTGCGGTACCGTGAGCAAGAAGAACATTCTTCGACATCTTGAATATATCTCTGTCCGAGTACTTCAGGAACGGAGCGTGGGCACCCATGTAGCAGCCGAGTCCGATGAAGATCTGCGGCTCATTCAGAGTGAACCAGTAGGTGACGCGGTCGGAGAGTGCTTCGACGACGACCTTCGTGTAGTTCTCGAACCATTTGATGATCTCCGGATTGAGCCATCCGCCACGATCGAAGACCGCCTGGGGCATATCCCAGTGATAGATCGTCACGAGCGGCTCGATGCCGCTTCTGAGAAGTTCATCAACGAGATCGGAATAGAACTTTATTCCGGCAGGATTGACTTCTCCAATGCCATCCGGGATCACGCGTGGCCAGCTGATGGAGAAACGGTAAGCCTTGACACCAATCTCCTTAAGGAGAGCTACGTCTTCCTTCATGCGGTGATAGTGGTCACAGGCAACGTCGCCGGTCTCGTGGTTATGAACAGGTGTGTTACGCCAGTGGGTGTATGTATCCCAGATAGACGGGCCTTTGCCATCTTCGTTCCAGGCGCCCTCGACCTGATAAGAAGCAGTAGCGACGCCCCAGATAAAATCCTTCGGTAGTGACATAGATGGGTCCTCCTTAATACGCAAGATCAGACATTGAAGTGAAGCAGGACACATATGTCCCTGAACTGATTTGAGTATATCAGAGAACGGTACTATCCGTATATCAAATTAGTGATAGATTTGTCATTTCACAAAAAACCATTATGGTATAATCAGTATGGTGTGAGGAGAAAGTATGAATATAGCGATTATCACAGATACATATTTTCCGGATATCAATGGCGTGACATCCTCTATCTATACGCTGGCGATCGCGCTGCGTAAGAGAGGCCACCGTGTCTATATCTTCGCGACATCCGAGACGAATTCTCCCGTGATCCGCCGTGTAAGTAAGCACCCGCCGGTATTCCGCATCCCGAGTTTTCCGATGCTTCTGGTCCGTCCATATAGAACGACCATGCCTTATTCTTTCCGTCTTGTCCAGATTCTGAAGAGACTGAAGATCGACATCATCCACACCCAGACCGAGTTCTCGATGGGACTGATCGGACTTTCCACATCCATGACACTTCATCTTCCGATCGTGCATACTTATCACACGATGCTGGAGGACTACACACATTACGTTCTTGGCGGCAAGGCGACGAAGATCATCACGCCGGAGAAGGCGAGATGGTTCAGTAAGACATTCTGTAATGTCCCGACCGGTCTTATTGTCCCGACCGAGAAGGTCAAGCATGCACTTCGGGAATACGGCGTGACCAAACCGATCTACGTCATCCCGACCGGCATCGATGTCTCTCCGTTTAACCGCTCGAATTTTAAGAAGGAAGAGATCGACGAGCTGAAGAAGAAGTTCGGTATCCGTGACGACGAGAAGATCCTTCTTTCCTTGGGACGAGTAGCAAAAGAAAAGAGCATCGACAGAATTATCGATCAGGTACCAAAGATCTGTGAGAAATCTCCGAATGTCCGAGTGCTTGTTGTTGGTGACGGTCCGGCTCTGTCTGAACTCAAGGAACAGGCGGCGAGATTGGGAGTGATGGACAAGGTGATCTTTGCAGGTTCCGCGCCCTATGCCGAGATCGGTAAGTACTATCAGCTCGGCGATGCCTTTATCTCCTGCTCGACGTCCGAGACGCAGGGACTTACCTATTACGAGGCCATGGCGGCGGGTCTTCCGGTCATCGCCCGAAAAGACGACGCAGTCAATGAACTTTTCCAGGATGGCATCAATGCCCGGCTGTTCCGTGATGAGTCCGAGATCGCCGATATCGTATCCGAGATCTTCAAGGATCCGATGACGGCCGAGCGCTATTCTTCCAATGCGGAAAAGACGGTAGCGGCCTATTCCGCCGAGACATTTGCAGGTAGAGTCGAAGAAGCATATCAGAATGCGATCTCCCGCTTCGTTCGTGAGAAAGCGATCCGCCGTGCGAATGTCGGCAAGCTGCATCTGGCGAATAAATACAAGAAAGTGAAACTGGTTCCGCCGGAGGATGACCGGCACTTCTTACAGGAGGCCTATCTGCCTGCTGACGAAGAATCCATGACACGTATGGGTGCAATCAAGCAGGTAGTGACCGGCAATGCTCGAAAAGCATATAAGACGGCCTACCGCTATGCGTCGCTGATCCGCGTCGGTAAGAAGATCAAGCAGAAAGACCAGAACGATCCGCACAACTGATTTGTTCTTCGGGATTATTCCTTCGGTACGATCGAAATATCCGGATACTCCACACCCGCCTGGCTTTCGTCGGAAGACGAGGATGCTTCGTTCTCCTGCACGGTCATGAGCTGCGGAACACTGAAGAAATATCCCTGTAGATAATCGACTCCCGCGTTGGCACAATATGTCGCCTGGAAATCATTCTCCACGCCCTCGGCTACAGTCTTGATCTGATTGGCTTTGGCGAAGCTTACGATGCTCTGGATAAGAGAAGCACCCTTGGGCTGATTGTAAGCGGCCGTGATCTCGCGATTGATCTTAATGACGTCAAGCGGAACATCGGAAAGAAGCATAAACGGTGATTTGGCCGCACTGAAGAAGTCCATGGCGACACGTATGCCGTGCTTCTTGAGGAAGAGGAGATGGTCTCTTACCAGATACTCATCTTCTTGAAAAGCGCCGGCGATCTCGATCATGACGAGATCGGGGTTGATATCGGAACTCTCAATGGCCCGGACAAATTCCATGACCGACTTCTCCGTAAGCTCGGACGCAGAGAAGTTGATGCTGAAGCGCTCGCCTTTGTGCTTTGGGATATGGGCATGCTTGATGGCTTCCTGTGTCATAAAGATCGTCAGCTGCTGAAGGCAGGAGGTCTTCTGGAGAATCGGAACAAATTCTTCTGCGGTCATACGTGAACCGTCTTCACGCATCCACTTGGCCAGGATCTCGACACCGGCCGGCTTCCGTGTCACCGCATCGTGGATCGTCTGGTAGGAAGCTTTGACCATGCCGTTTTCGATCGCGGTGTCAAATTCGCTGGCGATATTCACGGTCCCCTTGTAGTAATCGCGCATCGCCTCCGTATAGCGGGAGATGCGCTGATCTTCGAGGAAGGAGTACCGAAGAGCGATATTGGCCTGACGGATCCCTTCCGGGATGCTCGCGCCGGGACGGATCACCGTGAAACCGATGCGGTAGGACACATAGACGGGGATCTTGTCGACCGTGATGGTCACGTCATTGATGTTATTGAGTGCGGCCAGGATATTCTCGAGGCTTTCTTCACTGGAGTAGTGGTGCACGATGATCGTGTAATTCAGATCTGTACCCTTATATAGAGTGGCATTCGGGTACGAAGACAGAAGTTCGGACAGCTTCGTCGAGATATTCTTTACGATCGACTGGTAAAAATCACTGCCGAAGAGTCCCTGAATGTCACCGTCCTCGTTAAAGGCCATCATCAGGATCGACAGGGCTCCTGAAGAGGGGATGCGCGAATCGGCGATGCTGTTGTAATTGGGGAGCGTCGTGAGCGGGTCATGGGTGGCCATGAATTCAAAATGCTTCTGACGTTCCCGGCTTCTCGTGGAGATGTAAGAGATAACGACGCTGACGATGGCATAGACCAGCACGCGGATGATCCACGTGATGTTCTTCGAGCTATCCTGCGTCAGTATACTGATCAGCGGTCCCATCGCAAATCCGCTCAGTACGGCGAACAGGACGCTATGCCAGACCGGCGTGAAGAGTGCGGTGAGTACGACAGGGATCAGGATGAGATTGGCATAGATACTCGGCGTTCCACCTGTTGCATAAACCAGATAGACGATAAACGCGGCACAAAGATAATTCAGAGGAATGAGAAAGGAAAGAATCGATTTCTGACGGGTAGATGAATTGGTCTTCATGGCTCCTTGCTCCTTGCACATGTATATACTGTCATTCTATAACACCGGACACGAAAAACCTAGCGTAATTTGACTAATTATCTATATTGTTGATAATAGAAATGGAAAAGAAAAGGAGGCAAAGATGCGAAAACAATGGTTCCAGTCCCTTCTCATGAGGCGGGCAGTGATTATACTGATCCTGCTTGTGGAAATCGCGTCTTTTATTTTCCTCATCGCGGCCGGTACACTCTACTCCGACATTGCATCTATCGTTTTCCGAATCATCTCCGTCATCGTGGCCCTTTACGTGGTCAGCAAAAATGAGAAGGGAGGCTACCGCCTGATCTGGGTATTCCTGATCCTGATGTTCCCGGTCTTCGGCGGAGTGCTGTATGTGTTCCTGAACTTCCAGATGAGCTCGAATTACTACTCGAGAAACCTCGACGAAGTCGTCAACGCGACCAAGAAATACCTCGCTTCAAATGGAGCAGTGAAATACAAGATGGGCCAGGAGTTCCCGGCATTTCTGAAGAACGCGGAATACCTCGAGAAGACAGAGCATTTCCCGCTTTATAGAAATACGAAGACCCGATATCTTTCTCCCGGCGAGGCCGCCTGGCCGGTGCTTCTCGAACAGCTCCGTGGTGCCCGAGAATACATCTTCATGGAGTACTTCACGATCGGCGAAGGGGAGTTCTGGAAATCGATCCTCGAGATACTCAAAGACAAAGCTGCATCCGGAGTAAAAGTACGCATCATGTACGACGATATGGGATGCTTCCTGAGTCTGCCGGCCGATTATCCGGAATACCTGAGCTCTCTGGGAATCGAGTGTCAGATCTTCAACCCGTTCCGACCTTTCTTCACGACCATACAGAATAACCGCGACCACAGGAAAATCACTTCTATTGACGGCAAGGTAGCCTTCTGCGGCGGCATGAATCTGTCCGATGAATACGTCAATCTGAAAGAGCGCTTCGGCTATTGGAAGGACTCCATGGTCATGGTCGAGGGAGATGCGGCCTGGAGCCTCACATGCTTTTTCCTGCAGATCTGGCAGGCCCTCGATACAAAGATGGAGGATTTCGAGCTGTATTATCCGTGGAAAAATGCACCGTGCCCGATCATCGGCGAGGGTTATGTACAGCCCTATAACGACATCCCGATCGACAGTGAACATGTAGGCGAGAATGTCTATATGAACATGATCACCGCCGCCGAGAAATCGATCTACATCAGTACACCCTACCTCATCCTCGATGAGAATGTGATCACCGCACTCTGTCTCGCGGCCAAGAGCGGCATCGACGTACGGATCGTCACGCCGAGCAAGTACGATAAATGGATGATCCATCAGGCTACGCGATGCTACTACAGAGAACTTGTCGAAGCGGGAGTACATGTCTACGAGTATACCCCCGGCTTCATGCACAGTAAGACTGTCGTCGTCGACGACAAGGCCGCCATCGTCGGCTCAGTCAACTGGGACTACAGAAGCCTGTATCTTCACTTCGAGAGCGCCGTCTTCATGTGCGGAACATCGACAGTCAATGACGTGCGCGAGGATCTTCTGGCTTCCTTTGAAGACTCGGATGAGATACTGCCGGAAGAACTTAATTACCACAGAGGCTGGAGTCTGTTTAGACTGATCCTGCGTCTGGTCGCTCCGATCTTCTGACCGGGTCCTGTTCCATTATTCAGCGCATAAAGAATAACCGATCTTCCGCTCAAACAGTTTGCATCGTAAAACTCGTGGCCGAGCGGTTTTCTTTATGTGCTTGTATGATCTGAAAACCCCGGTCAGAAGATCAGAATCGGCGAGGACCGGTTCGGAAAATGACTCCTCGCGGCACATCCAAACGTGGTAAAATTGAATCATCAACAATCTTGATTTGAAGGAGGCGGTGACTGTGCTGAAGAACGCATATCTGAACGAGAAGCCCGAGAAGGACATCCTTAAAGCTCGACTGAAAGAACAGGAAGATCTTCTGTTCGTAAATCAGAATAAAATCAAGGAAAACAAACTTCCTGTTGTCGTGCTGGTCGAAGGCTGGGGCACCGCCGGTAAGGGCACTTTGATCGGCAACGTGATCAACAACATCGACCCGCGTTTCTATAAGGTCGCGACCTTCGATATGCCGACGGATCTCGAGAAGAGAAAACCGTTCCTGTGCCGCTATTTCGAAGCGCTTCCGGAAGCAGGCAAATTCCGTTTCTATAACACCGGCTGGATGAATGAGATCGTGATGGGAAGACTCGATGGCTCGATGTCCGATTCGCAGTATGAGAAGCGTATCGCGAGTATCAGAAGATTTGAGCGACAGCTCACAGATAACGGATATCTGGTGCTCAAGTTCTTCATGCATATTTCGGAAGACGAGCAGAAGAAGAGAATCGATAATCTCAAGGGAGACATCGATACGAAGTGGCGCGTGAGCGAGGGTGATCTCTGGCAGAACAAGCACTATAAGGCATGTGAGAAGATCTTCGAGAAGTATCTCGAGGATACGGATACCTCTTCCGCTCCGTGGTACATCGTGGATGCGAAGTCCGAAAAGTGGACCGAGCTTCAGGTCCTCGAGCGCATGAACGAAGGTATCGACATCGCACTTCAGAATCACTCACTGGCGGTACCGCTTCTGCAGAATACTTTCCCGCTCGTGAAGATGCCGAAGTTGGCCGATATTCCTCTCGAGGGGAAGGAACTCTCCGACGAGGAGTATAAGGAAAAACTCAATAACCTGCAGGACCGTCTGTCCGAGCTTCATAACCGCCTGTACAGAAAGAGAGTGCCGCTCATTATCGCATACGAAGGATGGGATGCGGCAGGAAAGGGCGGCAACATCAAGCGTATCGCCGAGGCACTCGATCCTCGTGGTTATGAGGTGCATCCGATCGCAAGTCCGGAGCCGCACGAGAAGTCCCGTCACTATCTGTGGCGTTTCTGGACACGTCTTCCGAAGGACGGTCATGTCGCGATCTTTGACCGTACTTGGTACGGCCGCGTGATGGTTGAGCGTATCGAGGGATTCTGCTCGGAGAATGACTGGAAGCGTGCATATAACGAGATCAACGAATTTGAAAAGGAACTCGACGACTGGGGTGCCGTCATTATCAAGTTCTGGGTACAGATCGATAAGGACACGCAGCTACAGCGTTTTACGGACCGTCAGAATACGCCGGAGAAGCAGTGGAAGATTACGGACGAAGACTGGCGTAACCGTGAGAAGTGGGACATCTACGAAGATGCGATCAACGAGATGATCCAGAAGACTTCGACCAAGTTCGCACCGTGGTATGTGCTCGAGTCTGTCGATAAGAAGTATGCACGTATCAAGGCCCTGGAGATCGTGATCAGGGAACTCGAGAAGAAGCTCAAGTAACATGCGCAAGAAGAGCATCTTTATCTTAAATATCCTGATCGTCGTCTGCACACTTGCAGGCGTGGTCATGATGTTCCTCGGCACGGGGAAAGACGGTCTTCTGGTGACGAATGGTTTTGAGAATCTCCGGTACTATACCGTGCTTTCGAACCTCTTTAGCGGATGCGTCGCAGTCGCATATCTCTTGACGCGTACCAAGCGAAAAGCACTTCTCCTTTGGAAGTATATGTCATCGACATGCGTGGCGCTGACCTTTCTCATGATCGCACTCTTTTTCGGGCCGCTGTACGGATGGCTCAATCTCTATCACGGATCGAATTTCATGTTCCATCTGGTCGTTCCGGTCCTGGCGGTCGTCGAACTCTTCCTCATGGAAGGGGAACTCACGTTTAAGATGTCCGTGCAGTCAGCGATCCCGACGTTCCTTTATGGTACGGGGTACTTCGTGAACCTGCTTATCAACGGCATCGGGCAATGGCCGGATACCAATGACTGGTACGGCTTCGTGAACTGGGGCTGGGGCGTCGCGATCGGGATCTTCTTCGGTGTTATCCTGAGTAGCTGGGGCATCGCCTGTCTACTGAGATGGACCCGTCAGAAAGTGACCACAAGAAAATGAAAACACAGCCCTGATTGCTTAAGAATCAGGGCTGCGTGCTTTCTTATTTCGTCCGTTTTTTCTTGTTCTCTGTCATGCACCATGTATGGTCAAGCGCGACCTGCTTTGTGCATCTTCTTTTCTTCGTACATCTTGGCGTCGGCGATGCGCAGATATTCTTCGGAGTAGGTGCGGATGGCCTCTTCGTCTACGGTTCCGTCGCCGTTGACATCGGTGTTGTTGTCGAGCTCAGGCGGAATCTTGATGCAGCTTCCGATACTGACACGAAGCGGGTATTTCTTCCGGTCGCGTTTGACGTGTTTCTCGATGTATTCACATAGTGTCCTTGCGTAGGTGGTGGCTTTGGCCTCGGAATAGTCCTTGGCCAGAACGACAAACTCGTCACCGCCGGTCCGCAGACACACTTCACCATTTGTTGCGGCGAAGCGCATGCCATCTGCGATTGTACAGAGACTGTAGTCGCCCTCGGTATGTCCGTAGTTATCGTTGATGAGCTTTAAGTCATCCATGTCGATCATCATGACTCCGATGGGGATCCGCTTCTGCTGGCATTCCTTGAAGATCTCGGAGAAGAACATCTCGTAACCGTGACGATTGAACAGGTTGGTCAGCATATCCCGGTTATACAGGTTCTCGAGCCTCTGGACAGCGAGATTCATATTCTGACGGATCCTCCAGTTCTCGAGCATCGAGCCGAGGTTCACGATCCAGGACTTCATATGCAGGGATTCATGTGCTTCGTTCTGAGGAGAGACGATCAGATATCCCATATAGTACTGGAGGTGATGGATCGAGAAGATGTAATAAGGATTGGGATCGGCGAGCAGTGCAGGAGGGAGGAGGTCCTTCTTTCGGAAGGTCTCCTTTTTTGCCGGATTGGCTCCGATAAAGCCGGCTACGACAGTCATCTCTTCGTCGATCTCGGAGAAGTGATCATTGATGACACGCTGGGTATCCCAGCCGGGCGCGAGGCACAGAAGCATATCCGTAAAGCCCGAATCAATGGCTGAGTTCTTCGTGATCTCGACGAAGCACTCCTCGAGCGAAGAGGCGTTGGAGACACTCAGGATCAGGTTGGTCTGAGACTGGACCAGTTCGGAAACGCGGTCAAGTCTTCGGATATACATACTTCGGATATCATCGATGTTATATGTCGTCATGGGCTTACAGCCGCAGGACTGGTTACATACGAGTTCACCGAGGATCAGGCGGTTCTTACCGACATCGACGCCTTCCCACATCTGAAGAAGTGCATAGATGCTCTCATAGCCGGACTTGAAGAAAGGCTGCGCTCCGGTCGTCAGGGACGGATAGCCCTGATAGGCCTCGTCCAGTCCGTCGTATCCGGTCACGAGAAAATCGCCCGGGATCTCGATCCCCCGCCTGTGACAGGCATCGATCAGACCGGTGGCCGAGTAGTCATTCGCACATACTACCGCATCCGGATACTTCTTGCCGTGCTTCCTGCAGTCTTCGAGGATATAGTCGAGAGCAGGGTCTCCACAGTCGTGCCAGAGCGTGCCGTAGTAGACTTTGGATGCGTCATACACGATGCCGTTCTTCTCCAGTCCCGAGCGGTACGCGTCGATACGTGTCTGGGTGAAGTTTCGTTCCGGGATACCGGCCACATGGTAGATGTCCCGGCAGCCATGTACGTTGATGAGATGATCCACGATACTCTCGAAGGTCTTGAGCTCGTCGTTGACGACGTTATAATACCTTTCGTCGTAGCCGCCGACGTTGATGATCGGGATCGTCACCTCGGAGAGACGGTCGTCGAGGTGCTTCAGGGTATAAGGACCGTAAGTCAGATCGATGCGGATGATACCGTCGAAATCATCGAGGTCCGGAAGTTCGAAGGAGACGATATCTCCCTCGTCGTAGTGATTGTACTGTTCGTAGATTTTGTTGCTGAAGTTGTCGCTGAAAGAAGCGAAGTAGATGACCTTGATGCCAAGCTCGACCGCGGCTTTACTGATGCCTTCCTGGATGGAGTGCGTCATCGGTTCATAGATATTCGGCGAAAAGACTGCTACTTTTTTTCTCGTGCCCATATGCTTATTCCTCAGGTTTCTGATGCTTCCGCGTGAAAAACAGTTCCAAACATAATACCATCATACACGGGAAGTGTTTCAAAGTTGTGAACAGTTCTTGCAAGTTCACGGGATTCCCTTATAATAGGAGTGTTCGAAACAGAGGGCCGGGTGCTTTTTGAAAAAGCATAGGCCTTGGGCGATATACAAACACTTAGGAGGAGCACTATGATTTCTTTACTTGATTCCGGCGCGTATCTTCTGCGCGGAAGTGAAATTATCCCGGATAACCAGGAGGCGGCAGCAGCGATCCTTGCCAAGACCGGTAAGTCCATCAGCAAAGAGGATGCGAAGAAGGAGACCATCGCGTATGGCATCTTAAGAGACCATAACACCTCCGATAACATGGAGAAACTGAAGATCAAGTTCGATAAGCTGACTTCTCACGATATCACTTTTGTCGGTATCATCCAGACCGCACGTGCTTCGGGTCTTACGAAGTTCCCGGTTCCGTATGTTCTGACGAACTGCCACAACTCCCTCTGTGCCGTTGGTGGTACGATCAACGAGGATGACCACATGTTCGGTCTTTCCTGCGCAAAGAAGTACGGCGGCGTATATGTACCGCCGCATCAGGCTGTTATCCACCAGTTCGCACGTGAGATGCTCGCCGGCGGCGGAAGGATGATCCTCGGTTCGGACTCCCACACACGTTATGGTGCTCTCGGTACCATGGCTATGGGTGAGGGTGGACCGGAGCTCGTTAAGCAGCTCCTCAACCAGACCTATGACATCAACATGCCGGGCGTTGTCGCGATCTACCTCAAGGGTGCACCGGTCAAGGGTGTCGGTCCGCAGGACGTGGCTCTGGCCATCATCGGTGCGGTTTTCGCAAACGGCTACGTAAAGAACAAGGTCATGGAGTTCGTCGGACCTGGTGTTGCCTCCCTGTCCACGGACTTCCGTATCGGTGTCGACGTTATGACAACAGAAACTACCTGCCTTTCTTCCATCTGGCAGACCGACGACGAGGTCAAGGAATTCTATGAGATCCATGGCCGCGGCGGCGACTATAAGGAACTGAATCCGGGCGAGGTCGCTTACTACGATGGCGTCGTAGAGATCGATCTTTCCACGATCAAGCCGATGATCGCGATGCCGTTCCATCCGAGTAACACATACACGATCGAAGACCTCAAGGCGAACCTCGACGATATCCTCGAGGATGTCGAGAAGCGTGCGAAGGTCTCCCTCGGTGATAAGGTAGACTTCTCCTTGAGAAGCAAGGTCGTAAACGGCAAGTTCATGGTCGATCAGGGAATCATCGCAGGCTGCGCCGGCGGTGGATTTGAGAACATCTGCGCCGCAGCCGATATCCTGAAGGGCAACTACATCGGCTCCGATAAGTTCACGCTCTCCGTATATCCGGCTTCCATGCCTGTTTACATGGAACTCGTCAGAAACGGCTGTGCCGCGACCATCATGGAGACCGGTGCGATCATCAAGACCGCGTTCTGCGGACCGTGCTTCGGTGCCGGTGATACACCTGCAAACAATGCATTCAGTATCCGTCACTCGACGAGAAACTTCCCGAACCGTGAAGGCTCTAAGCTTCAGAACGGTCAGATCTCTTCCGTTGCTCTTATGGATGCCCGCTCGATCGCCGCGACAGCCGCGAATAAGGGTGAACTCACGGCAGCGACCGAGTTCGACGGTGAGTTCGGCAAGTATAAGTACTTCTTCGATCAGAAGATCTACGCGAACCGTGTATTCGACAGCAAGGGCGTTGCTGATCCGGATCAGGAGATCCACTTCGGTCCGAACATCAAGGACTGGCCGGCTATGGTCGCTCTTACCGATAACCTCGTTCTGCGCTGCGTATCTGAGATCCACGATCCGGTTACCACGACAGACGAGTTGATCCCGTCCGGTGAAACTTCTTCCTTCCGTTCCAACCCGCTGGGTCTTGCTGAGTTCACACTGAGCCGTAAGGATCCGGAGTACGTCGGACGTGCCAAGGAGATCCAGAAGGTCGAGAAGGCAAGAGAAGACGGCGAGAAGCTCTGCGAGCTCTTCCCGGAGATCCATACCGTCATGCAGACCATCAAGAAGGACTTCCCGGATGTCCATAAGACAAACACGGGTTTTGGTTCCACGATCTTTGCCGTGAAGCCGGGTGACGGTTCTGCCCGTGAGCAGGCGGCTTCCTGCCAGAAGGTACTCGGCGGCTGGGCGAACATCGCAAACGAATACGCGACCAAGCGCTATAGATCAAACCTCATCAACTGGGGTATGCTCCCGTTCCTGATCAAAGAGGGTGAGCTTCCGTTTAAGAATCTCGATTACATTTTCATCCCGGGCATCAAGGCCGCAGTAGAGAATAAGACAGAGGTCATCAAGGCCTACACCGTATGTGAAGATGGCCTTAAGGAGTTCGACCTGAGACTGGGCGACCTGACCGATGAAGAACGTCAGATCATCCTGAAGGGATGCCTCATCAACTACAATCGCGTATAACATGGATAAAGTCAGGCTCAACAAGGTTAGTGTTCAGGATCCTCTTTGGAGGGAAGCGATGGAGAAGAATCTCCACTTCCTTCTGGAGATGGATACCGAGCGCGTCCTTGCGGGCTTTCGGAGAACAGCCGGTATTCCTACGGAATCGGAGACTTATGGCGGCTGGGAAGACAGCCTGATCGCAGGTCACGGTGTCGGTCACTATTTCTCGGCGTTGGCGATGGCGATCTTGGTCCTTCGAGGGGAAGAGAGAGATTGTGCAGAACTGGAAAGCCGGGCAGATGCGATCGTCGCAGGTCTTCGTGAATGCCAGGAGAAATATGGTTCGGGCTTTCTAAGTGCGGCGACGGTTCTGGATCCCGATAACGTGGAGGTCCAGTTCGATGCACTCGAAGGCAAGGCTGATGTACAGACATGGGTCCCTTGGTATGCTCTCCACAAGGTGTTCCAGGGGCTGATCGACCTTTGGGTATACAGCAGCATAGAAGGTGCGAAGGAAGCCGCACTGGCCCTGGCGGACTGGGCTTCCGACCGTGCACTTTCCTGGGATGAGCCGACACGTAAGAAAGTCCTCTCCGTCGAGTATGGCGGCATGAACGATTCTTTCTACCAGCTTTATTCACTGACTGAAGACAGTAAGTACTTAAAGGCCGCACAGGTCTTCGATGAACCGGCACTTTACAGGGAGTTTCTCAGTTTCAGAAACCGCCTCAAGAGCGTGCATGCCAATGCTACGATCCCGAAGTTTCTGGGGTATCTTCGAGGGTACGAATATGATCCGGAGGGACAGGAGGAGCGGCTCGCCATGGTGGATAGATTCTGGGATCTGGTCGCCATAGAGCAGTCTTACGATACCGGCGGAATCGGAGATATGGAGCACTTCTTCCTGGATGGGAAACTTGACCAATCCCGTACGCAGTGTAATGCCGAGAGCTGTTGCTGCTATAACATGATGAAGCTCTCCCAGCTTCTCTTCCTCATTACCGGCGAAGTTCAGTATCTCTTCTATATCGAGGCGGCACTCTGGAACGCCAGACTCGGCTCCATTGGCCCAAAGGGCGGCTACACTTACTTCAATCCGATGGCGACCGGCTACTACCGGCTCTATTCTCCATCACATCCGAAGGACAATCCATTCTGGTGCTGTGTCGGCACGGGATTGGAGGACTTCGCAAAGGTCGGTGACCAGATCTTCTATCTGCATGAGGATACCATCACGATCGCCCAGTGGATCTCTTCGGATCTGAAACTTTCGGATGGATCTAAACTTGTATTTCGCGCCGACTACGAGAACGGGCGGGTCACGGTGGCCCTGAAGGACAGTTCTTCACAAAGCCGGAATATTCGTCTTCGCATCCCGATCTGGATCAAGAACAGAGAAGAGATCCTTCCTTGGGACGAGCACTTCATCTCCTTTACACTCCGGCCCGGTGAAGAAATGATGATCGATTTTACTATGGATATCTATTCGCTCGAACTTCCGGACAACAAAGACGTATTCGGACTGGCTTATGGTCCGTTCGTACTCGGTGCGCCACTCGGCGAAGAAAAGTGGGGGATCACGACCGGAGCCGGCATCGAGGTCTATGCCCCGGCATGGAAGGTCGTCTTTGATGCGGCGGTTCGAAGTGACATCGAATACAGAAGAACGAATAAAGCGATTCTCGATAGAGAGTATCTGACCCTTCCGGAAGACGAGACACTTTCCGGCTTTCGCGACAACCTCGAGAAGTATATCCGTCCGCTCGGAGATATGTGCTTCCGCCTAGAGGGATTCTCAGACAGTAAGGGAGATCCGATCCGGCTTGATTTCGAACCCTATTACCGGATGGGAAACCGACGCTACGGTATCTACTGGTACACTCAGGAGAAATCGTAAAAACGGTCTGTGACGTATCTTCTTCTGTTTATTTCTTCTTGCCCGGCCGGCGTTTCCTGATGATCCCGATCAGATTTCTGCGCAGGTTCCGAGGAATACCGGAAGACCGGTGTCCAGATCGACGATGGCGTAGATGAACGGACGGTTACAGTTTACATAGTATTCGGCTCCCATGGCACAATTCTTATCCATGACCACGGCAGTGGCGGCGGCCGCTGTGGTGCCCTCACGATTGACGTCGATATGTGTCTGATGGATCACATTTCCGATGAAAACACCACCGGATGTCATGAGACTGAAGTCGGCAGTCGCGCCATCGAAGGGTGCGACCATGCCCATGTCTTTCAGTGCGTCGGGAAGTTCGACGCGGTAGTCTGATGCAAACTCCGGGAAGCGTACGTCGACATCGGTGCGGCTCCGGTTGTTCCACAGATCCCAATATGCTTCGGGCGTCATGCTCGCGATATACTCGTTGATACCGATGTTCTCGTCATCGGGAAGAATGGCCATAAACCCGTATTTGCCGTCTTCGTATGGCTTGATGAATCCGGTCGCGCCTGCACCTTCGAGATAGATATTCTCTGTACTGCTGAGGAAAGACACACTACTTTCACTTCCACCGGAAGTGGTGAAGATTCCTTCGCTGATATCATCTTCGGAGAAGGCTTCTTTCCAGTTGCCCTCGAAGGTGATGGCGTTGATCAGGACCATGATGGAGGTGGGGTCGAGATCTGAAGGCTTCAGAAGATCGGAGATCATACCGTCAGTTTTCTCTTCGACCCACTCGTTGATCACATTCACTGCATTGGCGTTGAAGGGGAGGATACTTATTCTTGCGTCAAAGTGACGGGTGACGAAATCGGAAAAATCACTGTAGATCGAGTCAGCATCCGCTTCATTGATCCAGACGGAGTTGGCAAGTGTCAATGACTCGTTCTGAAGACTGTTCATACGCTCAACAGCGAACTGGAATCCTTCGGAGTTTCCCACACCGGGCATCAGCGTCTGAAGCATCTGGTCGAGTGTGTCTCCGGCGGCTCCGGATGCCGTCATATCCAGTGCCAGGAGGATCGAATCGGGAGAGAGAAGCACATTGCTCTCGTTTGCAGCTGTTGCGCAACGCCCGATCAGTCCGAAGATGAACCGGGTATAGGCTTCGCGGAGTTCTTCTTCCGAGGCGGAAGGTCCGGCGGCTCCGGCCGGCTCGAGGTTGTAGATCGCCGTTCCGCTGCCATTATAAGGGATCTGAGGGGCCTCTTCGTACTCAGGCGTGGCCTCTGTGTGGCCGGGACGACGCGAATGGGAAGTGGTTGTCGTCTTTTTACTGCATCCTGCAGTAAGGGAAAGTAGAACGGACATACTAAGAAGAATACTTACCAGTTTTTTCATGTTTCTATACTCCTGTATTTTCTGGAGGAAAGCCTGCTGTTTGCGGCGAAGCCTCCTGGTGATCATCTATAGAAGTGCCTGGACCCGTGCTTCTTTGGAGGGGGGGGGAGCCGGGTCCAAGCGCCTCCTGAGAATAAGACGAGGGTTACGGAGGTTCTGTTGCATATGCTTCGTAGAAAGAATTGACGCAATGGGAATCTTGCTCGATAATCAATAGGGGATAACAAAGAAAAAGGGACCTTTTGAAGGAGTTCGGGTATGATCGAGTACGATAAGGAAGAGCTTTTCCAGTGGCATTATGGCGAGACGGAAGAAGAGGCGGACCGCATCGCGTCGGAGATCATGGACGGGAAACGGCACGCCATCATCCGGTATTTCGACTGGGCGCTCGGCGGCGGCGGTAATCTCACTACCGCAGAGTGCAATAATCTCAGTAACGATCGCCTGCAGGAACTTCTGGCGGGTTGCCGCGAGATCTATCCGAAGGCAGGCGATATCAATATCCTGACAAACTGGAACGGCGAACCCCAGTGTGTCATAAGGACCAAGGGCTTCGGGCTTATGCATCTCGGCGATATTCCGATCGAGGTGGCGGAGCTTGAGTGCGGGGACACGGATCTAAGCGTATGGCAGCAGAAGAAGCACGAGGAACTCCTCGAATTTCTTCCGGCTATGTCGGTTAATCTGAAAACGATCATGTCCATCGAGATCATCGAGGTGCTCGAAAAACTGTACAGAAAGTAATATTCCCTTCCTGAAGGGGATGATCCTCCTTTGTTTTCTTTAGCCTCTGTTTCCCCTATCAATCCGTCGAAGAAGAATTTTTTGCGATGAGAGAATCATTCGGAAGTGCTTTTTCTAACGAAATTATCAAATAGATAAGCAGCGTAGCGCTGATATACGGCGTCTCTTCCGATCTCGTTATGCGGTTCGTGGCGCATCCCGTGACGGATATCGATCGTGACCTTTTCCTGACCGCTCGTGACGAGCCGGTTGTAGATCTCCTGCGGTCCTTCGCCGTAATCGCCGACCGGGTCCTCGTCTCCCGCGATCAGAAGGATCGGCTTGTCCTTCGGGATGGATTCGTACCACGAATCGGTGTTGCAGTCTGAAAGAAGCTTGAAAAGATCTATATATGCAGAGTGGGTGAAGGTGAACGTGCAGAACGGATCACCGGTGTATCTTCTCACGACGTCAGTATCGTTCGAGATCCAGTCCACGTTGGTGAGCGGGTCAGAGACCTTCTTCAGATATTTGCGGTTGATGGCCTTGGCGATCATCTTGGCCGGCTTTTTGTCACCGAGGAAGAATCTCTGGATCTTCGCAACTACGGTGAGAGGACCGGCGAATGGGTTGGCTCTAGCCGTGCCCGACAATATGAGCCCGGAACAGTCATTGCCGTACTGGGCATACCAGTTTCTGGCGATGAAGGAGCCCATGGAATGCCCGAAGAGGATATAGGGCTTGCCGGGATAGCTCTCTTTCATGATGCGATGCAGTTTCTCGACGTCCTCGATGAGGTGCTGGGCGCCGTCATATCGCCCGAAGTACCCGAAGGTGTCATTATCTCCGACGCTCTGTCCGTGTCCCATGTGATCGTGGCCGCAGACGACATACCCCTTATCGGCAAGATATTCGGCGAGGTCATTATACCGTCCC
Source organism: Clostridiales bacterium (assembly GCA_017617995.1). Lineage (GTDB taxonomy): Bacteria > Bacillota > Clostridia > Saccharofermentanales > Saccharofermentanaceae > Scatonaster. The sequence continues at coordinate 73,928 of JAFZVE010000049.1, forward strand.
ATGTATTCACACATCCCGTGAACGATCTGGATGACACCGCGGGCCGGAACAGAAGGAGACCAGATGAAATAGGCGATTTCCGCCTCTCCGCTGGTGCCGGTAAATGACGCTTTCTGAAATGACATGGTGATGATTCCTTTCGAGATTGTCGGTTTTGTGATTCCTACACTATTATACATGATACTGTGATATGATAAACATAAGAATCTTATGGGGATGGCAGGCTCTGCCTGGGAGAGCCGGACAGGCTGGTATGAGGATAGAAGAGTCAATCGGAGGAAGGAGTACCGTCTCCCATGACCGGAAAGACGCGGGAAGTGTACTGTTCTTCCTCTGTTTTGTTCCGCTTCTTTTGTCCCTGACGATAAGGACGACTGTACTTCCTTATGCGCAGTCCGATGCCCTCTGGACATTCAACTATATTCTGACCATCGTGGTGTGCGTCGCCATGACGTTCAAAGTTCTTTTCCTGGATACCTATCGGGAGACGACGAAGCTCGCTGTCGTACTTATGCTCGTGCTTGTCTTCTGCCAGTCGACATTTTTGGCCCTTTCGTGGGAATTATCTGCGGCTCTGGCCCTCTGTGTCGGATCTTTCGGAGTCGATCTTAGGAAGATCTATAACGTATATCTCGTCGAGTCTTTCGCGATCCTTCTTGTTGCACTGATCCTCTCGCTTGCGGGAGTGATCCCGAATCTTCCCTTCGAGAAGTTCGGCCGGATCCGGTATGCCCTGGGCACGATCTACTGCACGGATTTCTCGGCCCGTGTATTTTACCTGCTTCTTCTGTTTCTTCTTCTCTTTTATACGAGACTTAGGATCCCGTATATTCTGGGCTTTGTCGGACTCTCTGTGGCTGTGTTTATCCCGACCTTCGGAAAACTCGGCTTCGCCTGCTCGCTCCTCGTACTTCTGATCTTCGGGATCCATATGTACGTGGAACGTCACGAAAAAAGTCCTGCGGCCGCCTGGTGGAAGAAGGCCTGGGCGAAGATCGGTCTTCTGTCTATGCCGGTGGCCGCGGTGGTGATGATTCTTCTGTCCTATTTCTATTCCCCGGACAACCGTTTCACGAGTCTTGTCGACAAAGTGATCACAGGAAGGCTGGCCCTTGGCAGGAACGGTTTTGCTGAGTTTGGCGTAACGGTGTTTGGACAGTCTGTGGTGTATCGTGGCGCGTATGTCACGGAGAACTATAACGTCGTGGATTGTTCCTATCTTCATATGCTTTTTAAAGAAGGCGTGATCGCGGTACTGGCCGTGATCGTTATCTATGTACTGATCGCAAAGAAGTATAAGGATCATCTGCCGGTGATGTATATCGTGACGATGGTCTCTCTGAACTGTATGCTCGAACCCCACCTCATCGATATTGTCTATAATCCCTTTATGCTGCTGCTTCTTGCTGATCCCGCGATGTTGAAGGAGAAGAATTCACATCGCGAAGCTGAATCACCAGATGACAAAATAAGTTCACAAGAACACACTTGACAGTCACGTGACCGTGTGATATCATAACGGCAATCAGGGGAGATCCCGGGATCGCCGGATGCTTCCCGAGGCCGCCGTCCGAGAAGGACCGGCGAGGAAGGAAACCCTGATGAATCAGCGAAAGGAGGCATCTTCTGATGACGAATGATTATCTTCCCGGAACCTTGATCTCGGTTACGAAAGAGCATCTTCAGAATATCGACGGGATCCTGGATCCGATGTTCCTGATGGATGGGATGCAGCTTCGGCAGGTCACACAGCTTCTCGGGATCGAGGCCCATACCGTACAGAACTGGGTCAAGCGCGGATTCGTAGACTCGCCGGTCAGGAAGCTATATAACAGAGACCGTTTCGTGCGGCTCGCGATCCTCAACTACTTTAAAGATGTCTTCTCGCTCGAAGGGATACTTTCCCTGCTTCGGATGGCGAACCAGGACAATATCGTGTACAGTGCATTTTGCGCATTAATATCTGTCGCGCCGGTCGATCCGATCCGGTCGGAGACGAAACTTGCTGACATCGTGGATAAGACCATCGACGCACAGAAGTTCGATTACCAGAAGACAAGCAGAGAGCAGGTAAAGAGACTGCTGTCGATCCTATACACCGCACATCTCTCCATACTTCTTAAGAAAGAAGCGGAGAGACAACTCTCGGAAATATAAGAAAGGAGAAACAAGATGGAATTTCTAATGAATTGGTTTGAAGAGATGAATCTGCCGGAGCAGATCTTCGCATGTATCGCGATCGTCTTTACCGTACTTCTGATCTTCCAGTTTATTCTTCTGCTGATCGGTGCCGCCTCTCATGCGGCCGGCGATCTGAACGGTCACGACATCGGAGGTCACGATCACGATTTCGGTCACGGGCACGACATGGATGTCGGCCACGACGGCGATATCGGAGGACACGACTTCGGTCATGTCGGACATGATCTCGGAGGCCACGGTGCAGACTTCGGTCACGATATCGGCGGCCATGTACATGGTGATTTCGGCCACAGCTTCGGTCATGGAGACATCGGCGGACTTCACGGAGATGTCGGACACGATGTCAGTGTGGACGGTCACTCAGACTTCCCGGCAGACGGCCAGCCCGACGGAACCTTTGATTACGACCACGATATGCAGGCGGGTCACACCCACGTCGGACAGATGGCACACGATTTTGCCGAGGTGCAGGGCGGTGTGGTCGTCGATGTCCATACCGGTGATATCTATCTGGCAGATGCAGTGCCGCACGAAGTCGTGCATCCGGGTCCGGACGTAGGGATCCCGGATCAGGATCTGCCGGACGGAAGAACATATGTCGACCGCGCGGACAAAGTCCACGGCTCCGGTTTCCGTCTGTTCTCGATGCAGAGCATCATCGCATTCTTCTGTCTATATGGCTGGACCGGCCTGATCTTCACGAAGGCAGGGCTTCCGGTCTGGGGCGCAGCGATCCTGGCATTTACCTGTGGTTTCATCGGAATGTTCCTTATGGCTCTTGCCATGTGGGGCATGCTCAAGATACAATCAGATGGTACGATGAATGTCAGAAATGCGCTTGGCATGGCTGGCGAAGTATACATCCCGATCCCCGGCAGACGTGAGACGCCGGGCAAAGTCATGGTAAAGGTCCAGGACCAGCTTACGGAATTTGAAGCGGTTACGGACGACGAAGAGAAGCTCGTCACCGGCACACAGGTTACGGTGATCGGTATTACAAAGGGTACAACACTGATTGTGACCAAACATAACTAAACAAGAAGTAGGAGGATTTGAAAATGCCATTTGAAGTTATTTGTCTTTTAGTAGTCATTGTTCTGTTGGTATTCACACTGTTTTTGATTTTCTTGTCGAGGTACAGAAAATGTCCGTCTGACCGCATCATGGTCATCTACGGTAAAGTCGGCAAGAATGCGGACGGATCCGCCCGTTCATCCAAATGTATCCATGGTGGTGCAGCGTTTGTTTGGCCGGTCATTCAGTCGTATCAATATCTCGACCTGACACCGATCTCGATCGCAGTTGACCTTCGTTCGGCTCTGTCCCGTCAGAACATCCGTATCGACGTACCGTCTATCTTTACCGTCGGTATCTCCACAGAGCAGGGCGTTATGCAGAATGCAGCCGAGCGTCTGCTCGGACTGAAGCTCTCCGAGATCCAGGAACTCGCAAAGGATATCATCTTCGGTCAGCTCCGTCTCGTTATTGCGACGATGGACATCGAGGAGATCAACACCGACCGTGATAAGTTCCTCGAGCAGGTTTCCAGAAACGTGGAGACAGAACTTAAGAAGATCGGTCTTAGACTGATCAACGTTAACGTAACGGATATTTCCGATGAGTCCGGCTACATCAGCGCTCTTGGTAAAGAGGCAGCTGCGAAGGCGATCAACGACGCGAAGAAGAACGTTGCTGAGAAGGAAAGAGACGGTTCTATCGGTGAGGCTCTGGCTCAGAAAGATCAGAGAATCCAGGTCGCATCTGCGAACTCTGCCGCTATCCAGGGTGAGAACGCAGCGAAGATCGAAGTGGCTAATTCCGAGGCTGTACGCCGTGAGAAAGCCGCTGAGGCGATGAGACTCGCGATCGCAGCTGAGAAGGTTCAGGCCGCAAAGGCACTCGAAGAAGCGTACGCTGCTGAAAAAGAAGCTGAGCTTTCCCGTTCCGCTCGTGAAAAAGCAACCCTCGAAGCCGACGTTATCGTTAAGGCTGAGATCAATAAGAGAGAAATCGAGCTCGCTGCAGAAGCTGAAGCGGAGAAGATCAGAAGACAGGCAGCCGGTGAAGCGGACGCTATCTACGCGAAGATGGAAGCGCAGGCTCGTGGTATGCAGGAGATCCTCTCTAAGCAGGCTGCAGGTTTCGAGAAGATCGTAGCCGCAGCAGGCGGAGACGCCAAGAACGCGATGATGCTCATGCTCGCCGATAAGATGGAAGACCTCATGAAGATCCAGGTAGAAGCGATCCGCGACCTGAAGATCGACAAGGTAACTGTCTGGGACAGCGGCAACGGCGGCGCAGGTGCCGACGGCAAGAGCTCTACGGCTAACTTCATTTCGGGCCTCATGAAGAGTGTCCCGCCGATGAACGAGATCTTCGAGATGGCTGGCATGAATCTGCCTGAGTTCCTCGGTAAGAAGATGGATAAGCCGGAGAACGCTGACGGCGAAGTTGTATCGGCAAATGAGGCCGAGAGTGTCGCAGTCAATGCGAAAGAAGTAAAGGCGGTTGAGGCCCCGAAGGCTGAGCCGGTCGTGAAGGAAGAAGCGCCGAAGGCCGAGCCGGAAGCACCGGCAGATCCGGAAGATCCGACTGCCCCGGCAGGAAAGCCGAGCTGGTCGAAGTAATCGGACAGCACGAATAAGCTAAGTACAGGGAACTGCCCGGAAGCGAGAGCTGACGGGCAGTTCTTTTTTGCAGGTGGAAACGACAATTCCTAGCTGCTTGCGTCATTTGGGGAGAACTCAGATCGGGGTCTAAAAGACTACTTCTTCTGCTGGAACGAGAACAGGACGAGGAGCCGCAGCGTCTCGATGATGCGGGCTCTGGACTTGCTGTCTACGGCTCTCGTGGCGTCGATGATGTGCGACATTTTTACGGACCAGCTGCTGTCCGGGCGGAAGATGTTGCTCGCGCCGGAGGAGGTCGCGATGTGATAGAGCATCTCTGTGAAGCTCTCACGATCTTCGTAGGACTGGTCTTTGAGCCAACTGTGAACAGCACCGATGCGAACCTGTGCGTTCTTATCCCAGCCGGGCGCATAAGTGAAATCATTGGTTCCGATTTCCCAGGTAAAAGGGCTGTGCTGCATGAGCCACAGTGCTTTGTTCTCGATAAAGCGTGTACCCGGAGCGCTCTCGAGGAGCATACCTACGAAAGAAGACGAGGGGACAAGGTGATTCACGTGTTCGCTGATCTTCTTATATTGTTCCGTCTCGTGCAGTTTAAATGCAAAACCGGGACCGTCAAAAGAATAGATGCTCCGGATCCGGTTCTTGATCGACTCGGCACATGATGTCGCTGCGTAGATCGACAGATTGCCGCCCTTGGAGTGGCCGCCGATGACGAGACCGATCTTCGGATCGAGTTCCCGCAACAGGTAATTGAGGTAACGGGCGGCTTCTTCCTGCGCCGGGATGGGGTACTGATATGCCAGCTGGAAATCTTCCTTCCAGCCGACAAGCGTACCGTCGGTGCCGCGGTATCCGATGAAGCAGAGGTCGCCCGGGATGTGGAAGCACAAAGAAGCGAACTGGATCTCTTCTTTGTTGTCTGTATGCGCGCAGAGATGCGAAACCGAGACTTCCTTATAGCGCGGGCTCTTGCGAAGGATGTCGATCATCTTGAGATTGTTGGGCGTGTCCGCGGCGTACTGCCCGAACAGTGGCATCTCCGCGGCCGTGGGCATCTCGGAAAAAAGCATGGAATCAGAGATCTGGTATGGCCATTCCCGTGTCCAGATGTTGTGGAGGAGATACTCCCACTGAAAATACATCGCCTCCGCGAAAACGAGCGCATCGATGGGGTTGAAAGGGAACTCCTCGAATGTGCGTTTTTCTTTCTCAACATAGTTCAGTATGGTAGCCAAGTCTTATGACCTCCGGATATATATCTGAATCATTGTACCATTTTTCGAAGGCCCGGAAGTGACAGTATGTTCAGATTCGGCGGAACGTTTCGACGGGGCAGCGTCCATTCGCCGCGGCTTCCGTGGAGTGGAACTTCATCCTCCATGACTCCCGCGCAGGGGCGTCCTGTGCTAAAATAGAAGGCAAGAATGTAAGGAGGTAAGAGACATGAACGGCGCGTTGACTTTCTCATATGCCTATCCGATCTGCGCGCTTCTGTTCCTTTTGGTGATCCTTCTGCATTTCTTTAGTAAACGCCAGCTTCCCGTGATCCGGAACCGCATGTTCACAGTGGCCATTCTTCTGTCCTGCACCTATTCAGTATTTGAAGTCTTTGCCACCATGCTGACGAGGCACGCGGAGAGTATCCCGAAGGTCCTGGGATATATGGTCCTGACGATCTTCTATCTCCTGCGCATCTCTTTTCCGGTTCTGATGATCCTGCATACGATCTCGATTACACAGGATCTTAAGAAACGTAACTTATGGGCAATCGCGATCATGATGATCCCATCTGCTTTCTGTGCGACGGTCATACTTACCAGCCCGATTACGGAACAGTTCTTCTATGCGGAGAACGGCATATTCTATCGGGGCAATCTTTTCTCCGGAATCTATCTGGTCAGTGTACTGGCCATACTCGCCTGTTTGGTCTGTTCCATCCTTAGATGGAACATGTTCGACCGCAGTAAGTTCCTGACTGTGGCGGCCTATGTGATTCTGGCGAGTACGGACGCGGTGATCGAGTTTTTCCGCCCGAGTGCCAATGTCTCTTCCGTGGCGGTGGCTTCGGCGATGCTCGTGGCGTTCCTGTCCCTTCCGGATGAGAAATCCATGACCGACCATCTGACCGGGCTTCTGAATCTTGATGCGATGATGAATTATATCGATGAGCTGATCGCCCGCGAGACACGCTACTATGTCATCGTCATGAAAGTCGAGAACATCAGGAGGATCAACTCGATTTTCGGATATACGATCGGCAGCTTGACGCTCAAGAGTGTGGCAGAATTCCTGTCGACGTTCTCGCCGGACCTTAAAGAGAGAAATGGCGGTGCGGCTGATGCAAGGAGACTGCAGAGAAATCTCCCGCCGGCTTGGGCATTCCGCCTCATGAGTAACCAGTTCGCGGTGGTCAGTACAGAAGAGAAGACGCATGAGAAGCTCCTGGCGTATCTGCAGAAACGCTTCGATGAACCGTGGATGATACGTGGTCTGGAGCTGAATCTCACACTGACATCTGCAGAGATGAAGGACGTCAGTGCGCTGGGCTCGGGACAGGAGCTCTATAAGGTCGTTGAGATCATGCTCCCGTCGGTCCCGAAGGGGGACACCGTGACGCTCAGCGAAAGGGAACTCGAACGCGTCGAGATGCATATCCGACTGGAAGCGTCACTGGAGCGTGCGCTGGAGACAGGAGCCCTGGACATCCGGTTCCAGCCGGTGCTGTCTCTGGCAACAGGGCGCTTCACACGGGCCGAGGCACTCGTGCGGTTCGACTCGGAGGAGTGGGGAGATGTGCCTCCCTCGGAGTTTATCCCGATTGCTGAGAAGAGAGGACTGGGCGCTAAGGTCGATGAATTCGTGCTCCGGAAGACCTGTGAGTGGATCCGGGATGCAAAGGATCTGGACCTGGACTATGTCAGCATCAACGTCTCGGTGACGGACTTCATCAGTGAGGCTTTTCCGGGGAAACTCTGCTCGATCCTGAAGGAATATGGCGTTCCGTATAAGAGAATCATGCTCGAGATCCCGGATGCGGCGGTGAAGACTACGATGGTACTGATGCTTCAGAATATGAGTTTTCTTGCGGCGATGGGTGTCGGATTTACGATGGACGGGGTCCCGCTGAGTACAGGAGATCTGGCGCAGCTGGCGATCTTGCCGATCTCGGTTCTGAAACTCGACAGAAGTGTGGTCGAGGAGGCCGAGGCATCACCGAAGTCGAGGATACTCTTCGAGAATATGATCGACCTTCTTCGGAAGATGGAGATCCAGTCTGTGGTAGTCGGCGCCGAGACGGCGTCCTCTGCGACATGGGTCGAGGGCTGTCGTCCGGATATGGTTCAGGGCTTCTACTATGCGCGGCCGATGGATGGGAAGACCTGCATGGATTTTATCCGCAGATCCAACTCCCAGGCTCCGAGAAAGCCGGGGATCGATAATGTGATCACAGTGTCTGACGAATAAGAAAGTAGTACAGAAGAACAATAAAACGCCCCGCCGGTCATGCGCTTGTGAAGCACGACGAAGCGGGGCGGTTTTGTTTTTTTCTAGTTGAACAGGACTTGCGCATGTCCTGTCCGATCATGTCGGGAAGTCCGGAGAAAGATTACTTCTTCTCTTCGACTTTCTTCGCAGGCTCAGCCTTCGTTACCGAAGCCGGATCGAGGAAACGGTAGATGAGAGCAGCCAGTGCACCACCGAAGAGCGGTCCGACGATGAATACCCATACATTCTGGAGTGCGTCGCCGCCGGCAAAGATCGCGGGGCCGATGCTTCTTGCAGGGTTGACAGATGTGCCGGTAAAGGCAATGCCGAGGATGTGTACCAGTGTCAGTGTCAGGCCGATGACCAGTCCGGCGATGTTGCCGTTTTCGATCTTCGAGGTGACGCCCAGGATCGCTAAGATGAATACAAATGTCAGAATCACTTCGATACCGAGAGATTTGACGACACTCTCATCATAGAGACCGTTGGCACCGAAACCACAGTCCTTGCCGAGGAATGCAAAGAGTGCGAAAGCACCGGCAGTCGCGCCGACTACCTGAGAGCACATGTAAAGGAGCATATCCTGAAGCGAGAGCTTGCCGTTGATAAACATGGCCAGTGAAACAGCCGGGTTGATGTGGCAACCGGAGATGTTTCCGATCGAGTAAGCCATAGCTACGATGACCAGACCGAATGCCAGTGCGGTCAGGATATATCCGCCGCCCAGTTTGTATTCGCATCCGACCACGCATGCAGTGCCGCAGCCGAAGAAAACCAGTACGAAAGTACCGATGATCTCAGCGATGTACTTCTTTAAAGATTCCATATTACAACCTCCTATCGTTTAATTCTATTTACCTATGGTATAAGTTTAGCACGCCTGAAGTGGAAATGACATGATATAATCAAAATGTAAAATTATTTCAAAGTGAGGGAAAAAGAAATGCTCGATCAAGTCACGATCAATACCCATAGCAGTATTAAGATCACAGAGGGAAAAGCACTGTACTTCGATCCTTTCCGTATCACGGAAGTATCCCGCGATGCGGACATTATCTTCGTGACGCATGATCACTACGATCATTTCTCGCCGGAAGATATCGCGAAGGTCATGAAGGATGATACGGTCTTCGTCGCACCGGCCTCCACCGCATCTCTGATCCGCGAAAAGTATGGCATCCCCTCCGAGCGGGTCGTGGTCGTTGCACCCGGGGACAGCCTCGAGGTACTGGGAATCCCGGTAGAGGTCATCGCCTCGTATAACCCCGCCAAACCGTTTCATCCGAAGGCGAACGGCTGGGTCGGATTCGTGGTGACGGTAGGTGGTCTTCGCTACTACATCTGCGGCGATATGGACATCACCCCCGAAGGAAAAGAAGTAAAGTGTGATGTGCTGCTGGTACCCTGCGGCGGTACGTACACTCTGGACTATAAAGAAGCGGCCGAGTTCACGGCGATCCTTCAGCCGAAGTACGTCATCCCGATGCACTACGGCGATCCCGTCGGAAAAAAAGAAGACGGAAGAGCTTTTGAAAAAGAAGCAAAGAAGCTCGCTCCGGAAACTGAGGTCGTCATTAAGCTCGGATGAAGGAAGATCCGTTTCAGGAAGAAAAGCACCCCGGGTAGAGAATGTCCGGAATCAATCAAGGAAAGAGATGCGGGTGACCCCGCAGATATACACATGAGAAACGAAAGCACATTTCCGGATCTCGACAACCGCAAGGCCTTCTACAAGGCCCTGATGGTTCTTGTCGGTCCGATCATATTCCAGTACTTCATGGCGTCGCTGGTCACGGCATCCGATGCTTTTATGCTCGGATTTCTCGACCAGTCTTCGCTGTCCGCTGTCTCGCTCGCGGGACAGGTGGCCTTCGTATTCTACCTGTTTATTAACACGTTTATCACAGGTGCGACTGTCATCGGTGCGCAGTACTGGGGAAAGAAAGATTACATGGCGATGGAGGATGTCGTGGCGATCACACTCCGATACTCGATGATCGCCGGTCTGACATTTACATTGGCGGCCTTGATCTGCCCGCAGTTCCTGATGCGCGTCTTTACGAACGATCCGGAACTGATCGCAGGCGGGGTCAAATACCTTCGCGTCGTTGCGCTCTCATACTTTCTGATGAGCTATTGTGATCCGTATCTGTGCATCATGAAGATCTGCGAGAGAACGACATTAAGCTCGATGATCTCCTCGGCGAGCGTCGTCATCAACATCATCCTGAATGCCATCTTCATTTTCGGTCTCGGACCGGCACCGAAAATGGGTATCGAGGGGGCGGCGCTGGCCACGTTACTGTCGAGATTCATCGGATGTGTGATGGTATACATCGCGGTCAAGACTACGGAGGTCACACCGTTGCGGCTAAGTAAGCTCTTCAACATTGGAAAAAAGTTCCTCCACAAGGACTTCTGGAAGTACACGATCCCGATCCTGATCAACCAGTTCGGCTGGGGCGGCGGTGTCACGATGTACTCGGTCATCATGGGCCACCTCGGCAACGATGCAACGGCGGCAAACTCGATCGCCGGGATCGTCAGGGGCATGATCGCCAGTGTCTGCTGGGCATTGGCGACGGCGGCGGGTATCATCATTGGTAAGATGCTCGGAGCAGGAGAACTCGAGAAGGCGAAGCGGTGCGGCGGCAGATTCGTAAGGCTCTCCCTCGCGATCGGCGCGGGCTGTGGTGTCATCATCCTGGCCCTGACCCCGGTCGCGCTGATGATCCCGACGGACATGACACCCGTGGCGCACGGATACCTCAAGTGGATGCTCCTGATGGGGGCGTACTACATCATCGGAAACTCCCTGAATTCTACTGTCATCGGCGGTATCTTCCCGGCAGGCGGAGACACGAAGTTCGGCATGATCTGCGACTGCGTCACGCTCTGGTGCGTGGTCGTCCCGCTCGGCCTTCTGGCGGCATTTGTATGGAGGCTCCCGGTCGTCGCGGTTGCCGCTGTCCTGACACTCGACGAGTTCGTCAAGATCCCGGCGGTGTATCTGCACTATATCAAGTATAAATGGGTGAAGAATATCACTCGAGATGAATAGCGCACGTAGTTATTTTTCTTTATCGTTTACGTTTTGTTTCCTTTATTTTGCCCCTTGCCCCATGTTAGAATAAGAACAGAGGTGTAAAACCATTTTTATATTTTTTTAGAAGGAGGCGACGGTATGGATTACAGACAAAGTGCGAAAGAGATCCTCGATGCGATCGGCGGTTCGGGCAATCTGGTCAGCGCGGCACACTGTGCGACACGATTGAGATTGGTCATTGCCGATAATGCGAAGGTCAAGAAAGAAACACTGGAAAATGTCGATGGAGTCAAGGGCGTTTTTGAAGCGCAGGGACAACTCCAGATCATCATCGGAACGGGAACGGTAAACAAGGTATATGATGAATTCATTGCGCTTGCGGGCGTGGCCGCCGCTTCCAAAGATGATGTGAAAGCGGCAGCCGCATCCCAGGCACCATGGTATAAGCGAATGATCAAAACACTGGGTGATATCTTCGTGCCGATCATCCCAGCCATCGTAGCCACCGGTCTTCTGAACGGTCTTCTCGGCGGTCTTTCGAAGGCGTTCCCGAGTCTTTCGGATTCGTACTTCTTCGGGCTTCTGAATCTCTTCTCCAACGCGGCACTGGTATTCCTGCCGATCCTGATCGCAGTTAGCGCAGCGAAAATCTTCAAAGGAAATATCTACCTCGGTGCGGTCATCGGTATGATCATGATCCACACCGATCTTGTCAATGCATGGGCAGTCGGCGGCGGTGCCGAGACACAGACGCTGTGGTCTTGGTTCGGACTTTGGAACATCAAGAATACAGGTTATCAGGGACATGTGATTCCTGTCGTGATCGCCGTATTCATCATGTGCAAACTCGAGAACTGGCTGCATAAGAAAGTGCCGGAGGTCATCGACCTTTTCGTCACGCCTCTGGTTACTGTTCTTTGTACCGGCTTCCTGACCATGACGGTTATCGGTCCTGTATTCGCGCAGGTCGAGTCGTGGGTACTCTCCGGAGCGAAATGGCTCATCGCGATCCCGTTCGGTATAGGTGCTTTTCTCATGGGTGGTGCATATGCGCCAACGGTCGTTGCCGGCGTACACCACATGTACAATGCGATCGAGTTGTCGATGCTTGCCGATAACGGGCAGAATATCTGGATGCCGATCGCGACTGCAGCGAATGTAGCACAGGGCGCAGCGGCGCTGGCTGTGGCGCTGAAGACGAAGCAGCAGAAACTCAAGTCCATGGCGCTTCCTTCTTCGCTCTCTGCATTCCTCGGTATCACGGAGCCTGCGATCTTCGGTGTCAACCTGAGATTTGTCAAACCGCTCATCGCCGGTATGGTCGGCGGTGCCTGCGGTGCGGCCGTGGCATCCATCATGAACGTATATGCGACGGCAAACGGTGTAACCGGTGTATTCGGATTCCTCATCACGACCGAGAGCTTCCTCGGTTACCTGCTGACATTTGTCGTCGCGACAGCGGTGGCATTTGCCGTGTCCTGGATCATGTGGAAGGATCCGGTCGCGGAGGGCGCCGGCGAGACGTCGCCTCAAGCGGGATCATCCGGTGAGACAGTCTCGGCGGCAACAGTTCCGGCAGTAGCAGAGAAGGCTGCGGATGCAGCTTCTGAAAAAGCAGCAGAGACGACTGCGGCAAAAGACGATGTAAAAGAAATCATCGTTGCTTCTCCTCTTAAGGGGAATGCGATCGCACTGGCGGATGTTCCGGATGCGACATTTGCAGAGGGGATCCTCGGACAGGGCGCTGCGGTAGAACCCTCAGAAGGGAAAGTGGTCGCGCCGGCGGATGCGGAAGTGACGACACTCTTTGATACGAAACATGCGATCGGACTTGCGCTCGATAACGGAGCGGAACTTCTCATCCATATCGGCATCAACACGGTCGAGATGGAAGGTGCAGGCTTTGAAGCACATGTTAAGGAAGGCGATAAAGTCAAAAAGGGTGACGTTCTCGTGACGTTTGATATCGAGAAGATCAAGGAAGCAGGTCATCCGACAGTGACACCGGTCATCGTGACCAATACTGACGATTATTCTGAAGTGACACATGTGACCACAGGTGATATTGACCGGCTTTCCGATCTGGTCAAGATAGAAAAGTAAGAGGTCTATTAAAACTACAAATCAAATAATACGAGGTTTTCTATATGGCACAGAACTGGCGACAGAGTATCCATCTGGAACCGCAGGCAGGCTGGCTGAATGACCCGAATGGTCTGTGCTTCTCTGACGGTAAGTATCACGTGTATTTCCAGTATTCCCCCGACTCTCCCAAGGGAGCCGGGAGGAAGTGCTGGGGACACTTCGAAAGTAGCGATGACGGGAAGTCCTGGGAATATACCGGCATCGTTATGGAGCCGGATACGCCGGAGGACAGAAGTGGCGTCTATTCGGGATGTGCAGTCGTGAAAGACGGGATCCTGCATATCTTCTACACGGGAAATGTGAAACTCCCCGGAGATCACGATTACGTTACTTCGGGACGGGAAGCAAATCAGATCTATGTCACTTCCAAGGATGGACGTACTGTAAGCTCCAAGAAGATCATCCTGCGCAACAGCGATTATCCGGAGTACTGTTCCTGCCACGTCCGCGACCCGAAGGTATGGATCGAAAACGGCATCTGGAAAATGGTGCTCGGTGCCCGAACGCTGGAGAACAAAGGCTGCGTCCTCTACTATGAGGCGGACGATCCGGAGAACTGGCACTACGTGCAGACGCTCTCCATCGAAGATTTCGGCTATATGTGGGAGTGCCCGGATCAGTTTACCGTGGGGGATAAGGTATTTCTCGGCATCTCTCCGCAAGGGCTCCCACATGAGGAGTTCCATCACCAGAATGTCTATAGTTCCGGATACTTTAAGAAAAGCGGCGACGCACTCTCGGATTTCGAGGAATTTGACTATGGTTTTGACTTCTATGCTCCGCAGACTTTCCTCGACAGGAACGGGGAGCAGATCCTCATCGGTTGGATGGGGATCGGGGATATTCCGTATTCGAATCCGACGACAGAGCTTGGATGGCAGCATTGCCTGACCGTGCCACGTAAGCTTTCCCTGTCAGAAGACGGGTTTATCAGACAGGAGCCAGTCATTCATCCAGATCTTCTCGGTATGTCGGAGGAAGTCGCGGAGGGAAAAGCGGCCGAAGTCGAACTGGCATGTGAGATCGAAAGTACGATCGGCGAAGGCCGTTATGAGATACAGATCGGGGAGGGGAAAATCAGCTATGACGGTGAGATCCTGACACTCGACCTGAGTGCGGGACAGTCCGGATATGGAAGAACGATCCGTAAAGTGAAAACGGGACGGATCGGAGACATCAGGGTCATCGCGGACAGGTCCAGTCTGGAAGTGTTCGCAGATGGCGGAAGATACGTCATGAGCACGCGGTTCTACCCAGCCGATACCCGTGTTAAGATAGTGAGTGAAGGCGGAGGGTTTATCTTCAGACCGATCAGGGAGATGGAGGTGCGAGGCTTTGAGCAAGAGAAAACTGGTTGCAATCGGTGAGGCTCTGATCGACTTTATCCCGGCTCGAAAAGGATGCGATTTCGATGATGTGGATTCGTTTTTTCCTGCAGTCGGAGGAGCACCGGCCAATGTTTGTGCGGCGTTTTCGAAGCTGGGAGGAGAATCCGTGTTCCTGTCACAGCTGGGAGACGACCCCTTCGGTCATAAGATCATCCACACGCTCGAGAAAACGGGCATTGATACGTCCTATGTCGTCATGACCGATGTGGCGAATACGGCACTCGCATTCGTGAGTCTGGCCGCAGACGGTAACCGGACATTCTCCTTCTACAGAAAACCGTCCGCCGATATGCTCTATACATCAGAACAGGTAGATCGAAGTGCTTTTGACGATGCCTTTGCGCTACACTTCTGCAGTGTCTCGCTGGGAGATTTTCCCATGAAGGGCGCGCATGTGCGTGCCATCGGGTATGCGAAGGAAAAGGGCGCGCTCATAAGTTTCGACCCAAATCTGCGGTTCCCGCTCTGGGAGAGCCGGGAGGCACTGAATGAGGCGGTCCTGGAGTTCCTGCCGAAGGCGGATATCCTGAAGCTCTCTGATGAAGAACTTGCTTTTATCACGGGAAAAGAAACAATCGAAGAAGCACTTCCGGAACTCTTTGCAAGTGGCGTGAAGCTAGTGCTCTTCACATGTGGGAAGGACGGCATGTACGGATTCACGGAAAAAGTAAGGGCGCATGTTTCCTCGCCGAAGGTGGATGTCGTCGATACGACCGGCGCGGGTGATGCGTCCATCGGGTCTTTCCTGTGGAAACTCATGACGCTCGGCGTCGATCTTGATAACATCTCGGACATCACCGAGGAAAAGCTTACGGAGGCGCTTGCGTTCTCCACGAAATTCTGCACCATCAGTGTTCAGCGCAAAGGTGCGATCCCCTCGTATCCGACCTTGGAACAGGTACAACAATATCAAACCCAATAACAGGAGGTAAAGAACATGAAGACTTTTGAGTATGTGATCAAAGATGCAGTAGGTATCCATGCGAGACCGGCAGGACTTCTCGGGAAGAAGTGCAAAGAGTTCGCGAGCACCGTCACGATCGCCAAGGGCGATAAAGAAGCCGGTGCGACGAAACTGATGGCCCTTATGGGACTCGGAGTTAAGTGCGGTGATACCGTTACGGTCAAAGTTGAAGGAGATGACGAAGAGACCTGCGCGGCAGCTATCGAAGAGTTCCTTAACGCCAATCTCTGAGCAGAATAGACGTATCCGGCCGGAAGTCTCGGATCCCCCCTTAGAAGGAGGTACATGTATGATTACGTATAACGGCAAAGGTGTCTATAGTGCTGTCGCGATCGGCCGCATCTCGATCTATAAGAGACAGGATGCCACGGTCGCACGCATCGAGATCACCGATAAAGAAGCGGAACTGAAACGCGTGGAAGAGGCGAAAGCAAAGGCCACGGAACAGCTCCAGGCTATTTACGACAAGGCACTGAAGGAGGTCGGAGAAGAGAATGCGGCCATCTTTGAGGTGCACATGATGATGCTCGAGGATGACGACTATAACGAGTCGATCCGGAACATCATCGAGACGCAATCCGTGAATGCGGAATATGCGGTCAGTATCACTGCCGATAATTTCGCGGAGATGTTCGCCGGTATGGAGGACAGTTATTTTCAAGCGAGAGCAGCCGACATAAGAGACATCTCCAACCGTCTCATCGCGTGTCTGACGGATAGCGGTACGGACTCGGAACTCGGGGCGGAGAAGGTGATCATCTGTGCGGATGACCTCGCTCCATCGGAGACGGTGTCTCTTGATAAGGAGAAGGTCCTCGCATTTGTGACGGCGTTTGGTTCGTCCAATTCCCACACTGCGATCCTGGCCCGGAATATGAATATCCCAGCGATCATCGGGGTCGGTGAAGAGTTCCTCAACAGCGTCAAAGACGGAGATTTCGCAATCGTGGATGGCTTTACAGGGGAAGTATTCGTAGATCCGGATGAGGAAACGCTCGCGAAACTTACGAAGAAACGGGAAGAGGATGTCGCGAAGAAGAAACTGCTACAGGATCTGAAGGGCAAGGAGAACGTCACGCTCGACGGTACGAAGATCGATATCTTCGCCAATATCGGCAGCGTGGACAATATCGGCGCGGTCCTCATGAACGATGCCGGAGGTATCGGCCTTTTCAGAAGTGAATTCCTCTATCTCGAGAATGATGACTATCCGACGGAGGAACAGCAGTTCCAGGCGTATAAGAAAGTGCTGGAGAGTATGGCCGGTAAGAAGGTCATCATCCGGACGCTCGATATCGGTGCGGACAAGCAGGTCGATTACTTCCATCTCGATAAGGAAGAGAATCCGGCTATGGGCATCCGTGCCATCCGTATCTGCCTGACCAGACAGGATATCTTCCGCACGCAGCTTCGTGCACTCTACCGCGCCTCGGTCTACGGGCATCTCGGCATCATGTTCCCCATGATCACGAGTGTCTCGGAAGTCAAGAAGATCATGGAGATCTGCGACAGTGTCAGAGCGGATCTGAAAGTGGAGGATATCCCGTTCTCCGACAGTGTTGAGCACGGCATCATGATCGAGACGCCGGCTGCGGCTGTGATCAGCGATCAGCTGGCCCCGCTCGTCAATTTCTTCAGCGTAGGCACGAACGATCTGACGCAGTACACACTGGCCTGTGACAGACAGAACCCGAAGATCGAACAGTTCGTGGATACACACCACGAAGCCATCCTGCGGCTGATCAAGATGGCGGCAGAAAATGCGCATAAGTACGGAGCATGGATCGGTATCTGCGGCGAGCTTGGCGCGGATACGACACTTACCGAAACATTCCTGCGGATTGGCATAGACGAGCTTTCGGTCTCGCCGACATTCGTGCTGAAGGTGAGAGACGCAGTCCGAAAGATCGATCTGCGGAAAGAATAAAAGTACTGAACCTGAAGGGTGAGAAGAAAGTATGAATAGTGGTTTTCTGAAAGGCAGTAATATTTTCTCGGTGATCGCGATGATCATTCTGCCGTTCATCTTTTTGCTGGCAAGCATAGAGAATCTCCTGCATTATTTCGGGAATTCCATATACGGGCTCGGATTTCTGCTTTTGTACTTTTTTCTCACCACGGTCGGTTACTGGGGACACATGATCCAGGGCATCCGTTCGATCGGAAACGGGAAGAAAAAGACCCTGATCTCTGCCGCCGTTTTTCAGATTCTCATGCTCATCATGTACATGATCGCATCCGGATACCTATGCTACAGATTCAGAAATTCCAGTTCCGCATTCTGGCCTGGCATGATGAAGGTATTCCTGTTCTTGTTCGCGGCATTCCTTCTTCTTGCGGTCATAAGGATCCATCTGGCGAGAAAGTGCCCGGATGATAGCATGGCGTCGACCGCTTCGAAAGGGGCGGCGAAGAAGGTCTTTACGTTCTGTGTGGTGATCCCGGGAGGTTGCATCGCCTTTTTGGTTATCATGACAAAGCTCCTGCACGATAATCCTGTATTGCTCAAGGTCATCACTGCAATCGCCGCGATCTTAATGGGGCTCTTCTACCTGGTCGGTGCGCTTTTGCTGATCACGATCCTTTCTGCTCCGTTCATGGCTTTGGGCGCCGGAGCCGCAGGGGCTGTCGGAGCGGCTTCCTCGCTCGCCTCGAAAGCAACTTCCAGGTCCTCTTACGGAAATGATGCGAATGAAGAGAAGAAACAGAAGCTTCTTAAACAGAAGAATTACTTTCAAAAGGCATGGGATGCCTGTGAGAGAAGTAACTGGGATAATCTTACATGCGTCAATTACGGCGTTTCAGGGAAAGAATCCGGCAGGAAGCATTTCCGGAATGAGATTGACAAGATCGATTCGAAACTTCGGAAACTGAAATAGCAGATTCCTGCCCTTCGGATGTGTCCTCGGACGTGCTTCGGATATATGAAAATCATTTCACCGTGCATTTGCACGAAAATCGAATTATTCACAGTTTTTTCGTCTTTTCGCGCTGAAATTTGATTGTAATAAAAGGGATTCTGTTGTAGAATTCTAATCGGTGCGAATATGTGCACAATCTCATTAATAATCCCCGGATGGGGAAAATATAGGAGGATTTTAACATGGCAGTTAAAGTTGCAATCAATGGTTTTGGTCGTATCGGCCGTCTCGCTTTCCGTCAGATGTTCGGCGCAGAAGGTTACGAAGTAGTTGCTATCAACGACCTCACATCCCCGAAGATGCTGGCTCATCTTCTGAAGTATGACTCCGCTCAGGGTTCCTACGCTCTGAAGGACACCGTTTTCGCTGGTGAAGATTCCATCACAGTTGACGGTAAGACCCTGAAGATCTACAAAGAGCCGGATGCTAACAATTGCCCTTGGGGTGAGCTCGGTGTAGACGTTGTTCTCGAGTGCTCCGGTTTCTACACATCTAAGGAAAAGGCTCAGGCTCATATCAACGCTGGCGCTAAGAAGGTTGTTATCTCCGCTCCGGCTGGCAATGACCTCCCGACAATCGTATTCAACGTTAACCACACAACACTGACACCGGATGACAAGATCATCTCCGCTGCTTCCTGCACAACAAACTGCCTCGCTCCTATGGCTAAGGCTCTCAATGATCTGGCTACAATCAAGTCCGGTATCATGAGCACCATCCACGCTTACACAGGCGACCAGATGCCTCTCGATGGCCCGCAGCGTAAGGGTGACCTCAGAAGATCCCGTGCTTGCGCAGTGAACATCGTTCCGAACTCCACAGGTGCTGCTAAGGCTATCGGCCTGGTTATCCCGGAGCTCAACGGGAAGCTCATCGGTTCCGCTCAGCGTGTTCCGACACCGACAGGTTCTACAACAATCCTCGTAGCTACAGTTGAAAAGTCCGTTACTAAGGAAGAGATCAACGCTGCTATGAAGGCTGCTGCTAACGAGTCCTTCGGTTACAACGAGGACGAGATCGTTTCCTCTGATATCGTTGGTTCTACATTCGGTTCTATCTTCGATGCTACACAGACCATGGTTGGCGCTGACAACCTCGTTCAGGTAGTTTCCTGGTATGACAACGAGAACTCCTACACCTCTCAGATGGTTCGTACAATCAAGTACTTCGCTGAGCTCGGCTAATAGTTACTCGATCAATCGAAAAACAATGAGGACCGTTCCTTCGGGAACGGTCCTTTTTTGTTTCTTTGCGAAATGCACTGAAAGATAACGATTGGCGGATCAGCTGCGGTGGAAAGTGCATTTCGAGAAGAAATGCGAAGCCGGATAAGTGGCTCCTCAGATATGTGTGACCTGGTCGTTGTCGGGATTCTTGACGGAGCGGGACATCATCTCGTGGTAGCCGGGATTCGAGATAAGCTCGCGCATACCGTTGGTGATGTGATAGTCGAAGACGTCATCCCTGTGCTTGATCCGATCCTCCTTGGCGATGATGACGAGGTTACAGTTCCGCGGGTCGTCACGGGCGACCTTGGCACCGAATACGTTCGAATTCTTGAGGATCAGGGTGAAGATGAAGAATCCGATGGATAAACCGATTGCGAAACCGAACAGAAGACTGAAGAAAACTACTAAGATTACTCTCACTATCATACGATCACCCCTGTCTCTTCTTCGTGAAGTTAAATGTGTCTTCGGCCTGTGTCAGCTCGATCTGGCGGGTAACGTTCTTATAGAAGATGAACCCGATCAGGGCGAAGGCGCCCGTGATGACGAGTACCGGCGCGATCAACGGGATCATTGCCGTGAGAACCGTGGCCACGCCGAATCCTCCGAAGGCAAGTCCGCTTGTAAATAGCAGTCCGACGATCGTAAACAGAAGTGCAGCCAGGATGCCGATGATACTCCCGACGAGTGCGACCATGCCCTTAAACTTCTTCTTGCTCCACGGGACGGCGCAGACGAGCTTGCCTGTCTGGCCGTTTACAAGGATCGTGTGAGGCTTTCCTTCGTACAGGGTAGTGACGAACCAGACGGGGAGAAGCGCATACTTCAGATCCCTATCGATGAGTGTCGCGGACTGGCGCTTCTCGAGGCGGCAGCTGGAAGCATTTACTCGATTAAAGACCTCCCACTTGAAGCGATCCGAGGACCGCTCGTCCGCGATACGGCGAAGTTCACCGAAGGTGATATCCGACGCATCGGAATAAAAACCGAGCATGTACTCCTCGTCGAAAGGTCTGAGCATGCGAAGATCGTATGGCTCGAGGAGACGGCTGCTCGAGTCGTTCAGCTCCATCGAGGCTTCGACGAGAAGATTATTCATCTTCATGCGGCCGGTGCGGGCGTAGTAGTGTCTGGGCGCAGAATCGCCGGATCCGGACTCGCCGCTGACGATGACAGACTCGGCGTGATATACGTCGATGAGCCAGTAGGGGAGGTAGATCCCGCGGATCGAGTCGACCTGCAGATTCTTAAACTCATCCGGGACGAACATGCCGTTACTGAAGCGCTGGCGGATGATGTCCGTCGCCTGCTGCTTCGTGACCTGGAACGGCAGGATGAAGTCCGGTCTCTTCTCTTTACTGATACGACTGAAGATTACGCTCGGGCTTCCGCAGTAGATACATGTCGTGGACGCCTCGCTTCCTGAAAGGAAGATCTCACCGCCGCAGGAACTGCAGGTATAGACGTTACACTCGAAGAACTCCTGTACAGCGGGATTGCTGATCGGTTCCCCGGTAACGGGATCCACGGGGCGAGGTGCATTTCCTTCTTCAAAAGCCTTGCCGTAAGCCTCGATCTGTTCCGCTGCGAAAGAACTGCCACACGCATCACAGACTATCCTTCGGGTCTCCGGATCGTAGACGAGCGGATTGCCACAGTTTCTGCATAGTGTTGCCATCTCCGGTACCTGCCTTCCTTATTTCGTTTCCGATACCCGATCTCTTTATGGGTACTTATCTATTATAGTATAAGAGCTTACATATCTTCAAAATCACTGAAGTCGTCGTCCGGGTTCGAGTTCAGCCACAGCGGACGATGTGCGGTCGGGGCTTCATAGATCGGTTCGTCGACCGGAGATGCTTCCGATGTGGTGTCAGGAGAGATATCAGGTGTGGCGCTGTCCGTCGAGACGCCGGCAGAAGGTGCTTCCGAAGACGTCTTCTTGGCAGGTGTTCCCCAGAACGCATCGATCTGTGCTTGCGAATCACGCTTGATCTTCACCCCGCTTGCGGTGACAATCTCATCTCCGGAAGCCGGAGATGCAGCCTGGCCAATCGGTGAAGCGCTGCTTCCGGATGAGGCAACTGCTCCATTCCCGATCCCGGTTGTCAGTACAATACTTCCCGGCGCGGCGCCCGTGCGTACATCCCGGTTGGCTGCGGCGAGAAAGCTGCTGCTTCTAAGAAGCGGGGAGAAAGAGGGAATAACTCCCATCTTGGAATTGACACCTATTACTCCACTCATTTCATTCGGATCGCTGACTTCTTCGTCCTCCGCACCGGGGATGTAACGTTCGACGAGTTTCTTCGGATTGCCCCGAAGCGCGCTCTCGAGGCGTGTAGCATATTCCCGGCTGCTCATCATTGCCTCGAGATTTGATTCCACGAAGTTGGTGAAGAGCTGCTGGTTATGACTGATGTTGTTTTCCTGAGCCAGATAAGCGATGCCGGAGCTAAACTCGTTGTCGTCGGTCTTGCTATCACCGATGCTGTTTGATTTTTTAAGAAGAGCGGCCATGACGAAGAAAGCGATTCCGATGCCGGTGGAGGCTCCCATGAGAATACCGATTGTCCAATACAATACTTCCATGATTTGTTCACTCCTGTCTCTTCTTCATGAAGTTGAAAATCGATGCAGATTGCGATAACTGCAAGTGCTTCTTAACATTCTTGTAGAATGCCGCACCGATGGCGAAGACGCCTAAGCCAAAGGTAATGATGATTACGATCACACTTATCGGATTGTTCCTGGAACCGGATCTCCTATGTGCCTGACTATAGAGGATCGGCGGTACGACATACTTGGCGAAAATGGTAGTATTGATCGCAGTCAGTATCGTGGCCAGTATCGCACAGATTGTCGAGAATAACTTTTGATTCCACGGCACACCGCAGACGACCTTGCCGGTCTGGCCATTGACCATGATCGTGTTATGCCGCCCCTCATAGTCGTAGGTGACAAACCAGACGGGAAGCATCGCATACTTCACATCTCGGTCGACGATCGTCTGGGAACGGGTATCGATGAGCGTGATGCTGTGCGCGTTCTTGATGGATTTCTTGGCCTCTGTCTGAAAGGCGTTTCGCGTGCGTTTGAAAACGACTTCTGTGAGGTCCTGATTCTTGATGTCGGATACATTTGAATAGAAGCCCAGAAGATAATCCTCATCGAAATACTTGAGTGCGCTGAAATCAAATGGTTCGAGGCATTGTGAGCTCTCGTCCGAGAGCATCATAGAGGCATCGACAGGTATATTCGTCATAGTCATCCTTCCGGAACGGGCATAGTAATGGACTCTGCGATTCTTGCCGCTTCCGGTCTCGCCACGGAAGATATCGGCCTCGGTGTGATAGGCATTGGCGATCCAGTAAGGGATATAGATGCCGCGCACTGCTTCCGGCTTAAAGGTCTTGATCTCTTTCGGGATGAACATACCGTGCTTAAATGCTTTCTCGATATGTGCGATGGCCTGCTCCTTGGAAATAGCAAACGGAATGATGAACTCTGGTGCTTTTTCCTTCGCGATCCGATCGAAGACGACACTTGAGCTTCCACAGTAGATGCACTTGGTGGAGGATTCGGTTCCGTTGATGATGATCTCACCGCCGCACGAGCTACAGAGATAGACATAGCAGTCGAGAAATTCGCGCGCTGCCGCCTCTTCCTCGCCATAAACATCCACCGCAGATTCGGCGTGCTTCTCACGAAGTAATTCCTTCTCTCTTGATTCAACTTCTTCTGCGTCCCAGGAGCTTCCGCAGGAACGGCATACTACCTTCTGCGTGAGCGGGTCGAAGACCAGTGGTGCCGCGCAGTTCTTACATAAAGTGGCCATGTCAGTATTTTCCTTTGAGTAGATTTATTCCTATTATACGTCAAATATCTATTATGTCATGGTCTGCTGTACGGATATACCTCCCGGTATTCTGTGTTTCCATCGGCAAAAGCACTTAAATTCTCATAGCTTACAGTACCTTTCACGTTCCTTACAAAAGTGTAAGTCCCCCGTAAGTCCCATCGATGGGACGGGGAGGCCGTTCGCGGGAAAATGAAATCACAAAGAAACAAACGAACTTCACGGAAACGAGGTACAGGAAAATGAGAAGAACGATCAAGGTTATGGCAGTAGTTGGAATCGCAGTAGTAATCATGTCAAAGTGCGGAGTCACCAAGATGAAGAAGGCAAACTTCGTAGATCACCAGCAGATCAAGACCATGAACATCGGCATCGATGAGATCGCACTCGATAAGGACGCTTGCAAAGATGCAGCAGAAGAAATCTCCGAGAATCACCTGATCGAGGGTATGTCCGAGAAGGCCATGGCAAAAGAGATCTACGCCCACATTTTCATCCACGATGTCGTCGAAGCAATGCCGTCGTTCCTGCAGAACAACAAGATCGTTTCCCGCATCTATAACAGCACCGCCAACGGCATCGACCTCGAGGACTTCGGCGACACATATGTACGTCAGATCATGTACGATGTAATCTGGCTCCTGGGCTAAGATAGAAAAAGCAGAATTGTTTAGAAAGATAGAACCGAAGAATAATAGTGAAGATTAATATAGATAGAGCGGGTCGCCGGTTCCGGTGATCCGCTCTTTTGATGTTTTCTAAGGGTGGCCTCAGGCAGATCCTGCGACCCGCTCGGCTTTGCTGATATCTATCCACTGCTTTCTGTAGTCGCGCGGGGTGCTTCCGAAGAACTTCTTAAAGGTCTCACTCATGTAGCTGACACCGGTAAAGCCCGAAAGAGAAGCGATCTCCGTCATGCTCAGAGAACTCGAGCGCAGATACTCCGCCACCTTTCTCGCACGGAAATGCATGAGATAACTGATCGGCGATTCACTTACGTACTGCTTGAAGAGAAGGTTGCAGAGAGACTTACTGATGTTGGCGGAACCTGCGATCTCCTCGAGTGTCAGCGGACGCTGGTATTCGTTACTGATGAAGCCCATCATGGTCTTAAAGGTCTGCATGCGCGCATCCGGTGTTTCTTCCGGAGCGAGTGCACCGATGATCTCCGATCTCTTGATCACGTTATCCCAGATCTGGAAGTACTGCTTCGTCAGTTCAAAGGCACAGTGCCGGATCGGAAGCAGAGACCGCATCAGACGCTCCACCGTCTCGGTCATCTCGTCGATGTCGCGGAAACGAAGATAGGGGAGATCCTTATTCTCCGTGATCGGGCGGATCGCCTGCATCTCTACCGCGACCGAAGAATTGAGGATGTCGGGGTGGAAGATGGCAATGACGTATCTCGCACCTTCGTCGTCGATGCTCATGCTATAATGAATCTGGTTGGAGTTGATGAAGATCGTATCGCCCTCGTGGAGCATGATCGTCTTTCCGTTTACGGAGTAGGCCATCTTGCCCTTCGTTACAGTACACATCTCGATGTCCTCGTGAAAGTGCGGGACGCGCTCCCAGGTGACCTTCGGCTTCACCCAGCCCTCAAATACATAGGAAGGAAACTGCGGATCATCGTAGTTGACGATCTCCGATCCGTCATCTCGTTTTATGATAAGTCCCATGATGTCACGGTTCATAGATTTACCTCGTCTTTCAGTCGATATTCCACAGAATTATAACTATATTCCAAAGCGGTAGAAGATTGTTATAAAATTAGCGCATATTTCGTCTATAAAAGCACTTCTACATACAATATACTTGCAAATGTAAAGAAAAGCAAGACCGGATTTGAGTTCACCGCAACGGCGCCGGAGCGGAAGAAATAATAAGGGGACAGTGCTTTTCGAGTATGAAAAGAAAGGAGAAGAAACATGATCCGACCGATTACAAAAGAAGATATTAAAGAGAGCGTAAATGTCATCCGAACAAGCTTCCTGACCGTTGCCGAGGAATTCGGACTCACGGAAGAAAACGCGCCGCGCTTCACAGCTTTTGCTACAACGGAAGAGCGCCTGATGTATCAGATGAAAGTCGAAAAACGCCCGATGTATGCTTTCTTCTCCGACGAAGGAAAGATGCTGGGATACTATTCCCTGGCAAAACTGAGCGATACCGAGTGGGAACTCAATAACCTCTGCGTCCTCCCTGAGCACCGACACGAAGGGATCGGAGACAAGCTTCTGATAGATGCTTTTGCCAGAGCGAAAGAGCTGGGCGCAAAAAAACTGCATATCGGGATCGTGGAAGAGAATGTACGTCTTCGTAAATGGTACGAGTCAGAAGGCTTTATTCATCTCGGCGCGAAGAAATTTGACTTCTTCCCGTTCACATGCGGCTATATGGAAAAAGAGCTGTAACGTAGACACTTAACTGGTGGCCGCGTTATGCGGTCACTACTTTTTTAGAGGGAAAACCATCAGAAAAACACATATGGAAAAGAATAAGAGAGGGAATGAAATGGAAAACGCAATTACGATGAAAAACGTTTGTAAGGACTTTAAGATCCTGAACCGTCACGAGGGACTCCGGGGTAGCATCCGCGACCTGTTCTCACGTGACTATAAGACGATCTCCGCGGTCAAAGATGTGACCCTTGAGATCGGAAAAGGGGAGATCATCGGCTACCTCGGACCGAACGGCGCGGGGAAGTCGACGACCATCAAGATGATGACCGGCGTGCTCGAGCCGACATCCGGTGAGATCCTCGTCAACGGTGTCGTACCGTATAAGGAGCGCACGAAAAACTCCGAACATATCGGCGTCGTATTCGGACAGAGAAGCCAGCTGTGGTGGTCGCTCCCGCTGATCGAATCTTTCCGTCTTCTCCGCGACATCTACATGGTGCCGAATAAGGAATACGAAGACATGATCGAGCTTTACCGTTCGCTCGTAGATATCGAGCCGATCCTCCACAAGCCGGTTCGTCAGATGTCGCTCGGACAAAGGACACTGAGCGATATCCTGGCGGCCTTCCTCCACAACCCCGCGATCGTATTCCTCGATGAGCCGACCATCGGCCTCGACGTTTCGATGAAGTCGAAGATCCGTGACCTCATCAAGGGCTTGAACCAGGAGAAGGGGACGACCGTTATCCTGACGACACACGATATGGGTGACGTCGACGCACTCTGTAAGAGGATCGTCATCATCGACGAAGGAAAGAAGATCTACGACAACGACATCGAACACTTGAAGTCCTACTTCGGCTCTTACCGGACACTGCGTATGCGTTTAAGTGATGACACCTGGGAAGAGCGCGTGATCGACGAGTCGAAGGAAGACGTCATGGAGGTCATCCTGAGAAAGCAGAAGGAGCAGAAGATCAAGGACATCCAGCTCCAGGAGATCTCGACCGAAGAGGTCATCAAGAAGATCTACGAAGGAGGCAACTGACATGAATTTGAGAAGACATCTGGCGCTGACCCGGGCGGGGATCATGGAGTCTCTCCAGTACCGTCTCGGCACCGCGGTCACGCTCTTTGCCAATCTGATCTATCTGGTTCTGGTGTACTTCCTGTGGAAGGCCATCTACGCTTCGGCGGGAACCGATGTCGTAAACGGCATGACCTTTACCGATACCATGATCTACCTGATCCTGGCAACCGCACTTTTCAACTTCCTCGAGATGTTTGTCGTCTGGGATATGAGCCGGTCGATCCAGTCGGGAAAGATCATACTGGATCTACTGAAACCGATGAACTTCCGTGAGTACACTTTCTGGAGCTACTCCGGATCACACGTAGTGCTCTTTGCGCTGACATTCGTACCGACATTTATCGTCGTCCTGATCGTCACAAAAGGCGCGATCCCGATGGGCATCAACCTTCTGTGGTTCACACTCGCAACAGTTCTGGCTCTGATCGTCAACTTCAGCATGGAGATGATCGTTGCCACGATCTGCCTCTACACCGAGTCGACATGGGGAATCAACATCGTGAAAGAGACCATCGTACTGCTCCTTTCAGGTGCATCGATCCCGCTGGCATTCTTCCCGGAGACTTTCCGGAAGATCGTCGATTTCCTTCCGTTCCGTGCGGTCTACGACATCCCGCTGACCATCCTTCTCGAGAAGAACGGCACGGATACCATTAATGGACTGCTTCCGATGTTCGGACTGCAGCTTCTATGGGCGCTGATCCTGACGGTCGCAGGCACACTGTTCTGGAACTATTCCGTCCGTAAGATTACTGTTAACGGAGGCTGATATGGAAAACGTAATGACAAAACCGAAGCACAGAAGAGGCTTCCGCTTCTATGCGAGCATATACAGGAAGATCCTCGTGCAGGACCTAAAGAGCAAGATGAGCTATCGTGCGGACTTCATCATCTCCACGATCGGCATGATCATGACAAATCTCTCGGGTTTCGTAACGTTCCTGATCCTGTTTAAGAACTTTCCCTCCATCAACGGATGGGATTACCACCACATGCTGTTCCTCTACGGGTTCTCGCTGATCGCACTCACCCCGGTGCAGTGCTTCTTCGACAACAACTGGAACCTGCGATTTCAGGTGCAGAGCGGTGACTTTATCAAGTACTGCTTCCGCCCCATCAACGTGTTCTTCTACTTCATGTCTGAAGTATTCGATGTAAAAGGACTGGGGCAGCTGGCATTCGGTGTCGGTACACTGGTCTACGCATGGGTCAACATCGGAATCCCGGTGACGCCTCTCGTGATCGCGAAACTGATCCTGTTCCTCCTGACAGCTTCGCTCTTCATGATCGCCATTATGAATGCCGCGGCCGCCACCTGTTTCTGGATCGTCGGTTCCGGATACGTCATGGTCATCATGTTCCGGTTCAAGGACTTCGCGAAGTATCCGTCGAGCATCTTTCACGGTATCTTCCGCATCCTCTTTACCTTCGTGATCCCGATCGCATTTGTCGCATACTATCCGAGCCTTGCGATCCTGGAATCGGAGAGTGTACCGGTCCTCACATGGTGCGCACCTGCACTCGGTGTACTGTTCTTTTACTTAAGTTATAAGTTCTGGATGCTGGGCGTAAGAAAGTACGATTTCACGGGATCCTAAGTGTAGTGAAAAAAAGAATACATCTCTTTCCGGCTTCAAACAGTTTGCTTCGCAAAACTCGCCGTCGAGAGATGTATTCTTTCTTTTTCACAATCATCACATCCCGTGAAAATCGTAGCTTCTAAAAAGAGAAACAGGTGTTCCTATGTTTAGAGATAGAGCTCGCTCATGTAGTACTGTTCCTGGAATTCGACGGTGCGGAGGATGGTGTCGCGGTCGATCGGATTGCCGTCTAATGAGACGATCCACTTGTCTTCACAATCGTTGAGACGGTGAATGACGCCGACGACTTTTCCTTCGAATTTGGAAAGGGTTTCTTCGGTTCCGAAGACATATACATCCTGTTCGTCACCGTCACCTGCGAAGATTCCGTCGACGTATCCGTAGTTGATCGGATAGATCATTTCCGGATGATTCGGATGGGGTGTATGGATCGGACGATCGATCGTTCCGCTTACGGTTTTTCCGATGACATCACTGTAATCCATGTCGACGACAGGCATGCGATGTACGCGTGTTTCTTCGCCCCATTTATTCTTCATCATTTTCCAGAAAGTAAAGCCGTATTTCTCATAAAGACCTTCTTCTTCAGAAGAGATGTAGAGTGTCTGGAAACCATTCTTTTTCGCGATCGAATATGCATGTTCGAGAAGTTTTCCTACACGACGCATACCGCGGTATTCCGGAAAAGTATACACGAATCCGACCCATGGTGTGAGGGATGAGTCTTCGATCTCATCCTGGTCTGCATAGGTGCAGAATGACATCAGTTTCTCGCCCTCGACGAGGAGAAGAAGTTCGGTCGAATCACCATATATTTCTTTCAGTTTTTCCTCGCGGAGAATGTCGACGAGAAAAGCGGCGGCGCGCCAATCACTCTTACTGATTTCTTTTAACCAGTGTTCTTTGTTTTCTGAAGAGAAAAAGGAAAGAATCTGCATACATACCTCTTTTGATTTGTAATCTGTATCTATCTTACCATGCGCGATGTATTTCCGATAGGTGATTCAACTTATGGTATAAACAATAATCTGTTCAAGTTTTCTTCATGCGTGCAGATGTATTTCTTTACAATCAGAATACATATTCACTCAGTGTGTTGCGCGTTAAAAAGGCGCATGTTACCCTATACATGAACAATCATTCAGTCAACGTGAGGACGAGGTGGAATCGCTGCAGGAAGCAGCACGGAAAAGATCGAAGAATAAGTCATAGAACATCTCAATTCGCAGAGCAGAAGGAGGACAAGATCATGCCGAGATCGAGAGAACAAAACGAGAAGATCAGAGAAGAATCGAAGAGGAATATCCTTCTGAAATCGGTTCCGTTTTTTGCCAGAAATGGAGTCGAGGGAACGACGATCGGAAATCTGACGAAAGGGATCAAGATCGCACAGGGTTCGATCTATGTTTACTTTAATTCGAAGGAAGAGCTGTATCGTGAATCGAAGGAGTTTGCACAGAAAGTAGTGGCGAGTGAAGAGCTGCTGAAGATCAGCGAGATGGATGTGCCGGCGATCCGGAAACTCCGCTATGTTTCTGATCTGATCTTGAAGAAAATCGCGGAAGAAAAATCGTATGTTTACTACATGATTCTTGCGACTACGGATCTGGCAACAGGTCGCGCACGCGAGGGAGATGCGATGTTTGAGATGATGCGCGACATCATCAGAAAAGGCCAGAAAGACGGCTCTTTCGCAAGAGGTGATGCAGGCAAAATCGCAGAGTATTATTGGAGTGTCGTGTACATCCTCTGCGTGAAAAGATGTAATGATCCGAAGTGCGCGATGCTCAATTCATCCGAACTCGAACGTGTCGTGATAGGCTGATTTTGTAGTAGAAAATACTTCACGAATATGTCGAAAACCCCTTGAATAATCGGCATATTGTACATAGTTAAAAAAATATGACTGTGCTATAATAATCTCGCATCAGGGAACTGGTGCGAAATTATTTTGCGTGATTTTATATCATATAAAAACTTAAATGGAGGATTCTCGAAATGGTTAAAGAGAGTGCAAACAAAGATGCAGTTAAAGCTGTTGCTGATGTAAAGCCGGTTGAGGCTGCTAAGAAGGAAGAAGTTAAGGCTGCTCCGAAGGCTGAGGCTAAGAAGGCTCCGGCAAAGAAGGCTGCTGCAAAGAAGGCTCCGGCTGCTAAGAAGGCTGCTGCTCCGAAGGCTGCTGCAAAGAAAGCACCGGCTAAGAAGGCTGTTGCTAAGAAGGCTCCGGCTGCTAAGAAGCTCGGCAAGATCATCTTCGAGATCGAAGGCCAGCAGATCGATTTCAAGGCAATCGAGAAGAAGGCTGCGAAGCTCGGTGGCGATGTTTATGTAGTAGCTGCTGAGAAGAAGATCTACGACACAAACGGAAACTCTGTAGAGCTCTTCTAATTCGAAGTTTAGTATTTGATACAAAAGAAAACGGCTGTCAGAAATGGCAGCCGTTTTTGTATTTCGTTTTGGTTATTCTTCGCGAGAAGCACTGTGTCTTTTTCCTGTGCGAAGAGGATTACTCTGATAAGTGTGCGACAAAAAGAGCGACTCTTACCCGCGAAGTGCGCCGCGGATCGCCTCGAGGAATTCGTCGAATTCTTCATATGCAGGGAGATCCGGATAGGCCTTCTTGATCTGCTCGGTCGAGCGGAACAGGAAGCCCGCGCGGCTTGCCTGGATCATGGCCAGATCATTGAAACTGTCGCCCGCAGCGATGGTATCAAAACCCATCGACTGAAGTGCTTTTACCGTGGTAAGTTTACTGTTCTCGATACGCATCTTGAAGCCGGTGATCTCGCCGCTGTCTGCGACCTCGAGCGTATTGCAGAAGAGGGTCGGATATCCGAGTTTCTTCATGAGCGGCATCGCGAACTGTGTGAAAGTATCACTGAGGATGATGACCTGTGCTTCCGCACGAAGTGCATCGAGAAATTCCTTGGCACCCGGAAGCGGATCGATCGTAGCGATGACATCCTGAATCTCCTTAAGACCGAGGCCGTGCTCTTTCAGGATCCCGATCCTCCATCTCATGAGCTTATCGTAATCGGGCTCGTCGCGGGTCGTTCTTCGAAGCTCCGGTATTCCCGATGCCTCTGAAAAAGCGATCCATATCTCCGGGACCAGTACGCCTTCCATATCCAGACAAACTACATCCATCGCTGTTCTCCTCATTTGCATAGCTAATCTTTGTGGCGGCATCTCATCCTGCAAACGTATTCAGAAATGAAGAGCCGTGCAGGAAATACTCACCGACAAAAGCCTATACGAAAACAGGAAGAAATGCAAGTTTTTTGATTCGAATATAGATCGTAATCAACGAAAAATGCATGAACTTCCCCGACGGTCAGAGGTCGTAAATGCGGTCAGAGCACGGTGACCCGGTTCCTGCCGTTCTGCTTCGAGGAATACATCGCCTTGTCCAGTCTGTCAAAGGCCTCGGTGAACCTGTCATCCGGCTTGAGCTCGGTGACACCGATGGAGCAGGTGATATGGCAGATATCCGGGAACAGATATTCTTCGACACGTTTTCTCATGTTCTCGGCAAGAAGACTGGCCTCATCTGCGTTTTTGTCACGGCAGATGATGACGAATTCTTCGCCGCCCCAGCGGCCTACCAGAGATTTCTCGCCCGCAGATACTTCCTTGAGGATCCTGGCGAAATGCTTCAGGGTCGTGTCCCCGACAGAGTGACCGTAGTTGTCGTTTACGGACTTGAACTTATCAAGGTCGATCATCATCACGGAAACAGGATCATCGCTCTTCTTGCGATGGGAGAGGGCATTATTCAGTTGGGTCTCGGTCTCGCCGTGATTATATACACCGGTAAGCGGATCCCGAATTGCTTTCTCCTCGTACTCCTGAAGGGTGGACAGCAGCTCCATGGATTCATCGTGGATATCCTGAACCATGAAGACATATCTGTAATCCGATTCATTTGTTGTCTGGGCACGGCTGAAGATCAGCTTGACCCATATGAAATTACCTTCGAGGTTACGCATCATGCAGTCGTAGGAAGAGGTGCGTCCGGGATGGAAATTCTTCTTGAGGTACTCAGGATCCGTACGGCGCAGGAACTGCTCCTGATCCTCCGGCCAGATCATGTTCACGATCATCATTCTCCAGTCGGAATACTTCAGGTTGTAGTTCACTACATCTGCGGAAATCTCCGCTACGTTGATGCTGCTGATCGTATCCTGGACCAGATCGATATACATCGAGAACAGATAGGAGTTCTGGATCGTGCTGATCTTCTTGGTCGTGAGGGATTCCTGAAGAGATTCGTTGTCGATGAATTCGTCCATGACGAAGATATACTTGCCGGCATCCTCGAAAGGATAGACGGTCAGCTGGACAAGATGCGGCTTCTCTTCATTCTCGAGGAAGAGTCGCAGGCGGCGGCTGTATTTCTGCTTGAAGATTCCGGTACTGTCTGCGAAGATTTGGTATTCACCGGAGACTCTCTCGTTCGAATCATTGAAGTGGAACCACAGATCCAGGATAAGGTCGTGATAGATGCCGGATTCTTTGAGGAAACTCTCGAACATGCCGCGCCGGACGATACTCTTATATGCGTCGATCGACGGATCGACGACAACGATAGCGTCCACGTTTTCCAAGAGCAATTCCGAAACATCGCTTATGGTGTAATCATACAAATCTTTCTTCATCATCTGTGTATCCTCCCAGATCCAATTCTGCACTCTCGTGCGACAAACAAAAACAACCCCTGATGCAAATTGCACATATTGATTATAGACCGTTGATTGGGGAAAATTGTTAACTGCGTGAAAACAAAACGTTTAAGATTTGGATATATCCTTTGCGCCAGAAAATACTATAATAGAAAAAGAGATTGTTAAGGGGAAGGGATTTGCGGTATGTATGAGATTCTCAAGAGTGTCCAGCTAGATGTGATGCTGATCCTCAGTGGTCTGGCTCTGGCTACGGTACTCTTCATGACCTTCTCCAAATCGTTCGACAGGAAGCGGAAGTTCTATCTGATCATGACGAACATTTTCGCCGTTCTGATTCTGATGTTCGATCGGGCTGCATATATATACAGAGGAGATACGAGCACATTAGGATACTGGATGGTCCGGATCAGTAACTTTGTGGTGTTTGGCATGGTCCTGACGATCGTCTGGGGCTTCAACCATTACGTGATGGATATCGTTCTGGATGATACGGTTATAAAGAGAGTCCCGCTCAGACTGAAAGTAATCGATTATCTGGTATGCCTCGGTCTCATCCTGCTGATCATCTCGCAGTTCACCGGTCTGTATTATACCTTTGATGATTCGAACCGTTATCAGAGAGCACCCGGATTCTTCATCGGGATGCTCATCCCCATGATTGTCCTTGTGATCCAGCTGACGGTGGTCGTGCAGTGCCGCCGATCCATCAGCAGGAGATTGTTCCTGTCGCTTGTCCTGTTCACGACGCTGCCGATCCTCGCGGGGATCTTGCAGCTGAAGTTTTATGGTTTGTCGCTCATCAATATCACTACGGGATTCCTGACATCGATGCTCTATCTCTTCGCGCTCAATGATATTAACACAGAGGTGGCGCGTGCCCGTATGCTTGAGGTCACGCTTCTGAAGGAAGAAGGCGAGAGGATCAGGAGACTTTTCGATCAGACTGCTCAGGCCCTGGCCAGCGCGATCGATGCCAAAGACCCGTATACGAAAGGTCACTCTTCCCGTGTGGCCGAGTACTCCAGAAAGATTGCGGAACTGGCCGGAAAGAGCCAGAAAGAGTGTGAAGAAGTTTACTATGCGGCACTTCTCCACGATGTAGGCAAGATCGGCGTGCCGAGGACGATCCTCAACAAAAAGGGGAGACTGGATGATGAGGAGTTCAAAGCGATCAAGCAGCACCCGAGTATCGGAGATCAGATCCTCTCGAGTATCAGCGAATCTCCGTACTTAAGTATCGGCGCCAAGTCGCACCACGAGAGGTACGACGGACGAGGGTATCCCGAAGGTCTTAAGGGAGAAGATATTCCCGAGATCGCCAGGATCATTGCCGTGGCCGACGCCTATGATGCCATGACATCGAACCGAAGCTACCGTGATACGATCCCGCAGCAGCTGGTCAGGGAAGAGTTCGTGAAGTGTCTCGGCACACAGTTTGACCCGGTCTTTGGTAAGATCATGCTCCACCTGATCGATATCGACAGTGAATACCAGATGAAAGAAAAAGAAGACGTCAAGGAGCTCGCAGGTAAGAACGAACTGTCCTGTGATGACTACAGAACATCTGTGTCAGAGGGTATCATCATCACAAGAGAAATGGCGAGGATCCGTCTTATCAGTGCGCCGAAAGAGGGATATTCCAATCAGAACGGTCTTCCCTCTATCGTCCTCTTCGATTCACTCGACGCCAGGATCCACGAAGATGAGCAGAATATCGAGAAGCTCCTTTACTTCGAATACGGCGAGATAAGATTTGATGGGCAGACTGTCTGTAAGGGAGCCCGAAAGATGGAGACCCAAATAACAGAACGTGGCAGGGAAGCCATACCGAAGAAAGGCACAGCTTATACGGTAGAGGCCGTAAAGGTGAGAGATCATATATTCATCCGGATCTCTTCTGATGAGAAAACCATGGAGATTACCATAGCGCTCCCTGATAGCGCAAGATGGGCGTATATCGGACTTACCGGAGAACACTGCATGATAACAGAAGTAAGCATCGATCGTGATGAGGAGGCCGTTCCGGAAGATTATATTCCCAGGATCGCCGAAGAAGTCAGTTATATCAAAGTCCCTGCCGGTGATGTCCCGAATATCCAGGTGGACGGGTATCGTTCGGCAGCAACGGATGGCATCCTTCTATCCGATAAGCTCACGATTTCCTTCCATACGATGAGCCTTCCGACGGCCAGACTTATCTGGCATTGTCCGTATTTCAGTATCTTCTCATCTGAAGACGGCAAAGTGAACGGACCGGATTTCCGTGAGTACAGCCTGATCCGCCTCGATGGGGAGAACTGGGCATCAAACGAATTCGGAACAAACAAGATCTGTGCAAACAAGACTCCCGAATTTACAAACTGGGAGAAGTGGAAGGAACAAAACAGATCCGGCTTTGATGTGACGGTCACAGTTGAGCGCGCAGGAGACACCATCACGCTTACCACGAAGAACAACGGAATTGAAATCACGAACATCACAAGTATCAAAGAAGAACCGGAGAAGGTCTACATCGCGCTGACAGGAGACCAGTGTGCGATCACGAATATCCGGATCTCCCAAGGTAAGTAACGTTCAAGGAAGGAATGAAATCGTCCTTTTGTCGTTCAATGTTGCGGTGAAGTTCTGACATGCCCTGCCCTTGCTTTTCCCCCCGAAATATATTAGCATCTTTTTCAAAAGAAAAAAGGAAACAAGGGTTACGAAAAAAGAAATGGCGTATCACATAAACAGATCTATACGTGTAGCGATTGCTGTATTACTTGGTACGGCAGTGCTTCTGGCAGGCTGTTCTCATTTGACGGAACAGACAACGACTTCCTTGACAACGTCTGAATATACCACCACTACGAGCGAAACTGAGCTAACGACCGTGATAGAAGAAACCGAGCCCACCACATCTGAGACGGCACCGCTTCCGACAGGCACGCCCGTTCCGCTGGAAGCTTTCGCGAATATCAACGAAGAATACTCTTTGGAAGATATCGTCAATGAAGTCGGCCCTTATGCAAGACAGGAATGCCCGAATGTATATATTTGGACAATTGACGATGGCTCTGAGGTCTGGGTGTTCGATATTAAGCCCCAGGAAACAACAAACAAATTGCACGAAGCCATTTTATCTCAGGAAGGTATTGCTGTTGCTCATATCAACGGACTCGAGGAAACACTGCTGTTCAGCTCACTCGATTCGATTACTATAGGCCATACAACCAAATTTGATAAGTATGAAGTTTCCAATTTAGTTACCAGAGAATTCGGACCTGAATTAGAGGCCGGTTATTACATACTGGAAGAAAACGGATATGTTTATTTTATTTTTTGCGCCGGTCCCCAGGAAGCCAGAGGCAAACTTATTCACATAAAAGAAGTCCGTATCACAAAGATAGATTATGATCATAACGGGTTAATGATTCAGGTCGAGATGTTGACATATGATGATGTTGACTTGCCGGATATCGGAAGACCGGCATGGCCTTGCTGCATCTTTAGATTTGATCAGATGCCGGAAAATTTCGTGGTGGTAAATGAATATAGAGTGGATGTCCCGTTTATGGGGTATATCAAGGATTCAGAGACATGGGAAGTGATCCTGCCTGAAACCGATGTAACGGATAATGCGGGCTGATACATCCGAGCGAAATGAAGAAAGAGAACGATTAGATCTTGCCGGAAATCTTCAAGATCAGATAAATTACGCCGAGAAGAATCGCGAACCTTACGAGCATATAGATAAGGACGCGTAAACAACTTGCGGACTTGGTCTGCGAATTCAGATAATACAGGGAACAGTTCTGATTCGGATCAGAAGGGTCATAACAGATCGTCTGGGTCTTTCTTCCCATAAATGATGCAGAGGCTTCACCTTTACCTCGATAGGTCTGCCCATCGGCTTCAAATTCGTACGTGATAATGAAATAGGAATCGACATCGTCTTTTCCCGTCTCCGGATCACGTCTGCCGGAACTGACATGGACCCAGTGATGCTCCAGGATCCGTCCCTCGGCTCGACCGGTATAGTTCTTATACTTTTCCAGAGCGCGTGCCTTGGCTTTCTTTTCGGTAGATCGGCTCCACCAGATCAGAAGAACAAAGAAGGCTAGCAGGATGCCGAGCTCGAGCA
The DNA here is from genome assembly GCA_017617995.1 of Clostridiales bacterium. Classification (GTDB taxonomy): domain Bacteria; phylum Bacillota; class Clostridia; order Saccharofermentanales; family Saccharofermentanaceae; genus Scatonaster. The sequence continues at coordinate 111,699 of JAFZVE010000049.1, forward strand.
GTGCTCCGGGTACCTTATCCGGGTTTATATTCGTACTTAGATTCGAGAGTAGATCCATAATCAGATTCATAGGAACCTCCGGCACTACACGCTATGTCTATCAGATGTAACCGAAGTTGGAAAGCTCCGCCAGCACGATGAGCGCAAGGATCGCAAACGTGATGATCAGGGGCTTAATCAGATACGTTTGTCCTATATTCCGGATCTCATAGATCACCCAGTCTTCGCTTTCCACTTCGCTCTTCGAACCACAATACGGACAGTTCCTGGTCTTAAATGCATTGAAACTCGCGCCGCAGGTCCGGCACTGGATCTTCGCGATCGAAAAGTTAGATGTGATTGGCACGTCGGTTCTGCGTCCTGCCTTGATCCGGTAGGCTTCGCGTCCCGATTTGATCTTATCACCCAGATCACGCGTGTTCTCCACGAAAAGATCGCCCGTGACATAGACGTGATTGCCTTCCTCTTTGACCTTCTTACAGGACATCCATCCGCTGAAAGAGCAGTCGATCACGTTATCAAATTCCGAACTGACATCGCCGCCCTCATAGAACGGAAGGTTTTCACGGCTGTCGGAAAATACTACGAGTTTGAAAAGGGAAGTGATCCTCGAAGAGAATTTCTCGAAGGTATATTCCGAACTGATCTTGGCCATCTTCGCGGCGAATCTTTTCCGGGAATTTCCTACGGAGAATGCCGGTGCGCCCGAGCTCATCTGGCGTCCGGCGGCTCCGAAAATCGAGAGGATCCAGATGAAATATCCGAAGATGGGACTGACGATGACCATGCCGATAATGTAGAAGACGAGCCATTGAGGAGTGATCTGGAATTTGCCTCCTGGAATCGCACCGAAGCGGGCTTGCAGCACGGAGAAAAGAAGAAACAGTGGGATCGTCACGGGAAGGGCATATAGACCGAACTTAATGATCGTCTTCCAGATCGGATCTTTCCTTCCGGAGGGATCGTAGGAAAAGAAGTAATTCGATACCTTCGGATACAGTTCCGACATCTTAAAAGAGGTACCGCACTGGCTGCATCCTTCCTGGAGTTCCCTGATCGTGGAGACCGCGCCGCAGTTCGGACAGCAGTAGGTGTCCGAACTGACATCTTCGCCCGCGCGCACATCGACGACCGTCTCGTAAATGGCCTGCGGTTCTCTATGCTTATATGTCTTCATGTTGGATCGGGAAAACTTCTTCTTGTGATCGACGAAGCCGACGGACCACGAGGTCTCATACTGACCATCGGTCCAGGAACGGACTTTATTGAATCCTTCCTTAAAGTTTGCCCCCGGGATCATCTCTTCCTCGAGGGTGAGGCCTCTGTTCGCGATACGGTCTCTCTGCAGTTCCAGACAATACCGAAGTTCACGGTCGGCCGACATCACCTTTGCACCCGGCTCGCCGGCGTGTTTTAATTCCTCGCGAAATGCGGCTGCCACCGCAGCTCTTTCTTTCGACCGGTCTTCCGCAGTGCCACCCGCGATCATCGCCGCCGCTTCTTCCACGCTTACGCCTGATGCCAGAGCGATCGCTTCTTCTTCCGTACGCCAATTCTGATTTGGATTCGTATTATTCTCACTCATACACGCCACTCCAATATCCCCATGCCCAAGTTTACTCTATCTCTATCATACCATGTCAGACTCAATCGACAAAATGATATGTTCAGACTTTAGTTGACGATATGATGTGCCTCTTCGATGAAAAGTTCGTCGTATCCGGCTCTGTAATGTACGATGCGTGCATGGGCAAACATGCCGTCTTCCGATGTTAGTCTGAAATCGAACCAGTCATCAAAATCATCCTTCATGTTACGGATCTCGGCTTTCGGATACATAGCGGCATACTGTTCTTTGAAATACTCATACAGCTCCTCGCCACGGCCGTTTGTGATTCTCAGCGTTACCGTGGTTTGGCGGTCCATATATCCGGCGGTATCTTCGGGCTGCAGGTTCGTAACGATATCTTTTTCATAGTCCCAATTGCAGCAGAAGGATACTTCCGTCATGCAGATTCCCGAATCGAGGGGGTAACCGTATCCGAAATTAAGACTGGCGTCCATGCTAACGGTGTAAGGATGCTTGCCCATCTCTACGATAGAAGGAAGTCTGGCTTCGAGTTCCTCGGAGCTCTCACCGTCAATCAGCTCCAGAGTAAGGTTCCTGTGGCAGAATTCGAAGATCTCCTGATCCGACATATCATCTAACGGAACTTCGACCTTAGCCATAGGGTCATCACTATCTGTCGTAGTTTCTTTTTCGACCTCTTCATCGGAAACGATTGCTTCGATATCTTTATCTTCCGTTTTCGCCTTTTTCTTCGTTTCTTCCGGATCACTCTTCTTGCTCGCGCAGGCGGTGGTGGAGCCGATAATCGATACTACTGTGAATGTAACTGCGATGATTCTGATAATTGCTTTCGTTTTCATAATTCCTGTTCCTTTCCTGATCGCATGTGGTGCGAAGGGCAAACTGTTAGCAGAATGGTTTTGGCTCTTCGATTAACCATTGAGCGGGAAATCGAAGGAGATCACATAGTCTCCCACTTGATTCACTTGCAACGTGCAGGTTTTTCTGTCGCATTGAAATCCTACGTACCAGGAGTTTTCGTGTTTTATGTCTGCGTTGATCTCGAAACCTTCCGACTGGATCTTTGTTACGATTGCTTCCGCTACCTCGAAGGCATAATCCTTATCTTCGATATGCACCTCTAAGGCTATGTGTCCGGTCCCGTCAAAAGTCGGATCACATTTCATGCCGGAGAAGATAGAGATCCTGCTGATATAGCATGTGGTGTCAGAAGAGGATCCGTAGAAGAACCAGCTGAATTCGTCATCTTTACTCTTGAAAAGTGTGCAGCCATCCGTGATGATGTTCTCGTAATAATCTTTGCTGTACATACCGGACTCTACACGGGTCGTTCTCCAGAGATCTTCGACGATCTCATCTGTTGTCATTCCGTCCAGACGGAGAATGATCGAGTCTTCAGTGATCGGTCTGGTCTCCGAAAGAACCTCGGTCGACTCTGTCAGCAGAGGAAGCTCTGAGTTGTCTGAATCTCCGGCTTTTTTGGTAGATTCTTCGATCTGGGTATGCTTTTCCTTGCTCGATTCCGTATCATTCTTCTTGATGGTGCAGGCAGTGGTTGCACCGATGATCGATACTGCTGTGAATGTAACTGCGATGATTCTGATGATAGCTTTCGTTTTCATAATCCATATTCCTTTCCTGATCGCATGTAGCGTTAAGGGCTTTCCTGCTTTCCGAAGAAACAGCCTGTATCGATGCGGGTAACAGGCTGCGTTTTTGCCGCCTGTGTATCCGCATCTGCCCTATAGACGAATAACAGATGTGAAATATTGGGTGGTTTTGAAAAATTTTCGGACAGACTTTACTACGAGGTAGAATACTGCCTGAAACAGATCATTTTCCGAAATGGAATAATATCTGAATTAGTCTATTTCCCGATGAGCGGAATGATGAAGTCGATGACATAATCAGTAAGGAAATATGCCCGCGCGTCAAAGACTCTTCCATTTCCCTTAAACCGCACGGTTCTCTGGGTAGAGACTTTTCCGTCATCACTTTTGACTTCGTAGCCTTCTGCCTCGAGACGATCGATGATCAGTTCGAGTACTTCTTCTGAATAAGCCTCGTCACCAAGATAGACCAGCAGATGGACATAGGAATAGTCATCGTTTCCTTTATAAGTCGGATCACACTCGTCTTGCGAGTACACTTCCAATGTAGAGATGAAGCGCTTGGCGTCGTTTCTTCCGAAGATCCAGGAAAACTTGTCATAATTCAGCAGGGTGAGATCACCTGATAATACGATCTTCTCGCAATACTCCTCGCGTGTCATGCCTGTATGTACATTAGTGGTGTTCCAGAGGTTCTCGACGCACTCCTCCGGGGTCATATCATCCATGTAGACATAGATTGAGCCGTCCGTGGACGAGCCGTAGATGTCTTCACTATGCGTTCCCGAGCTGATCGGTGCGGATGAGGATCCGTCATCCGGATCGATCGATCTGCGCCTGTCTTGGTTCGTTATGATCGCATTTTTATCATTCTTTTTAGAAGAGGATTTCTGTGTAAATCCTATTGTAATGCCTATTAAAGCACCGACGACAACGACTGCCGCGATTGATCCGATAATTGCTTTTTTCATCATGATACCTGTCCCTTTCTTTACTGCTTCTGCAGTACTTGACGCGGCTTCCCCTGCGGAAGCCTCAGCAGATGCGGACAGGTGGCTGAGTAACGAAGCGGGCATGGGCTTAAAGGGTACCTGCTCGGCTTCTTTGATAAACAGACTACTTAAGAACGGCACGACCATAAACAGCTTGGTGTCATTATCTTTTTCATATTTCTCTACCTCCTTCTTGATTTTCTTCTTGGCGAAGCTCAGACGCCACAGAATTGTTCCCAGGGGAACACCAAGAACTTCGGAGATCTCTTTCGTCGTCATCTCGTCGAAATAGTAGAGGATGAGCGTTCTTCGGATGTCTTCCGACAGAGAATTCTCGATGATGTCCATGATCACCTTTCTCATCTCGGCCGACTCGACGAGCGAGTCCGGCAAGAAATCCTCAGGCACATCCTCTACGTTTTCGAAGAATTCATCTTCTACATTGATGGTCTTCGTCAGTTTGATCCGATCGAGACACTTGTTGGCCGCCGTCTTCTTCAGCCAGGCGTGGACCTTGCTTTTATCCTGGATCGAGTCGTAGGACTTGATCAGGGAAAGGAAAGTCTCCTGGACGATGTCCTCTGCATCGGCCTCGTTCTTAAGAAGAGACATGGCCGTCCAGTACACCGCACGGTATGAGTCGTTGTAGATCTTTTCGAGTTCCTGGTTTGTCACTTTCTTTCGCCTCCTGTTATCCGCATCTGCCCTATAGACGAATAGCGGAAGAGGTTTATTGGGTGGTAAGAGAAATTTTCTGCCTTTCTCATTTTATATCTATTTGAGGCTAAATGCTAACTGAGTTAACTAAAGTTTTGAGATAGTAGACGAAGACATAAACGCTTGCATTTAATATTTCGGGTCGCTAAACTGAAAAGAAGAAGACACTTCGTTATTCGTGAAAGGGGGATAAGAACATGTACGAGAATAGTCAATACAGCCCGCCTATGATCGTGAACTCCCGTGCCGGTCAGGAAGTGGCGGAGGCCAACATCAAGATCGGCGATATGACCGGCAAGCTCGCAGAGCTGGAAATCAAACTGCAGGCCATGTATAGCGTGATGATCGAGCAGGGAATCGACCCGAAACTCTTTGACGCGAAGATCGAAGAGATCGTGAATAACCGTTCTGCAAAAACTCCGACTTCCCAATCCCGGGCACAGAAGAAGGCGAAACAATGTCCGGAATGCGGGGTGGCTGTCAAACAGTCCACCGAGGATCCGTTGGTCGGAAGATGCCTGTATTGCGGGGCAAAAGTGACATTCTATCCGTCGTTCACGGATAGTTAAGATTTAAAATCGTTTTCATCTTTGTCGGGTTCGTACCCCGGATTTAACCGTATCAGTATTTCCTCGACTTCCGGTAATGCTTCGATAAAGACTTCTACGCACTTGGGATCGAACTGTGTTCCTTTTCCCTCTTCAATAATCTGTACGGATTTGGAAAAAGGAAGGGCCGGCTTGTACACGCGGGGAGAGGTCAGCGCGTCAAATACATCCGCCACTGCCATGATTCGTGCGGACAGAGGTATAGCTTCACCTTGCAGTCCTTCCGGATAGCCTTTGCCGTCCCAGCGCTCGTGATGCGATGCTGCCATATTGCGCGCTTCAAGTAGAAACCCGTCGTCTTCGATGTCCTGACTGGCTTTGTCTATAATTGCCCTGCCGAGCGTCGTGTGTGTTTTCATTGTCTCAAACTCGTCGGAAGTTAGTTTTCCGGGTTTGTTCAGTATCACATCGGAGATCTTGATTTTCCCGATGTCGTGAAGCGGCGCCGATTTTACCACATCTTCAATATACTTCGGCGTCAATATATCAGTATAGTAGCCCTTACGTGCTAATCCTTCCAGAATGATCTTTACGTATGCGGCGGTCTTCTGGATATGTTCCCCTGTGTCTGAATCACGAACCTCTACCATGTCTGCCATCAGGATCATGAGTCCGTCTTTCATCTTTAACGTGTTTTCGGCGTACTGCATGATGTCGTGCAGTTGCTTGGCCATCGCAGTTTCCATCTTGCTGACGGATGTATATAGTTCTCCTACTTCATTCCTGGCACGGATGTTCTTTTGCTCTAGTTTTTTCGCACTTTCGCCCATGGCGGGATAGTCATCTATTTTGGTGACAAAATCATTCGCGGCATTCGTGATACTGGTGATCGGATAGATGAGAAAATACTCGATAATGGCTATGTAGATCCCGGTTATGACGACAGCAAAGAGCGTGACAACAATTGCAATCGTGCGGAGATATTTGTTAGTTTCTTTGCTGATGTCATTTTTGATATCGATCTCGACGCAGAGAAGACCTGCGGGATTTCCTTCGCTGTCAAAGATGACCTTATAACCGTTCAGCATATGGCCGTATTCTTCAGAATACCCATCGAGCACAGAACTCTCCTGCCGGCGGCTTTTCACGGCGTCCTGCAAGGCATATAAGGTTTCATCCTCGAAACTTCCTTCTTCACAAGTCGTACCGAGATAAGTATAGAGCCCGCCATTTGCCAGTTCTTCTGACGTCTTTGTGTTGATCGCATATGTGAGACTGTGGATATCGTCGATGTCTTCGAAATAGACGGCATACAGATATGAAATGTCGGAATTTTCCTTTATCCTGTTGAGACGTTCGCGCATCTCTTCGTATTCAGGCGTCATGTCGCGGGCAGAAATCAGGTCTCCGAAAGAGTAATCCGTTGTGATCGTATATGCATTCTCAAGTACGGTTTTCGTGTATTTCTCATAGCTTGCCATTACACTTTCTTTATACAAGTGATAGCCGATATACGCTACCACTACTGTCAGAACGGTAATGGTAATGAAAGAAAACAAAGCTGCAAAGATCTTGATGCTTAAACCCCTGTGTTGTCTGTTATTCAATTTTCTACACCCCAAAGAAGACGCGGTGAAAAACTGCGCATATGTTTTTGCTCTGCGTCACGCTGAAACTATTATCCCCATGTGAGTGAATCCTCACGATTTTTATTATATCATGTAATATGACTTCCGAAATGTTGTTTATCATAGTGAGAGCCTTCAGACAAGAAGAGCATTATCTATGAAAGACCATCCGGTCATGACTGTGGATCAATTGTTCCTGTTTCCGCCGGCGTGCTCACCGCAGTTTATATCCAGTACCATTCTCAGCGGGTCGACAAGCGAATCCTCGTATTGGACCGCCCATTGCGGAGTGGTCTGTATCCTTCCGTTTTCGTCGATGCTGTCGATGGTGTCACCGCTCTTCATGGGGAAGTCATTATCGAACTGATAACTTGCGATGTTATATACATAGTTCACGACATGGTTCGGGTCCATATCCTTGAAATGCACCTGGACGTCTGCTCCGCCGAAGACGTGAAATCCCAAGGTGTCGACGAGCATCTCACCGGATTCAGGTATATTGAAGAATCGGGCATTCACAAAGAGTTGGATGAAGCGTTCTGACAGGCTGAATTTTCTTTGCGCACGAAACATTTCCGGTGTGATCAGTTTGCCGCTTTGAAATACATATAACCCGGTGCAATCCGGATAACACTCCAGTGCCGCATCTACCTGGGCCAGGAGAATCTCTGCCTGCTCCTGATACGGAAGTGCAGCACCAAGCACCGTATTGACCAGAACCGTATGCGTGCATTCGTCGATTATGTCATTTCCATTCGGGACGTCCCAGAATTGCTGCCTTTTCATATCATCGATCTGGATTCCGGACTCGGGCATCGCCGACAGAAAAGCGGCAATAACCGGAACGCCTTCCGGCTTATCCTCCAAGATTACTTTATGGTTCGGAAGGGGAAACATAAACATATCTCCGGTACTATCTTTGGAGGGCTCCACGTATGGCGCATCGCCAAGGTCCCCGAAATACTTTGTCATCGCATCCCGGAATTGTTCTGCTGTCGGTGTCGGCGGTTTTGTACGGAACAGTAATTGAACCATCATCAACTCGATTTTGTTTTCTTTCTGATTCTCCATAGTGACCCTTCCATTCCTTTACTTCATTCATAAGCTATGGGCAAATACTTCTTGATGCTTTCCACTACAGTATATCAGAGGATGTTTCGAAAGGTTTCGTGTTTTTTTTTTCGTTTTTTCAATATGGCAATTGCTTTTCGGATAACGCCGTGTCTATAATGGAATCGGGTATGGACGATACGGTTTCGAAAGGAGAATGGGTGGTACTGTTTTTCTATGAGAAAAATGAAAAGAATCATTGCGTTCGTACTTGCAACAATGATGTTTTCTGCAGTCTGTGTGACTGCGTCTTCCTGTAAGAAAAAGGGAGCGGAAAAGAAAACAGTCCTCGAAACAGATCCCTTTTATACTACAAAAAGACTGGCGTTAGATCCCAAGTTCAAAGCAGAAGAGAATTTTGCTGTTAGACCGCTTGGCTTGTGGATGTGTAATGACAGGTTCGTGACACTATATGACGTAGAAAAAAGGCTCGAAGACGACAATATATATTATTATGACGCGATGTGTATCTTCGATATGGAAGGGAACCTTCTTCAGGCGGTCGATCTCTACGAGGTAATGTATTCAGTAAGGGGGACGGGTGCAGTAGCGCTTACTCTCTGTGAAGGTGAGCAGGGCATCCGCTTTTATTTTGAAAACTTTGCGACGACTAAACCGTTTGATGGAACGATCCAATCGGAGGGCCAGCTTATGGATATGACGCTCAAAGAGTTCGTATACTATTGTGAGTTCGATCCGAATAGCGGAGAATTGATCGTGCCGCCAACTGAGGTCCGAACCGATCCGGATGGTGTGATTTTCCATAGCCTGCAGTTTATTGAAGGCTATGAAGTGGGCGTGGTCACAGGCTATGTCGATGGCAAGCTCGGTTGGTTTGCGGTCCATGTTTCCAAGGATGGAGAACCGCTCTACAATATCGAATTCGATAAAGTGTTCGGCCCCGGAGTCGTTAAATTTGTGGAGGGCCTTTATGGGGCAGGTAATGGTACGGTCCTGATCGATTGCATCGGGAAAGGTTCGTTACTTGTCAAACTTGAGCTGGCAACGGGAAGGATGACTAAGGTCACAGAAGCAAAACCGATCAGCAGTAACCAGAAGATCTCCTCGACCAGAGAAGGAAAAGGATATCTGACCAAGGCAACCGGGATCTATGAATTTGATCCGACAAATGCGGACGATGTTTGTGTGCTGAACTACGACCACTGCAATATCAACCGCTATGAGAGCCAGTCGGCAGATGTACTTTCCCTTGATGAAAACAGGATCATCCTCGGCTGCAGTCCGGTGACGGAAGGTGAGTTTTTGCTTCCGGAGCCTGCGGTCGTCTATGTCCTTGAGAAGGCCGAGAAGAACCCGAATGCCGGGAAGACTGTGCTTACGGTGGCCAGTCTCAGCGACTCCGTCTCCTATTACGAGGGTGAGGCGCTGAAGGCCTTTAACGAGCAGAATCCGGATTACTATGTGCAGCTGGTGCTATACGAGCAGAACGCGTATCAGAAGACCGGTGACGTGACAGATGATATCGACACGAGTGACCGTCAGATGTACGATGCCATGGCGATGGTCAGCGGGAGCCTCGCCATGGATATCCGTTCCGGAGACGGGCCGGATGTAGTCCTTGGCGCGGCGCAATCGCTCGACCTGCTGGACAGCCAGTATCTAATGGATCTGACATCGTACCTGGAGGGGCAGTCGTACGATGCTTCCAAATACTATTCGAAAATCATCGATGCCTCGAAGATCGATGGGAAGATGTTTTTTATCCCGACGTCATTCACGATCACGGGCATGATTATGGATGGATCTCAACTGGATGAGAATCAGGTCGGCTTTACCTACGACCAATACATTTCCTTTGTGGAGAATCAGCGCAACGGCAGCGAGCCGGTTACGGAATATATCAGCCGGATGCACTTCCTGAATCTCTGTTTCGAGAGGAATTACACACAGTGGGTAAAAGATAAGAAGATGCATATCGACCAGGAAGACTTCCGGGAGATGGTTGGATTTTTCAAAGAAAAGATTCCGCAGGGCGTTTCCATAGCTCCACTGGATGTGACCGAACTCTTCGATCCTGAGGAGGAAGAAGTGCTCAAGGATATAGTATTCGTCGAGAACATCAGCGGCACCGCGGACCTGGGGCATGCCAACTACTATTTCGATGATAATCTTCGTATCCTCGGGCTCCCGTCCCAAGATGGCACCGGCCCGTCCGCAAATATCGTGAATTCTTTCTCGATCACGGAAGGGTCCGCGGTGAAAGACGGCGCGTATGCACTTCTTGATATCCTGCTCAGTGAAGAGATCCAGAAAAAAGCGATCGATACGATCCCGATCAACCGGGCGGCAGTTTCGTATCGGTTGGAAAGACAGACAGAAAATAACCGGAACGGATATTCGTGTTTGTTCTATCCGTATTCAATTAACACTATGGCAATCGCCCGCAATCTTTCTGTTTATCCGCCAGAAGCGAAGTTCTCGGAAATACTCCTTAAGACGTTCGAATCCGTCGATACGATCTTCCTGTCCGACAATGCGATCATGATGATCCTGGACGAGGAGATCCCCGCGTATCTTCTCGGCCAGAAAGATCTCGACAGCGTGATCGCGACGATCAACAACCGCTCGCAGAATGTCTTTAATGAGAGGTAGGATCTGAGGAAGGTCATCGAGTACATGGATGAACATGAGGACTATTTTGGATCGGCTGCAGAGTTCTGCAAGATTATCGGAGCACAGAAGAAACCTCAATCGCTCAGCTGCAAACTCTTCAATCGTCAGAGACAGCTGGAAAAGAAAGGAATCTACTTTGACAGAACCAAAGTCACGTTCTCTCCGACGTTTGACTGACAGATGTAGGTCGGCTTACGAGAGTCCTTTTACCTCGTGAGTGCCTGAGTATTCCCATTCGTCGGCCTTGAAATTGAGTACGGCAGATCCGTCGGAAGGGGTGACAATATAGAGCTCTGTGCCTACAGGATAATTATCCCTCTCTTTTTCTTCGAGCATGAGACCCGTTCCGTTTGACAGCTCGATGGCTGGCACACCGTCAATATCATACGCAGCCGTGACCTTAACATATTCGATCGTATAATCAGAGGTTATGTATTTCGCAATGGTCTTATCGTCAAACTTGGCCTTAGAAAGAGTCGTCTGACCGCCCATTGTGTTCACGATAAAACCACCGTTGTCATTTACTTTGGGCACCATGCAGTAAAGGAATATACCTGCTGCAATGGCAATAACGGATAGTATGATGACGAATATTTTTGCGCCTTTGTTCTTATGGTAGAAAACAGCATAAGGATCTTCGGGAAGGACACCCAGTTCGACGACATCACCAACAAGAGGAGTTAATGCGCCTGTCCGCATATTGTCTTCTTGAAATGCCTTGTATTCTTTTCCGTGTATCTGGTATTCGAAAACAGGCGTTCCTGTAATGTAAAACCGCTGATAATGCGCATCTGAATGATCTCCCTTAATCATCTTTATATAGCCGATGCATTTGCCCATAACGGTATTCTTCGATGCTTTGGAATACCTCATAAGTCCGTAGAGGATATAGATGATGAAGAATATTCCTCCGGCCACAAACCAGGTCCCGAACGAAATCACCATAGACTTTGTATATCCGATCGAAGGAGCCATGACAGCAGGGATAATGACGGCAAGGCCTATTATGATGGCCATCGCGGATAAGATGCCCTTAGGGATCCTGCCTTGATCCGGAAGTTCAACCTGATCAGTATTTTTCTCTCCCGGAAGAAGTGCCGCGATCCCGAAGAGTACGAAGATCCCGCCAAAGGTAAAAAAAATACCGGCAACCATCTTATTGAGCGAGAAAACAAAGAGAAGGATCACAGCAATAACAAACAGGGCTATGGCGGAATACTTCTTGATGTTGCCACCGGCAGTATCCTCCGGCCCGAAAGTTGTTTTCGCGTATTCCTTTATAAAGTTTTTGCTTTGCTCGATGATCTCTGAGCGTTCGTAAGCATCCGTATTCGATTGAGTACTGAAATAATAGGCATTGGTATCCTCGTGGAAGCGCATGATCCTACCCCCCCCCCGTTTTCTTGTTTCGGTCACTTTGTTTGCACGACGGACGAAAAATGTATACTAACAACAGTATAGCAAAGGTAGCTCATATTATTGCTATCCAATCCACGTGATTAGCATCTTTTAAACGGAGTGTAGAGCAGAATTAGTATGCATTTCCGGATCCTGATTCCATGTCAGCTTGCGACATTCTCAGTGGGCGTGGTGCCGACAAATGCATTTGTTTCCGTGATGTGGAAATACGCATAGTAGATATTGGTACTATCGCCCAGGCCGCCGCAGGCGATCCTGTAGTCGCCGGATTCGAGTTTCCCGAACGGAGTCAGATCGTAACTCAGTGAGAATCTCTGCTCTGGAGGCAGTTCATATGCCAGATCATGCACGGCATACTCCTCGGCCGGAACGTAATACCAGGCCCCGTCGATCATGATCTCGAGTTTATAGTACTCGCCGAAGATCCAGATCTCTTTATCCCGGTTTTCAAATTCCACGTTGACCTTCTGCGTATCGCCGGTCACATACATCGCGATGTTCATCGTTCCGACACCCTCGTCAACAGGAACATAATCCTTTTTCTTGGATTTGGAGCATGAACAAAGCACCAGACAACTTATCACAACCATGGATAAAACAAATACGGTTTTTCTCATTTTGATCCCGCTCCTTTTATAATCTTGTCTTACTTTATTAGACAATTTTCATGGCCCAATATTACATCGGAACGAAGAGATGTATATCGAATACGCCAACGGCGGATCTAAGACAAGTATAGATGTTACTTGTTCAGTTTAAGTATATCCCAATGTATATAATCCGCAATCTTCTGCATAAGGTTGTTTAATTGGCTGTAATAGTGTGCTTTTTGCTTCTGTTGGACGCTACTTGGACGCTGTAAGAAATTAAAAACCCCGCAAACACATTGTTTGCGGGGTTCCCTCATGGAGCCGATTGCGAGACTCGAACTCGCGACCTGCTGATTACAAATAGCGGAAGAGGTGTTTTTTATCGTTTTGTAAATGTGCCTTTGATGCCCGAAAACAGGGCGTTTGACAGATTTATCGTCGCTTATCGTTTTGCCTGTTTTTATATGTTTATTTGTAAAATAAACACCAAATAAACACCAAAAATCGTTTCAGGATACTTGCTGGCATCTTTAGCTTTTTCTTTTTGAGAAGAGAGAAACGTGATGACTTTTCAGAATTTTTCCCAATAGTGTAACCATATGTGAGAAAATGTCGCTAATAAGGGTGAATGCGCATGAAAAAATCGGAGGAGAGTTTCTTGGAAGACGATAAGATCGTAGATTTATTCTTGTCCAGAGACGAACAGGCTATCACTGAGACGTCAAAGAAATACGGCAAGCGGCTTCGACGGATCGCATTTGATATCCTGTGCGACCACGAGGCGGCGGAAGAGTGCGAGAACGATGCGTACTTAAAGACATGGAACCTGATTCCGCCTCACGAACCGCGGACGTATTTCTTTGCATTTGTTGGTAGGATCGTCAGACACTGTGCGCTGGATATCTGCAAGGCCAATCGCCGGCAGAAGCGGTATGCCGTGTATAGTGAACTGACACAGGAGATGCAGGAATGTATTCCGGCGCCCTATTCCACAGAAGCGGAGATGGACAGGCTTTGCCTCAAGGAACTCTTGGAGACCTTTCTGGATTCCTGCTCTGAAGAGCAGCAGAGAGTGTTTGTTAGAAGATACTGGTACTTCGAATCCGTCGAAAGTATTGCCAAAAGATATGGTATGACGCAAAGCAAAGTCAAGACAGTGCTTTTCCGGATGAGAAAGAAACTGAAAGAGAATCTGAAAAATGGAGGTTATTCTCTATGACGGGTCACGATTTATTGGATACTTTAGGCGATATTGATGCCCGATTCCTTCGGAACGAGGCGGATATGCAGGCAAAGAACGACGGAAAATACATGTGGTTGGCTGTTGCTGCCGCGCTTCTGGTGATTGCAGGGGGCGTCTATGTCGTCTCGAGATTTGTTCTGCCAGGAAGGCAGGAGGCGAAAGCCACAGCTGCCGTCACGTATACTGCGCCATCAGAAACGACGAATACTGTCCCAACGTCTTCCACCAATGCGCCGGACAGTAAAGAGCAGGGGGTCTATGTTCCTGAAATCGTCCTTCCGGAAGGGAAAGTGTCATTGATGGCGGATATGGTCGGATTAGTGGTCTATAGGGGCGGCATCTATACGCAGGCTGAGTACTATGGCGAACAGGATCTGGAAAAGGTTTCAGAACTGATCGGCGAGCGCCTCGGAACGGCGAAGGGCAATCTGGATGAGTGGTCTTCACAGGATGAGTACGCAACTGAATTTGCATCAACTACGGCAGGAGAGGTCTATACGGTCAAGGGCTATGACCCGGACTTCAGAATATGTGTATGTGTATACGAAAATGATGATATCCTCCGAATGGTCATGTTCATGGAGCGGATGAATAATATCACGCTTGCCACAGGAGAAGATATCTTCGAGACCCGGTTACACATATACGGGAATGTGCAATCGGTTCAGAAACAGAGTCAGGAGGATTGGAATCATGGCAGAGGGAACCGAAGTGATGTTTCGATCAGTGACGAAGTCTGGGACGCCTTCTGGAGAAGCACTATCGAAGCACCTGTCGTTGATACATGGTCGGATGTGTTTGAGGCGGAGAAGTGGTATCAGGAAGGGGAAATCGTTCATCTGTATCTTCAGATGGAAGACGGAACAGTGAACCATATCCGGCTAAAGGAAGGCGGATATGTCGGTTACACGATAACCCAGGATTCTTTTTGGGTGAAGATCCCTCTTGATGTCTTCGACCAAGTGTTTGAGAAGGTTCAAGAGTAATGTTGCCCCCATTCTTTTCTGACAGGATGGTGCCTGACAGATTATTCCTCAATCACCGTGGGATCAAGTAAGAAATCATATATGTTCACAAGCAGGATTCCATCTTCGTCATAATGGGGCGAAATCATATCGCCTGTGATTACGATACGCTTAAAAGCATCTTTGATTTTGGTGAATGGACGTGTTTCCTGAATGCGTTTTTCTTCAGTAGGTAACGAATAGGCCGATTGGATATAGTATCTCGATGAGCCTTTATTACATACAAAATCGATCTCCAACTGTTTTCGCTGCTGCTTACCGTTTGAATCCTTTTCAACAATTGGTACGACGCCAACATCTACGTTATACCCTCTCATGCGGAGTTCATTATAGATAACATTTTCCATCGAATGAGTTGGTTCCATCTGTCTGAAGTTGATCCGGACATTACGCAGACCTAAATCGCTAAAATAATACTTCTGAGGCGTCTCGATATACGATTTGCCTTTTATATCATACCGAGTCGCTGATTCAAGAAGAAAAGAGTCCTGCAAATATCCCAGGTATTTCTGTATAGTCGGGCCGGTTATCTTCGAATGCTTCACGCTCTGAAAAGTTCTCCGGAGTTTTTCTGGATTCGTAAGGGAGCCGATGGAAGAAGAAAGAATATTCAATAAATCTTCCAATTCACTTTGATTTCGTACTTTGTGACGTTTTACTATATCAGAAACATATATCTCGCTGTAAAGGTTTGCCAGCAGATCCGATTTGTCGCTATCTTCTTTACAAAGAACAACCAACGGAATACCGCCATATGTCATATACTGTGATAGTCCTGCATATTTATCACCTTTAAAGGCTGTCATGAATTCCGAGAAACTCAGAGGGTACATATGAATCTCGTCCCCACGTCCGGAAAACTCTGAAATAATATCCTTGGACAAGAACTTGGCATAACTACCTGTGACAAATATGTCCAGGTTTCTTTTTCGTATATACCCATTCAATACAGATTCAAATGAATCCATTAACTGGACTTCATCAAGCAGAAGATAATACTTTTCGCTGTCTACACACTTTGTTCTGATATATTTCATGAACTTCTTCGGATCGGCCTTCTTGTTCTCCAACTGAAGCTCAACAATATCTTCGCCTATTAATTCAAGATCGTCAGCTGAGTCAAAAGCAAATCGTATTATGTGATCTTCCGAAATGCCTTTGCTCAATAGATATTCAAAGAATAATGTGTTGAGAAGAAATGATTTCCCACATCGTCTCACTCCCGTAATAACTTTAACCTGTCCATTTCCCATTCGGTTTATGAGTTTTGTTAAATAGAAGTCACGCTTAATATCCATATCAACCTCCAGAATGGAAAAATGTCATTTGTGACACTTTTCCATTCTAAAATAGCACCGACGGGAGTATTCTTTAAGAGTCTACAATGGATTTTTGTCAAAAGTGACACAAATCCATTTTTTCTCCATTCAGAACTTGAAACGAATAGATTCGGATTCTTGTCGTAGAAATTCCGGAGTTCCGTTCTTTTCCTTCCTTGCATTGCATTGGGCCTGTAGTGCCCACTCTGACAATTTTGTCCCGGCGGAAAGAGGGGAGCGCTTTATGCATTTTTCTCCGGCTCGCGTTTGCTCAGCCAATCTCTCAGAAGAAAACTGCAGTAGTAAGGAAAAGTGTACATATTGTCTGCAAACCCTATGTTGTTGAAAGACAGCTTTATTCCCCACGCGATATCATGGTATCGCTCGTTCTTGATAAGAGACTTCATGGACTGTGCTCGACCGCTCCGGGCTTTTACTTCGACAGGGATCAAGTTATCTTTGTCTCTGATGAAAAAGTCTTCCTCAAGGGTTCCGTCGTCTCTTTTGTAATAGAACAGATTATATCCACTCTTGTAAAATGCTTCAGCAACGATGCTTTCGTAAATGGCTCCTTTATACACCCCAAGATTCTTATTCGAGCGTAAATCATCCTGCGCCTCGTCATCCAGCATGGCGATAAGAAGTCCTGTATCAGCCAGATACAATTTGAATTTGGTGTCATCGTAATTACCCTTTAAAGGAAGCTCAGGGAAATTAAGGCAATAGCACTTCTTAACAATCCCGGCGTCCTGAAGCCAGTCAATACACCCCCCATAATCATGAAAACGGGCACCTTTAGCAACCTTTGAAATCTGGAATTTCTTGTTCTCCTTGGCCAGCTGGGCAGGAATAGCATCAAAAACACGAGTGATCCTGGTCTGATCCACTCCGTCAGCATACTTTCTAATATCTTCACGATATGCATGGATGATCTGTGTTTGTAATTCGAGGGTGCTGGAGAAGGTATTATTCGTGAAATACCGGGATACGACTTCCGGCATACCCCCGAGAATACAATAGTCGATAAACAGAGAGGATATAGTATTCTCAGTGGCTTTATTAAATGGCTTCAATTGAATCATGTGATCCAGCATATCCGACTTTAAAGAATTATCATAACCGCGTGCCCAGAGGAATTCCTCAAAATCCATAGAGTACATCTCATAATCTGTTTTGAACCCGACACTGATACTCTCAATTTCTTTGTAATTGATACCAAGAAGCGAACCGCTACAAATTACATCAAAACGACCATCGATTGAGAAGAACTTCAAAGAGGTAGCAATATCGGGATAGCTCTGTATTTCGTCAAAGAAAATAAGCGTCTTCCCGGGAACAAGAGAAATGGAAGGATCAATGCGAGTGATGTTTTTAAGGATTGCATCTGTGCTATAGCCATCTGTCAGGATGGTTTTGAATTTGGACATTTCTACGAAGTTGATTTCGACAATAATTTCATAATGCTTCGAAGCAAAGCATCGGATAGATTCTGTCTTGCCGATCTGTCGTGCACCTTTAATGATAAGAGGCTTCTTGTCCGGGTCTCTGAACCAGTTTTCCAGGTATTGATCGACTTTTCTTTGTAAATAAGCCATTTTCCAGTCCTCCTGAGCTTAATTATAGGCTCGGGAAATAGTCTCGTCAACATTTTCAGAGCCATTTACAGAGTTAAAACAACATTTTTAGAGCCATTTTGAAGGAATATTTACAAAAAACGTAAAACCCAAGATCGAAAAAACAAAAACCCCGAAACCAGTGAGGTATCGGGGTTCTCTCTTGGAGCCGATTGCGAGACTCGAACTCGCGACCTGCTGATTACAAATCAGCTGCTCTACCAACTGAGCTAAGTCGGCAACTTTTCAGCGCAAGTGATATTGTAAGATGAAGGTCAGCGTTTGTCAACACTTTTTTCGAAAGGACAGTGCTTTTCACGCAGAATTCTCTTGACGCGGGGCGCGTCCTGTAGTAACATTACCTAGCACATAAAGTCCGGTCCGGCATACGTGGTACTTAGAGCTTCGCGCCGAACCTTTGATTTAAGAGGTGAAAGACATGAAAGAAGGAATCCATCCGAAGACACAGGTTGTCACCGTAAAGTGCGCTTGCGGCGAGACTTTCGAGACAACTTCCACGAAGAGCAGCCTGCGTGTTGACATCTGCTCCAAGTGCCACCCGTTCTACACAGGTAAGCAGAAGCTCGTAGATACAGGCGGACGTATCGATAAGTTCAAGAAGAGAATGGGCCAGAGCAACGGCTGATCTTCTCGGACGACTTGAGAAAACTAAGAAAATATACCCGATTCGACAGATGCCGAGTCGGGTGTTTTTTTTTCTTTTTTCAACAGGCGGGCTTTGGTGCCGTATGTCGGAAAGAGGTCGGATGTTACTCGATCTTCATCATGCGGTAGCCGACCCCGATGTGAGTCTGGATGTACTGCGGGGAGTCGGGTGCGGACTCGAGTTTCTTACGAAGCGTCGCCATGAAGACACGCAGCGAGGCGACGTCGTTTTCCCAGCTGCTACCCCAGACTTTCTGCGTGATATAGGTGTGCGTCAGTACTTTCCCGAGGTTACGGGCCATGAGACAGAGAAGCTTGTATTCGATAGGCGTCAGGTGCATCTCCTCGTCTCCGAGATAGGCGCAGCCGGCAGCAAAGTCGATGCGTAGCTGTCCGTTGGTGAAGACCGGATTATTTGAGTTGGCCAGTTCCTGCTGAAGGACCGCGAGCCGGCGTGTGGTCACGCGGAGGCGGGCAAGCAGTTCTTCGACGGAGAAAGGCTTCGTGAGATAGTCGTCTGCACCGTTATCGAGGGCCTCGATCTTGTCGGAATCCTCCGAACGCGCGCTGATGACGATGATCGGGAGATTCGACCAGGTGCGAACCTTCTTAATGACCTCGATTCCGTCCATATCCGGAAGACCCAGATCAAGAAGGATGATGTCAGGATTATTCGTGGACGCCTGCATGATCGCGCTGGCCCCGTCCGGAGCCGTCATGTATTTGTACTCGTGTGCTTTTAGCGTGGTCGTGATGAGATTTCGTACCGGAGCGTCGTCCTCCACGACAAGGATCGTTATCTTATTCATGCTGGATCACCTCGCTTGATGGGATGGTAAAAGTAAAGACCGCACCGTGCGGTTCGTTATCGGAAACACAGATCGTGCCACCGTGGGCGGCGACGATGGATTGGCATAGGAAGAGCCCAAGCCCGAGGGACCGGCGGCTGTCGGCCAGCGACGTATTGCCGGTGTAGAACATCTCGAAGATTCTAGGCTTGATCTCGTCAGGGACGCCGTCTCCGTCATCTGCGACGCTGACGTGCACGAAACCGTCCAGCTTCTTCGCCGTGATCAGGATTTGCGAGCCGTCCTTCGTGTACTTGATGGCGTTATCGACGAGGTTCACGATGACCTGGATGATGAGCTTCGCATCCACTTTCACGAGTAACAGGTCGTCCTCGTACTTGACCTGGATCTCGTGCGAAGTCTTTCGGCGCACGATGTATCGGATCGCCTCGTCGATGACCTCCTCCATGAGCTGCACGGAGAGGTTGAGGTGCATGCGTCCTTCCTCGATGCGCGTGACGGACAGGAGATTCTCCACGAGATTGATCAGCCACTGCGAATCGTCGTACATGTCTGAGAAGATCTGCTTTCGCGTCTCGTCGTCGAGTTTGTCGTAATTGCCGAGAAGCGTCGAAGCGTTGCCGGAGATCGAGGTCAGAGGGGTTCTGAGGTCGTGCGAGAAAGTCCGGAGGAAATCCGCCCGCATCTGTTCGTTCTTCGCCAGGAGTGCCGTCCGCTCCTTCTCCTGCTCATTTCGGAGGTTTTCGATCGCGAGGGAGCATTCACCGAGGATCGACAGGAGCATACTGTTCTCGAAATAATCCAGTGCTTTTTCCGTGATATGAACACCGACCACGCCGAAGATATGCGAATGGATGCGGAGTGCCAGATAGAGGCATTGTGCATCGGAGAAGCGGTCGGTGAGTTTTCCTGCGCGATGGTGATGCTCGAAGACCCAGGCCGCCGCTTCTCTTTCTTTCGCCGTGAAGAGCGCTTCGCCCGAGCCTTCTCCGTCAGGTGAGTAGAGGAGACCCTTGTCGATCTTGCCGCCCTTTTCGGGGTAGATGACGACCTCACGGTCGAGGAGCTTCATGAGCTGGGATGCGGTGTCGTTCAGGATGTCTTCCTCGCTCTTGGCGCGCTGGAGCATCTGGTTCGTGTCAAAGAGCACCTTCGTCTTAAAGGCCGACTGGGCAGACACTTTCGCGTGATCCTTGAGCTTCGTGGCCAGGGCACCGGTCACGATCGAGATGATGAGCATGATCGTAAATGCGACGGGGTAGCGGGAGTCGTATGCGTGCAGCGACATCTTCGGCTCCGTGAAGAAGAAGTTAAAGGCCAGCACGCTCAGAAATGAGCAGATGATCGAGGTGGTGTAGCCGCGCGTGAAGAGCGCGACAAGCAGTACACCGAGGATGTAGATCGCCATGATGGTGGACTCGTCAATGCCGAAATAGCCGAAGATACGGCCGATGGCGGTGACGAGGGCGATGATGCCTACCATGATGAGGATGTCTCTGGGGTAGACGAGAAACTGCTGGATGGAGAAACGGCCCAGCTCGGGACGGCGCTTCTCAAGTGTCATATCCGGGATGATGTGGATATCCGCCGACGGGACGAGATCCGTGAGCTTCTCGGTGAGCGGCGGTTTGTTCCAGAAATGGCGACGCGAAGTGTTGCTACGGCCGAGGACGATCTTCGTGACACCCGACACACGGACGAACTCCGCGATCTGCGAGGCGATGTCCTCGCCGTAAACGGTGACCAGCTCCGCGCCCTGCTGCTCGGCGAACTTGATGTTCTCGCTGAGACGGGCCTTGTCCTGCTCGGACATGCTCTCGGAGAGCGGAGTTTGGACATAGAGAGCGGTGAACTCCGCACCAAAAGCCCCGGCCATTTTGGCTGCGGTTTTTATGATGTACGAACTCGAAGGGGAAGGCGAAACGCACACGAGCACATGTTCGTGCGTATCTTCGGCCTGATGTGCGGTTTCGCTTCTCATATCGTATGACTCCTTGTTAGATGAGCGAGGCTTCCTGCAGTATGGATCTGCTGAAACTGACTCTTTTTTACATTATAAATCAGACTGGGAGAAGTGTATCTTTATTTTCTGGGATGTCCTTGCAAGCTATCTTTTCTCTTTCTCCTCCTCGCTTATTACGATGGAGAGATGCTCGTGGTTCTTCCGGTAATCGTGGATAGCCTGGAGAATCTCTTCGTCCGAGGATTTTTCGGAAAGAAAGATGCTTCGCGGTCCCTGGCCGGCCTTCTTCTGTTCCATGTCCGGATGGTTCCCGTCAAGATATCGGTCGATACGGCGCATGAGAAGAAGCCCCAGTGGAAGGAGGCTTAACATAGCTAGTATTAGAATCAGATTTCTGATCAGCATCTTCTCATGTCCTTTCTAAAGATTTTTGCCTGTGACCTGTCAGGCGAGGCCGCCATGGAGAGGTGGCTTCCGATGTTATGCTCTTTGCTGACAAGACCGCGACGCGCTCCCCGGTCAGATGTGGAAGCACTTCTGGATATCGCGGTATTCACCGAGCACCATCAGCGTCACGGCATCGGTCAGGACTGTTTCGGAAGTGATGTTCAGATTCATCCTGCCGTTCTGCTTCAGCGCCATGATGGTGATATTGTATTTTCTTCTGATGTTGATATTACCGACGGACTGGCCGATCCAAGCCTTCGGGACTTCGACCTCGAAGATCGCGTGGCTCTCGTCGAGCTCGATATAACTGAAGATATGGTCCGCGCTATAACGGATCGCTGTCCACTTCGCCATCTGCTTCTCGGGGTAGACGACCTCATCCGCACCGTTACGCAGGAGGAATTTCTCCTGCACACCGCGCTCGGCGCGGGAGATGACCTTCACGGCACCCAGTTCTTTCAGAAGTGAAGTGGTCTCCAGAGAGCTCTGGAAATTGTTTCCGATTGCCACGATGCAGATATCGAAGTTCGAGATGCCGAGTGTGCGGATAAAGTCCGGATTGGTGCTGTCGCCGATCTGTGCGCTCGTGACGAACGGGAGCGACTCGTTGACTCGCTCCTCTTTGATGTCGATGGCCATGACCTCGTGACCGAGCTCGCTGAGCTGCATCGCGACGTGCTTGCCGAATCTTCCCAGACCGATCAGTAATACAGATTTCATACGTTATACTCCTTTGTCTTTGTTGTCTCGCCCTCCGCATCGGAAGCGTCTGACCGGGGGCGTTCTTTTCTTTTTCTATCTGCCGCGCACCTTAACCTACCGTGATCCTCTCCTGCGGGAGCTTGGACATACGAGGGTGGTTCCCGGAGATCGCCGCGAAGATGACGGTCAGACCGCCTACACGTCCGAGGAACATCAGCACCATCAGGATGATGTGTGATCCGACGGACAGAGACGGCGTGATCCCCTGCGAGAGTCCTACGGTACCGACTGCCGAAGCCGTCTCGAAGAAACACTTGTCAATGGGAACTCCATCGAGTCCGGAAATGGCCATGGCGCCGATAGAGAAGAGGGTGATATACATGATGAGGATGGCCGATGCATAGCGGACGACCTGATTCTCGACTCTTCTTCCGAACATATGCGGTTCTTCCTGTCGGCTGAATACAGAAGCTGCACTCGCGAAAAGCACTGCCAACGTGGTGGTCTTCATACCACCTGCGGTGGATCCCGGTGAGCCGCCGATGAGCATCAGTGCGATCATGATGGCCTTGCCGATGCCGCTTAAGGCGGTGAGGTCATAGGTGTTAAAGCCGGCTGTTCTCGGTGTCACAGACTGGAAAAGACTCCCGAGGATGCGCTTCTTCATCGGAAGCTCCGAAAGATCGAAGAAGAAAAAGACCGCGGGCAGGAGGATCAGGATCCCGGTCACGGTGAAGATGACCTTGCTCTGCATGCGGTAGCGCTTGATCTGGAGTTTATTTGTGTAGATGTCTTCCCATGTGAGAAAACCGATGCCGCCGATGATGATCAGGAGCATGATGACGACATTGATCACTATGCTGGAACTATACGAAGTAAGGGAAGAGTATTTGCCGCCGGTCTTGCCCATGATATCAAATCCCGCATTACAAAATGCGGAGATCGAGTGGAAGAAAGCAAGGAAGATCCCGGACGGGCCGTGGTCCTTGATGAAAACCGGCATCATGACGACTGCGCCGATACACTCCATGAGAAAAGTGGCTTTCAGGATGAAACCGGTGAGTTTGACGATCCCTCCGACCTTCGGTGCCGAGATAGCCTCCTGCATCGTACTTCGCTGGAGAAGCGAGATTTTACGTCCGGAAAGGAGCGCGAACGAGGCAGCGACCGTGATGACGCCGAGTCCGCCGATCTGGATCAGAAGAAGGATCACGCCCTGGCCGAAATAGGACCAGTAGGTTCCGGTGTCGTGGATGACGAGGCCGGTCACGCAGACGGCGGAAGTAGAGGTGAAGAGTGCCTCGTGAAAGGGTGTGTAGTGCCCTTCGGCGGAGCTGATCGGAAGCATGAGGAACAGAGCACCGACCAGCACGACGGCGGCAAAGCCGAGGATGATGGTCTGAAAAGGTGTCATTCTCTTCTTTTTTCTTGCGATGTGCTCCATCTGAAACGGCGGTCCTTCCTGATATCGGGGAGGCACGGGAGAGCACGAGAATCATCGTGGTTCCTCTGTCAGCATCCCCATTATTTACCGTTAATATAGCGTTACTATATTAAAGACCACATAAGGGGATAAAGGACGGCATTAAGATTGCATTAAGACTTGCGGAACATATCTGATTTCTATGAGTTGTTGGAGGAACAGGAACGGAATACTCCTTTCGTCTGGCCATTATCCGTTCTGAGGTACTTAACCATATTCCTTCTCCCGCTTATACAAAAGACTACCCCCATTCATTGTACATCGCTGTACAAAAATGGGGGTAACTTCATTTCTTTTGGCGGAGAAGGAGGGATTCGAACCCTCGAAACCCTTTTGGGGTTTACACGATTTCCAGTCGTGCGCGCTCGACCAGGCTACGCGACTTCTCCATGACTGATCGATTCGTGAAACTATTTTTTCACGTGCCTTGATATGATAACGATTTCAAGTGGTTTTGTCAACTGCCTTTTTCGGCAAGGTGACGGGAAGCGGATGTGAGGGGAAGCAGGTAGCAGGGAAGGGAATAAGCCAAGCAAGGCCGTGCTTCCGGCAGAAAAAAGGACTGCCCCGAGAGGCAGTCCCTGTAAATCCTGTCAGATTGGGTAAAATCAGAAGATTCTGTACTTACCAACGATCGGGAGTTCCTTCTGTACGCCGTTCTTCGCGTTCAGGATGCCCATGATTGTGAATACAACGTACATGATCATAGCAACACCGCAAGCGATCCAGCCGAGGATCGGGATGATGTTGAGGAGCATAGCGATGAGCATGAAGACCTCGAGACACAGAGCCTGGTTAACATGGAAACGGATATCCGGATCTTCCTTGTTCAGTACGAGAGCGTACAGAGAGAAGATACCGAGGTAAGAGAGCATGCAGAGAGCTCTTGTACCATTAGCCTGACGCGGAGCAGCAGCTACCGGAGCCTGGTAAACAGGAGCAGCCTGCGGCTGCGGCTGAACCGGGGCAGCACCGAGAGGAGCGCCACAGTTGGAGCAGGAAACGGCACCGTCAGGAAGCTGAGTACCGCACTTGGGACAGAAAATAGACATAACACAATCCTCCTAGTTATTTATAAGCTATAAGCCGATGTGAAATCGATGCTAAATATAACTAGTCTTATTCTGACACTAAAAAATAAAAAAAGCAATAGAAATGCTAAAGTATCCTTACAATTTCGCAGGTCACTCCAGAAGCGGGATCTTTAGTTTCTGGGGCTGCAGATACAGTTCGTACTCGATGATCAGTTCACGGTTCTTCGTGTAGATGGACTTGACCGTGGCCTGACGGAGAGCATGGATGGTGTTCCAGACGACGGTGTCCTCGGCATCGTAAGAGGTCAGATCATCGGAAGTGAGGATCATGCCCTGGCAAATGCCCATCGCGCGTCCGAGAAGGACACGCTTCTCCTTCGAGAACAGGAAGTGCGGATTGCTGATGGGCAGCACGTTGGTAAATAGCGTGAAAGCCCGCCCGGAGAGCTGTCTGTGGCAGATCAGGTCGACCAGGGCGCGGTAGGTGGAGTTCTGTTCGCGGCTCGCCTGGGCCAGGGGCGGGAACCAATCAGGCGACAAATCACAACTGACCTGGCAGTAGTCCATGACGCCGGCCGCCGCCATAAGCGGCACGCCGCAACCGATCGTGGTGGAGTCGCCGACGCATTCCTTCAGAAAACGGATGGCATCGTACATCTTCTCGGCACGGGTCTGGGTCCCTGACGGAAGCATGCAGGCTGCATAGAGAAAATCGAACTTGAAGACAGATACGCCCCAGTCGTCGCGCATCGTGACAAGGACGTTCTTGAGGTGCCTTCGGAATGCGGGATTGGAAGCGTCGAGACAGTAGCAGTTGTGCCAGGAAGTGCACGCCGTGACAGGTTTGCCCGATGCGTCACGAAGGAGCCACTCGCTGTGATTCTTATAGATGCGGGAATGTTTGTCGCAGATGAACGGCGCGATCCAGATCCCGGCCTGCATACCGCA
Organism: Clostridiales bacterium; assembly: GCA_017617995.1. Classification (GTDB taxonomy): domain Bacteria; phylum Bacillota; class Clostridia; order Saccharofermentanales; family Saccharofermentanaceae; genus Scatonaster. The sequence continues at coordinate 137,790 of JAFZVE010000049.1, forward strand.
GCTCAGGATCTTCTTCGTGATCGGATAGATGCCGTGCGGGAAGGCATTTCTCTTCGGAGTCAGCCAGTCTCCGATGGCATTCTCATAGCCCTCATCGAGACAGAAGATCCGGCACGGATACCTTGCGGCCGATTCGGTGACATCCTGGATATCGCGCATGAGCTTCTTCTCCGTGATGTCGGATTCGTGGCGGTACCAGGTGGTATAGCCCGTTATGGGCTTTGCGCCGGTGGCCGTGATGCCTAATTTCTCGAAATATCCGTCGAAGACCTCGTCCTCGGTTCCTTCCATAAACCAGATGTCCATCGCGGTAAAAGCGCTGTCAAAGAAGCGTTTGCTAAGGTCTTTCCTTACCGTGAGTGTTCCCTGTTCCGTGTCGATGTCAAAGAAGGTGAAGCCCTGTTCCTCGTTCAGGGAACCGAAGAATCGGAAGCGCAGATCCTGGCGGACATAGCCGTAACTTACACCATGGAGCCAGCGGTTCTGCTTCGGATAATCGGTAAATTCGCGGTCGCCCGAGCGGTCGGTCTTCTTATGGCGTATGATCTTCGCCATTTGCTCGAGGGCGAGATTGGTCGTATCGATACTGTATTCTTTGCTTACGGTCCAGGACTGGTATCCGTTCATGAAGATATAGTCCTTCTTGTCGAACTGGTACGGATACTGTACGATCAGTTCGGTGATCTCGATGGCCTTGCTCGGAGTAAGAAGGAGACGGAAACACTCTTCCTCGACGATTGTCTCGAAAGAAAGAATGTCGCTCGTATTCATGGACAGAAGATCCAGCGTGCGCTGTACGCCGTTCTGCTGAAATGTTATCGATGCACTGGTCGGCTTCATAGGTTTCACTTCTCCTTATGATTCACAAACAGTATAGTGAGTTTTCGAAAAAATGCAAAGATGCCCTCTTTGGGCAACGACGTTCATTTCCGATACTTCTTCATATTTATTATTTTCTGAATATCGTCTTTACGGCAAATTAGGCTCTTCCCCTTGTTTTTGCCGTAATCATAAAAGCTGTTACCATTTAGCATTGATCCCAGTGTTAACAAAGCACGGGATTTCGGGTAAAATAGCGGGTGCGTTATAGAGAGCCGGGATGGACACCATGGCCCGGCGGGGGAAAGCGCCCAAAAGGAGAGACCACATGGCCAGAATGCGTAAGAAGAAAAACCTCATACCGAGAACCGAGGCGTGCGCCGATCACTATTTCGACGATCCTTCCGCCAACCGCGGGAAGTGGAGAGAAGCGTGCCGTATGCCGTCGGACTGTCCGCTCTATGTCGAGATCGGCTGTGGAAAAGGACTTTTCTCGGAGAATATGGCGAGAAAAAATCCGGATGTGTGCTATGTCGCGATCGAGCGCGAACCTTCCTGCTGTCTTCTGGCGATGGAGCGTGCGAAGAATGCGGACCTCAAAAATCTGTTCTTCATCCGTGGCGATGCGCTCGGCCTTCTCGATTTCTTCGGCCCTTCCGAAGTGAGCCGGATCTTCATTAACTTCTGCGATCCGTGGACGAGACAGAATAAACCGAAAAGAAGACTTACCTACCGTGCATTTCTCGATATGTACCGTCAGGTGCTCGTACCGGGCGGACAGATCCACTTTAAGACCGATAACGATCCGCTCTTCGATTTTACACTCGAGGAGATGGAAGCATCGGGATGGGAAACGACCTGCGTGACGAGAGATCTCCATCACAGTGAATGGGACGCGGAGAATATCCGTACTGAGTTCGAGAGCAAATACGCCGAGCAGGGTATCCCGATCAAGCGAGTGGTTGGCATCATGCTCGAAAGGCCGGAAGAACCGTCCCTCGGATCAGATGCGGAAGCGCCCGAAGAGGCGTGATTTCCCAGGCAGAAGATCTGACTTGAGAAAAGGGATCGATCCGTTATATAATAGGGAGCATCTGAAGCAGTCGGACCGGGAAGGTTCCATACGGCCGAGGGCACAGGAGGAAAAGAAATGGCATTATTTGATCCGAAGAAGAGTCAGATTTCTCAGTTGCAGAAATCGATCGATGATAAGAACCGCATGATCAGCGTCTACTTTGACGAGATCGGCAAGCTCTACTATAAGCAGTACCGCGACATGAATGCGGATGTGTCCAGAGACATCAACACCCGCTGCGAGAGCATCTCCAATCTGTACCTCGAAATCGAGGAGTGCAGACTTCGTATCCTCTTCGAGAAGGGCTACAAGGAGTGCAGAAACTGCAAGAAAGAGAACCTGCTCGAACATGCCTACTGTTCGGCCTGCGGAGAGAAGTTCCCGGAGAGCAATGACGTCTCTGTGGTTACCCGTGTCGATCCCGCAGATATAGGAATCGTTGTTCCGGTAGTGGATAAGGTTCCGACAGAGAATACGGAACGAGTCATGGAAGGCGGAGAGACCGTAAGCGAAGGTTCCGGTGAGTCGATCCCGATCGAGAATCCGGAAGTGGAACTGACCGGTGAGTCGGTCACGGAAGCGGTCGACGAAATAGCAGAAGAAGCAGAAACGAAACACGAGGATGTGGAGTAAGAAAATAGGGGCTCGGAATCATCAATAATTCCGAGCCCCAACATTATTATTATAGCATAGATTGCGAAATCTCTCTGACACGTATGTTACCATTCTGTGAACCTTAGTTCGATATAATGGTTGTGTAGACAGAACAAGGGTCTACAAAATCGAACAATCGGAAGGATGTGATTATATGAAGATCACGACACAGGGAAACGGTATCAAGATCGGCAAGCGTCTGGAGGAAAAAATCGCCGGTAAACTCGCAAAGTTTGACAGGTATTTCGGGGAAGAGGGATCCTTCAATATCAAGATCCACCCCGAGAAAGAATTGAAGAAAGTGGAGATCACGCTGAAGCTCCAGAATCATATTTTCAGAGCTGAGGCAAAAGACGATGACATTCTAAATGCGGTAGACCGCACAGTGGATAAGCTGGAGTCCCAGATCAGGAAACAGAAGACGAGGATCCAGCGTCAGAAGAAAGAGTACCCGATCCTCAACGAATATCTCAGTGATATCGTCGAAGAGGACTACGAAGAAGAGGACAACGAACCGAAGATCATCAAGCGCAAATCCTTCGAACTGGTTCCGATGGAGTCGGAAGAAGCGATTCTGCAGATGGAGATGCTTGGTCACAGCTTCCTGGTTTATCTCGATGCACAAACAGGAACAGTCTGTGTGGTATATAAGCGCAAAGACGGCCAGTATGGTCTGATAGAGCCTACCTATTAATTCCTTCCAAGCTATGAATTCCTTGTTCAAATCGCCGTCTTGCGCGTGAACACCCGGGGGAGGGGATCTCCAGTGGAGATCTCCTCCCTCTCTTTTTAACTAACATTGGCAGGAATACTTTTATTGGAGGGAAAAGAACTGAAGGTGAAATAGCAGTAAAGGGGGAGAAAGTATGAAGATGTGGAAGAAACTGATATCGTGTCTTCTGGTTTTCGCGATGATCATGGGCATCGCGGCCTGCGGCAAGTCCGATAAGGACGACGATACGAAAGATAAAAAAGCGAAGAAGACCGAGAAGGTCAAGGTCTCGGATGACGATGAGGACGAGGACGAATCGGCCGATGCAAGTGTCGAGTCTATGGTCGCGGCGCCGGCGGTCGAAAAAGTGGATCCCATCGACATCTCGACGGACATGGGCGTGAAGGTGAAGATCGACGGTTACCTGAAGGTGCCGAAGGATGCCGAGCTGGAAGTCACACAGCTGGAAGAAGTGGCGGATCCGGAGATCGGTGCCCATTACACGGACTATGAGATCACACTTGGAGATATCCATGATATGGGTGGATACATCGAACTGCGTCTCCCGTATAACGAAGCGAATATTCCCGCGGGACAGGATCCGGCGAAGTGTGTGGCGGCCATGTACTATGACGAAGCCGCTGCAGAATGGGTGCCTGTTCTTTATGAGGTCGATACGGCAGCGAAAGAAGTCGTGATCCATACTAATCACTTCTCTACGTACAGATGCTTCGAGTTCGAAGATGAAGGCAAGAGAATGGCGAAAGTAAGTTGCATCATTGACGATCTGAATATCCTTACCTGGGACGAAGCAAAAGCGGCGGTCGAAGAATTCGTGGCCGACGGGGAACCGGGCGTGTATTGCCGTTCCGTCGTAGCGCCGATCATCGAATCGTCCTTCCTGGAGTATGTGAGCGCTTATGAAGGCGGGAACGAATTACTCAGCAACATGATCACCGCGCTCTGCACCACGACCATCAGTGAAAGCGCGTACAATTACATGCCGAACTCGGACAAGGTTTTTGCCGCAGTCGGAAAAGCAGGTCTTTACATGGCAGCCGCCACGTTCATGTTCTACATGACCGAGGACGACAGACAGGACGATGACATTATGGCGCTGTATAAAGATATGGCGTACAAGATGTCTACCTCCGGCATGAGCCTGGGTGATGTTTGCGCAGGTGCATGGCTGATGAGTGATACGCTCAACGAGTCTGAACAGTTTACCTATAACTTCGTGAACGAGAGTGAGACCCGCGCGTACAGATATTACATGCAGCTGGATGACGACAGCCACTGCCACCTCGATATGGAAGGCTGGAATGACATCATCTACATGCTTGCGACATCTTCTCTCGAGAGCAGAGACTTCGATGTTACCAATGCCGTTATGGATGAGATCGACGGTTACTGCAACGAGTTCTGGACGCTGTCTGCATCGGAGAGAGCAGAGATCTATGCGGAAGTCGGACAGGACGACCGTGAGGATCCGGACGATCAGATGAAACAGGAGATCTCCGATGAGTATAAGGGCGAGCTCCTCGAACAGCTCTGGGACATTCTCTCCGGAATGGAGTTCCAGCTGAAGTTCAATGCGCTGGATACCGCACTTCAGCAGCTCAACAATCTGAGTAAGTACTTTAACACGAAGTATAACGTGGAGGTCGTGGAAGTACGCGATCCTACCGATTCTCCGAGATACGCCGGATGTACCGTCAAGTTTGCGCCTCTTTCCCTCGCAGCGGAAGAAGAGGACTGGCAGATGGTTCTCGATTCGGAAGGCCGTGCCGATACGACCATGACATGGATCGGATATGTGCTTGCCGGTGAACCGAAGACGGTGGAGGTCTATGCAGAAACGGCCGATCCGGATGATCCCCCGATCATGGTAAAACCGTTCGACATTAATAATCCGACTGTGGAGTTGGTATACGAAGGCATCACCTTGGCGGATCTTGTCGGGTACTATACAGGAACCTATTCGATCGTAAACGTCTCGATAACCGATGAGGGCTACGAATATATGCAAGCCCATTCGGAAGACTATTCAGATTATAGTGCGGATCTTTCCCAAGTGTCCAAAGCGGAGTGCGATGCGCAGATGGAGGAGTCGATGCTGGAGAACGATGTGTACAAGACGGTGGATCTGTCGAGTCTGACCATAGAAGCCGATACGGAAACGGCGAACGAAGGGGCATGCTTCGTGACGCTGTATCTCGTGCAGAAAGAAGGCGGGGACAAACCGATACCGCTTATGTGCACATACTCCGAAGGCACATTTATCATCAACGGAACGTATATAACTAAAGATGAAGTGTGCGCAGCATTTGGCGGAGACGGCGAGGGCGTCGGAGAAATAACCTTCAGTGGTACTTTGAATGCAGAGCTGGACGGTATGGATATTGTCGTCACTTCGGCAAACATCATCATGCTTGCGACAGATCAGGAGACGGGTATTGCGATGGAACAGATCACACTTGGCGTCAACGCCCGGAAGGTGCAATAAAGTGTATCCGTATATTCATATCGCAGGCGTCTCCACAACAACATATTATCTCATGGCGGGGCTGGCCGCGCTGGCCGGCTACGCCATAGCGGAAGTCACTTTGCGGCCGGTCCTCTCCCGATGGGAGAGGCGGCTGCTTCCGCTTATTGTAGAAGTGCTGGCGGTGATCGGCGCGAGACTTCTGAATGCCATATTGAACCCGAAAGCCTACACGAACGGTTTTCATGTATGGACGCTTGAGTACAGGCAGCTTTCCCTGATGGGCGGACTGGTGCTGGGACTTCTGGGGATCCTGGTGTTCTGCCTGATCCGGAAGAAGCATCCCGGGAAGATCCTCGATGCGTTCGTCCTTCCCTGCGCCTGCGGGATCGTGATCCTGAAGATCGGGTGTTTCCTGAATGGCTGCTGCGCCGGCAAGAAAACGACGCTTCCGTGGGGGCTCGAATTTCCGTCGAATGAATCCATGTACCGGGTGGCAGATCCGATGAAATTCTTCACGGGCGGTCCGCATCTTGTGCACCCGACACAGCTCTATGAGATCCTCGGGGCGGTGGTCGCGCTTGTGATCACGCTTCTGCTGAAGAGATGGCTGGGGGCCGGAGGGGTTGCCGCTGTTTTCGGCGGTGTGTTCTCCATCGCTCGGTGGATCATCCTTCCGTACCGCCTTCTTTCGTATCCGAAGTATATCTTAAACACGATGTATCCGATCTTCTATGGAAGTATCGCCGCGATCTGCTTCGGCTATGCGGTGGGAAGTTTCATGGCGCGCCGGAGGAAAAAAGAAGAGTCGAATGAAAGCACGGCGCCTGCGGAAGAAGTGCTTTTCGAGAAGGATGCGGGAAAGGAAAACTCTTCGCAAAATTAGACTGGCGGTAACTGTTTTGCAGATCCCGCTTATGTTACAATTTCCCGTGAGAGTGGAAAAGTCGGGCAAGAAGTAACGACGAAAGTGGGAACTACGCATGAGCGCAGAAAACGAGGAAAACAAGGAAACCGGGACGCAGAACAATAGCGGCCCGGAAGAAAAAAGGAAGAAGAAAAAGAACAAGGATAAACTGTCATTCCGAAGAACGGTCGAGAATAATATCTTTGCCATGAAACTGTCGGCGAAGTACAGCCGGGCGATGGTCGTTGCCGGCTTACTGTTCGCGATCTTCGGATATTTCGAGTGGGTCTACTTTGACGGTATCTTCATGAGAAAGATCATCGAAGCCCTTGATAATGACGCACCGTTCCGGTCGGTCATGACGTTCATCATCTTTACCGGTGCACTGTTCTTCATCATCAATCTATATGAAAAATACGCGGACAACGTGATCTTTCCGCTGGGTGCGGTCAAGCTGTACGGCGGCATATATAAAGAGCTCTTTGCGAAGGCAAAGAACGTGGAGCTTCGTTGCTACGAGGATTCGGACTTCTACGACAAGTACACGATGGCGATGGACGGTGCGGATGAGAAGATCCTCATGATCGTGCGAAGCTTCTGGGAGTTCCTGGTATCGATCCCGGCCCTGATTGCGGTTTTCTACTTCATGTTCGACATCGATCACTATGCGGTGCTGTTCATCATCTCGCCTCTGATCGGAAACTTTATCTTCGGCAACTACAAGCAGAAGTACGAGTATAAGCGCTACCAGGCACAGGTCCCGAACAACAAGGTCCACAACTACGTCAATCGTATGATGTACCTGCCGGACGGTGCTAAGGAGATGCGTCTGTCGAACGTCTTCGAACTTCTCCGGAAGCAGTATAAGAGTGCGACGAAGAAGAACGTCAAAGCAGCGGTCAAGTACGCATTTGCCAACTGCATGCTGAGTTTCTGGCGCATCACGTTTACGTTTACGATCATCTTCGAGGGTGTACTGCTCTACGCGATCTACAGAGTCCTCGTGAGCCACACGATCACGCTCGCGCAGCTGGCGATCATGACGAGCCTGATGGTCGCGATGACATGGATCCTGATCCGTGCCTTCGAGAACATCATGAACCTCATCAAGAACGGTATCTTCATCAACAACTTAAGAACATTCCTCGAGTACGAGGAGAAGATCCCGCAGGATCAGAAGGGCGAGATGCCGGGCGAGTTTGAAAGCCTCGAGTTCAGAAATGTCTGCTTCTCGTATAAAGACGAAGAGACGATCAAGGATCTCTCCTTTAAGATCGATAAGGGCGATATCGTCGCACTGGTCGGACATAACGGCGCGGGAAAGACGACGATCATCAAGCTCCTCCTCCGATTCTACGATCCGACTTCCGGTGAGATCCTCCTGAATGGCAGGAACATCAAGGAATACGATCTGCGTGCATACAGACGCCTCTTCGCGACGACGTTCCAGGACTTCGCGATCTTCGCGATGACTATCAAGGAGAACGTCCTGATGGGACGCCACTACGAGAACGAAGATGAGATCGTGAGAAGATCGCTCCGCCGTGCGGGCATCCTCGATAAGGTCGAGGCCCTGCCGAAAGGTGTCGACACCGTTATGACGAAAGAGTTCGACGAGAACGGCGCGGTCTTCAGCGGCGGCCAGCACCAGAAACTCGCAGTCGCGAGAACATTTGCCAAGGAATCGCCGGTCAAGATCTTCGACGAACCGAGTTCGGCACTTGATCCGATCGCCGAGTACGAACTATTTAAGAACATCATGAAGGAAGGCCGCGACCACACGATGGTATTCATCTCGCACCGCCTCTCCTCCGTCAAGAACTGCGACAAGGTATTCATGCTCGAGAAGGGCACGATCATCGAGCGCGGTTCACATAGGGAACTGATCGACGCGCGCGGCAAGTACGCGAAGATGTACATCCGCCAGGCCATGAACTATCTGGCAGTAGAAGATGAAAAGGAGGTGATCCTGTGAGCAGTAATGATGTAAAGAACCCTTCCGGCGAGAAGGAAAAGAAGATCAAGCAGCCTGCCTCGCAGGTCATAAAGAATAACTTCTTCTTCATGAAGATGATGTTCCAGGCCTCCCCGAAGTTCGTCCTCTTCCCGGCGCTCGACAGCATCCGCGGCGAGATCTCGATCTTCGTCGAGCACGTCTTCCTCATCGGATTCGTCCTCGAGGCGGCGGAGTTTAACTACTCCTTCCGAAGGGTCGCCTTCATGATCCTCCTCATCGCAGGACTCATCACCGTCGGCATGATCTTCACCGTGCTCGCCGGCGACTACATGCAGGAGAAAGAGCGCCCGAAGGTCAGAGAGAAGATCAAGCTCCGCCTCTACGAGAAGGCCCGCTCGGTCGACCTGTCGTGCTACGACGATCCGGAGTTCTATAACAGCCAGGTGCTCGCGATCTCCGAGGTCGACAAGCGTATCGACAGCACGATGGACTTTATCAAGAGCGTCCTTTCGGGTCTGACGGTCGTCACCCTGACGGGAAGTTACTTCCTCATCAAGGATCGCTTCTCGATCCTGTTCGTGCTCACGTCCTTCATCCTGAGCTACATCTGCAGCCAGATCTATAACAAGCTCTCGTTCCGGATCCGCATGCTCCGCTACCCGCCGGAGAGAAAGCGCGAGTACGTCAAGCGCGTCTTCTATCTGAAGGACTATGCGAAGGAGATCCGTCTCGATCCGGAGGTCACGGACGTGCTTGAAGAGCGTTTCGCGAATGCAAACGAAGAGGTCTATGAGGCGGAGAAGTCACTGGCCAAGAAGAAGTTCGGCGTGGCGTTCCTGAAGAACTATCTCTTCGGCGATTTCATCGGTGATACGCTCTATGTCTCGTACCTCATGTACCGCTACATCATCATGCATGCGATCTCGCTGTCGTCCACGGTCATGCTCGCGCACCGCTTCGGCGATCTCAAGCGAAACCTCCGTGTCTTTACCGAGACCTATCCGAAGGCCTGCGAGACGAGCCTTTATATCCAGAAGATCCGCGACTTTTTGGCCTACGAGCCGAAGGTCATATCGGAGGGCGACGTGAAGCCTTCTTCCGAGGCAAAAGCACTTTCCCTCGAGGGTGTGGGCTTCTCCTATAAGAAGGATCTTCCGGAGGTACTTTCGGATATTAACCTCCAAGTCAACCCGGGTGAGAAGATCGCTCTGGTCGGCTATAACGGAGCCGGTAAGACCACGCTCGTCAAGCTACTGATGCGTCTTTACGATACGACGTCGGGAACCATCCTCGCAGATGGTGTGGATGTGAAAAAGTACGATCTGGAATCCTACCGCGATTCGATCGGTACGGTCTTCCAGGACTTCGAGATCTTCGCGGGTACCGTCAAGGAAAATGTCATCCTCGATGTGGCCGAGCATGCCGATGAGGCACGCGTCGCGCAGGCACTTCTGGACAGCGGTCTGTCACGCCGTGTCGATGCCCTTTCCATGAAGCTCGATACGCCGCTGACACATGAGTTCTCCGAGAAAGGTGTGGACCTCTCGGGTGGTGAGCAGCAGAAGCTCGCCGTATCGCGAGTCTTCTACCAGAATGCCTCGCTCATGATCCTCGACGAGCCGTCCTCGGCTCTTGACCCGATCGCGGAGTACCAGCTCAACCATGCGATGCTCCAGGCGACGAAGGATAAGACCGTTATCTTCATCTCGCATCGTCTCTCGACGACGCGTCTCGCGGACAGGATCTTCATGCTCGAAGAAGGCCGCATCGTAGAAGAAGGAACGCACGAATCGCTCCTTTTAAGAGGCGGGAAATACGCCGAGATGTGGAAGGCACAGGCGGGAGCGTACATCGAAGTATAAACATAAAGAAAGAGTTTTCTTGTGCTGTCCTCGGACGCAAGTCCTGCGGAGGCACGATGAAAACTCTTTCTTTATTTCGTCGTTAAATGTGGGGGGGTTACTCCTGTTCGTGGATCTGTTCGTCGGCGAGGAGGACGGGCTGGCGCTTGTTGTAGCAGACGATGGTGGCATGGCTGCCTTCCTCAAGGAGATGAAGTGTTTTTGCCGAGAAAACAGGTACGACGTCCACGACTTCTCCTTTTTCGGAGGTAAAGGTCACGGCGTCGTAGTAAAGGCCGGTGTCCGTGTCTGTCTGGATCTCACGCTTGTTGGATACGATGCCCTTGCAGACCCGGCAATGCCAGGCGGGCATATCTTCAATCACGATGTACAGAAGCACTACGGCGGCCAGGCCCAGACCGATCGCGGTCAGGAGGCGCACACGGCCGGGGATAAGGAAGACGGCGGCAATGGCGATCAGAGCGCACACGAGCCAGATCGTGTTGCGAAGATTCAGGATGCGGAAGATCCGCTTCTTTTCATCGCTGGAAGCATCACGAAAAGTAAGTGATGAGACGTCGATATCCATTCGTTCCTCCCCATGGGCGTCAAATTACGTTCATAGTAACACATGCGCGCAACATGGGCAAATCTTCGGGATTTCGTGATAACAAAGTAGTATTATTCCGCGATGCGATTCGGTAAAATGGATACATAAGTTAAGCAAGGAGGGTCGACTATGTTTACAAGAACGATGAATGGATTTGATAAACCTGTGTCACTTCTGGGTTTCGGGTGCATGCGTTTCCCGACGACGGAGGACGGCAAGATCGATAAGGCCCGCGCAAGAGCGATGCTCCTTCGCGCACATGAGATGGGCGTGAACTATTACGATACGGCCTATCCTTACCACGGCGGTGAGTCCGAGATCGTAGTCGGTGAAGTGCTAAAAGAGCTCCCGCGCGATTCGTACTTCCTCACGACGAAACTCCCGGTCTGGGAGATCAAGACGAGAGAAGACGCCGAGAAGATGTTCGAGAAGCAGCTCGGGAAACTCCAGCAGGAATACCTTGACCTGTATCTTCTGCACGCCATGGGCGAGGACCGATTCGAGGAGATGGAGAAGGCCGGCGTCATTGACTTCATGTTCGACCTGAAGAAACAGGGCAAGATCAAGAACGTAGGTTTCTCGTTCCACGATGACTATCCGGTATTTGAGAAGTGGATCAAGAAGTATCCGTGGGATGCCTGCCAGATCCAGTTCAACTTCATGGACACCGAGAACCAGGCCGGTACCAAGGGACTGAAGCTTGCCGAATCGCTGGGTATCCCGGTGATCGTCATGGAGCCGATCCGAGGCGGATCCCTGTGCATGTATCCGGATGAACTCCTCGATGAACTGAACGGCATCCGTCCCGGCTATTCGAAAGCCGCGTGGGCGTTGCGTTTCGTCGCTTCCTTCGAGAACGTCAAGGTCATTCTCTCCGGCATGTCCGCCGAGGACCAGCTCGAGGATAACCTCAAGACCTTCACGGATTATATCCCGATGACTGAAGAGGAACTGGCTGCGATGGGCAGACTTCAGCAAGCTCTCGATGCCCGTGTATTCAACCACTGCACCGGCTGCCGCTACTGCATGCCCTGTCCGGGCGGCGTCGATATCCCGAGATCTTTCCGCATCTGGAACGAATTCGGCAAATACGGTAACATTGGTCACACCAAGTGGGAATGGAGCATGCTCAAGGACGAGGAGAAGCCGGCGAACTGCCTGCAGTGCGGGGCGTGCGAGGAGCAGTGTCCGCAGCATATCTCGATCCGCGAAGACCTCGTGAAGGTCACCGACCTGATCGGAAATCTCTGATCCGATCCGGCACCTGAAGGCCTGGCTCGACGGCGCGAAAAGCACTGAAAGAAGTGCTTTTCACGCGGTAAACGACGGAAAAATGCGCGGAATATGCAAATTTCATTGACGAGCGCTGAAATTTAGAGTAATATATGCCTTGTTTGAAACCGATTCATGTAGGTTTCAAGAGTTTACCGTATGGAAGGAGGGATAACAAGTGTCGGAAATCAGACTTAAAGAAAATGAGTCCCTTGACAGTGCTCTTCGTCGTTTCAAGCGTTCCTGCGCTCGTTCTGGTGTACTCGCTGAGGTACGTAAGAGAGAGCATTACGAGAAGCCTTCTGTACGCCGTAAGAAGAAGTCGGAGGCGGCTAGAAAGCGCAAGAGATAATCTTGGTTCTCTAATAACTTAAGTAAATCGAAAGCCTGTCGGATCTGATCCGGCAGGCTTTTTTCATGGCTTTGTTATCAGAAAATCACCTTCGTTTCAGTATCACACCGGATACTGATCCAGGAGTCGAAGCCATCTTCGTAATAATACTCACATACGCCTTCGAGACCGTATTCGTCGTAGAACCCCGGCTCACTATCTTTTAGAATGCGGAAATCTTCGATTCCCTGTACATTTATTTCCGCGATGGCGTTATGGTGGATCTCTAGATTTCTGAGGTGGGTGTTCTTCGACAAGTCAAGAGAGGAGAGCTCGTTGTGACTGCAATTCAGATTAGATAGGATCGGGCACGAACTTGTGTCGAGAGAGGTGAGCTTGTTGTTCGCGCAGGCCAGCTCTCTTAAGTTGGGATTTCCGGAGACATCTATTTCAGTCAGGAAATTCTCACTGCAGATCAGGTCGTCAAGTTCCGGGCAATTTCTGACGTTGATGGAAGTGAGTCCGTTACCGTAGCAGTAAAGAGAATGTAATTTCTTATTTTCGGAAAGATCCAGTTCGGAAATACCGTAATTTTCGGAGAGAGTGATGTTCTCCAGTTCCGGATTATTCGAAAGATCGATCGAGTGAAGATGGGATCCGTAAAGTCCGAAATACTCTAGCTTCGGGTTTTGGCTCAGATCTAAAGAGGTGATCAGGTCTGCGTCTACATCTCCCCAGCCGTCGATTTCCAGTATTTCCAGTTCAGTGTTCCGGCTTATGTCGATGCTTCCGGTCTTTCCCGTTGCGCGCAGTTCTCTTAGCTTCGGATTATGACTCGTGTCTATTTCCGAAAGATCATCTACGATGAACCAGAGTTTCTCTAATTCCGGCATGGCACTGAGATCCAGAAGCGATGCGTCAATACACCCTATAGATAGTTCTTTCATGTTTTTACAGTCGCTGATGCCGTTCAGAGTATGTAAATCGGTGAATGAACCAAATTCAAGTCTCTCCAGGCTTGTACATCCGCTTATGTCCAGATTGGTGATAGCATTTCCCTGGCCAAAGACCTCTTTCAGTTTCGCGCATCCGCTTAGATCGATCTCGGTCATATCATTACCGTAACAGTCGATGTATTCCAAAGCGGTGTTTTTACTTGCGTCAAGAGTGGTAACGAATCCGCATTCGAAATACAATTCCTTCAGGTTCGGGAAGTGCTCGATCCCGACTAAGGAAAACAGTTCATAGGTGTCGTTGATCTCGATCACCTCGACCGCTTCGCATTCATCTTTGCTTAGAAAACCATCCGAATCGGAGTCGATGTTCTCCGATATATAGTCCATGAAAACCGGATCCGGGAAATACGTGCTGTCGACCGGGAGCGGATCGGGAATGGTGGTTTCTGTCGCCGATTCAGTTGTCGTTTCTGTCCCTGATGTGGTTTCGGTTGTGGCGGACGACTCTGATTCTGACGGGTCCGTCCGGGCCTGATCCGTCTCCGAAGGAGAAGCTGAGGTCTCCTTTGCTTTTGAGCAGGCGGAAGAAGAAAGGATCATGCATAAGATAAGAAAAACGGAAGTGGCTCTTTTCATAGTGGTCTCCTGTAGTCCATATTCTCACCCCCGATATGATTATACCCTGTACACGTTTATATGGGAATATCACCGCTTTTTAGGTCCGGTGCAGGTGTCCTGCATTTTGTCCGACAAAATGTAGGACTATATGTAGGACGCGCGATTCTATCACGCATCGCACAAAAAGAAAAGGGTGGATTTTCATGTTTAGGCATTTTCTCACGGGAAATTCTCCGTGAGACCGGCGCTTTCTTGGAATATCTCCGGGTTTTCAGATCCGGAGATGACGGCTACACTGAAAACGTATTAGGGAGTAGCTTACATGCTTCGGGACCCTTCAGGAGCCGCATCAGGACCGGATCCGCATCGGAAGCATGTGACATATTTCGTCATCACGGGAAAATCCCCGGGATATGTCGGGAGAAGCGAGACTTTTACTGCACAAGAAGATGCAGCAAAAAGCTCGTTTTTTGTTGCCCGATGTAAAGGAGGTGGCGAGATGGCCCTTGGCAGAGTTTTCCAAAAACGGAATCATGAAAAGCCTAAAGATTGTATCCCCTGTCCAAAGAATCGATGTTGCAATGTATGAACACATGAATTATAATACATATGAACGGTTGTTCATATGATAAACCGTTTACCAATATGATAATGACAGCGTGAGGTAATAGTTATGTCTTTAGAAGAATTCCTGGTAGTAAGTGACGTACACAAAGCATTTGGCACAGGCGACAGCCGGCAGGAGGTCCTCCGCGGGATGGACTTCACTGTGGCAAAAGGCGAGTTCTGCGTGCTGCTCGGGCCGTCGGGCTCCGGCAAATCAACGCTTCTTAACATCATCGGCGGTATCGACAGCGCCGACGACGGATTTATCTCGATCGCAGGCGACAAGCTCCGCGACATGGACGAAAAGACACTGACCCGCTACAGAAGGAAGCACCTGGGCTACGTGTTCCAGCTTTATAACCTGATCCCGAACCTGAACGTCAAGGAAAACATCGAGGTCGGCGCGTATCTCTCGGATGCCCCGCTCAATATCGACGAACTCCTCGTCACCCTCGGCCTGTGGGACCACCGCTACAAGCTCCCGAACCAGCTAAGTGGCGGCCAGCAGCAGAGGACCTCGATCGGACGTGCGATCGTCAAGAACCCGGACATCCTCCTCTGCGATGAACCGACCGGCGCCCTCGACTACCAGACGTCAAAGGAGATCTTAAAGCTCATCGAGGACGTCAACAGGAAGTACGGGAACACGATCATCATGGTCACCCACAACGAAGAGATCAGCAAGATGGCGGACCACACCATCAAGCTCCGCGACGGCCGCGTGAGGAAGAACATCCGCAACGACAACAGGATCAGCGCGATGGAGCTGGACTGGTAATGACGGCAGGAGGAAAGACCAATGAGAGATCCACTTAACAGACGGCTCCCGCGCGAGATGCGCAAGGAGTGGAAGAAATATGTGGTGCTCGTGCTTCTGATGACCTTCATGATCGCCATCGCGTCGGGAATCTTCGTCGCGAACAAGAGTATGCTTCAGGCCATCGACGAGTCCTACGAGAAGTACAACATCGAGCACGGCCACTTCATCCTGAAGACCGAGGGCTCCGAAGCGCTCCTTCAGAAGATGGAAGAGGAGTGCGGCATCCGCATCTACAAGCAGTACTATAAAGAGGTCGCAGAAGTAAGCGACGCATCGGAAGAGGCTGGCGAGGACGACACGATCCGCGTTTTCCGGATGCGGAACGAGGTCAACAAGATTTCCCTGATCGAGGGCGCTCTTCCCGAAAACCCCGGCGAGATCGTCATCGACCGCATGCACGCCGACAACCGCTCGATCAAGATCGGAGATACCATCGGCGTCGACGGGATCTCCATGAGAGTGACCGGCGTCATCGCGGCCTCCGACTACACCTCGCTTTTTCCGAAGAATTCGGACCTGATGTTCAACGCGATCAATTTCGACATCGGTTTTGTCTCGGACGCGGACTGGGACATGCTCGTCGGCTCGCGTAAGTTTGAGTACGCTTACCAGTTTACGGATGCTCCCGGAAGCGACAAAGAGCAGAAAGAGCGCTCCGACGTGCTGATGGAAAAGCTCGCGGTCCTGGCGGCGACCGGCGGATACACCTCCGATCTTGCCACGGCAAAAGCACTGGAAGCCGATATGCTTACTGCCATGAACGGCGGCGATATGCAGGTGTTCGCACTGATGAATGAGTACAAAGCGGATATGAACGAGATCATGGACTTCGTGCCGGAGTACCAAAACCAGGCGATCCGCTTCGCCGGCGACGACCTGTCGGACGACGAGGTCATGATGGAAGTCCTGGTCTACATCTTTATCGGCGTGATCGCCTTCGTATTCGCGATCACGACCAATAACACCATCGTCAACGAGGCGGCGGTCATCGGTACGCTGCGCTCGACCGGATATACGAGAAGAGAACTGCTGTTCCACTACATAAAAGTCCCCTTCCTCGTGACCATCATCGCCGCGGTCCTCGGCAACATCCTCGGCTACACCATCTTTAAGGACTTCATGGTCAGCATGTACTACAACACCTACAGCCTCCTGAAGTTCGAGACGGTCTGGAACGCCAATGCTTTTGTCAAGACCACACTGATCCCGCTCATCCTGATGGCGGTCATCAACTTCATCGTGATCTACCGGAAGCTCCGCCTGTCGCCGCTGAAATTCCTCCGCCGCGACCTGTCGACTTCGAAGAGGAAGAAGGCGATGCGCCTGCCGAGAGTGTCGTTTCTGAACCGTTTCCGGATGCGTATCTTCCTGCAGAACATCGGCGGCTACATCGTCCTGTTCTTCGGTATCGCCTTCGTCATGCTGCTCCTGGCCTTCGCGATCGGTCTTCCCGAGACGGTCGACCACTTTAAGAGTGAGATGGCCGAGAACATGCTCTCCGATTACCAGTACATCCTGAAAGAGACGACCGACGAGGACGGAAACGAGATCACCACCTCCGAAGAGAGCGCCGAGAAGTTCTCGATGGCTTCGCTTCAGACCACTTCGGGTGTACACGTCGGTGAAGACATCGGCATCTACGGTATCTCGAAAGGTTCGCGTTTCGTAAGCGGTACCGATGGCCTTACCGGGAACGAGGTCCTCGTATCCAGTGCTTACAAGAAGAAATTCGGACTTCGAAACGGCGATGTGCTGACACTGAAGGACAAGTACTCCGACGATACTTATGATTTCGTCGTCAAGGGTGAATATGACTATATGGGGTCCCTGTCGATCTTCATGACTAACGAAGGATTTAATCAGGTGTTCGGCAAAGAAGAAGGCAGCTTCATGGGATACATGGCGCAGCGCGAGATCACTGACATCGAGACCGACAGGATCTACTCCGTCATCACCGTGAACGACATCCTCAGCATGGCGAACCAGCTCGACCACTCGATGGGCTCGATGTGCGATTATCTGGCCTTCGGCTCGGGCGTCATCGCGCTCCTCGTGATCTTCCTGCTGACGAAGCTCATCATCGAGAAGAACGCCGTGTCGATCTCGATGGTCAAGGTCCTGGGGTACGAGAACAGAGAGATCAACAGCCTCTACGTCCGCCTGACTACGATCGTCGTCGTGATCTTCGCGATATTGTCGGCGCTTCTGTCGGTATTCGGTCTGACGTTCGTCTTCGCCATCATGATGTACTCGATGAACGGCTGGTTTGACGTATATATCAGTGCGACCGGCATCGTCAAGATGATCGTCATCATGGTCATGTCCTACCTGGTCGTCGCGCTCTTTGACATGCACCGCATCAAGAAGATCCCGATGGCCGACGCACTCAAGAACGTGGAATAACCTTCCCCCTCATTTCGGATCCACGTGAGTTTGGAAGAGGTCCTGCCCGATGCGGCGGGACCTCTTATTATCTTATCTTTATGGTAGAATAGGATGAGATGATTAAAGGGGCATAAGCATGATACTTCTTGAGAAAAAATGGCGCCTGCCGGAAGAACTTTCCGGCGAGGCTTCCGACACGGCCGGTACATATACTTCAGACAATACGCAAACGTCGCTTCTTGACGAGATTCTTCTGGCACGAGGCATCTCCGGTGATCGGGAGAAAGAAGCCTTCCTCCGGAGCCGGCCGGAAGATTGTCACGACCCGTTTCTCATGAATGATATGCATATCGCGGTAGAGCGCCTCCTTTCGGCAGCGGCAGCAGGAGAGAAGATCCTCATCTGCGGCGACTATGATGCCGACGGAGTAACGGCTACGGCCGTGCTGACACTCTTTCTCAGAAAACTCGGTGCGAACGTTGATCACGTGATCCCGAGCCGCCTCGTGGAGGGATATGGCGTGTCCGGGGCGCTCACGGATAAGATCCGTGCCAGACAGCCCGACCTCGTCGTGACAGTAGACTGCGGTGTGGCCAACGCGGCCGAGATCGGTGAACTTATGGAGGAAGGTTTTGACGTCATCGTGACCGATCATCACGAAGTGAAAGAGGTCCTCCCGCCGGCTCTGGCTGTCATCGACTGCAAAAGGCCCGATAACACCTATCCGTTCGTGCACCTCTGCGGTGCGGCAGTCGCGCTCAAACTGGTGCAGGCGTGCTGCATGAAGATCAACGGCATCCCCAGTTTTTCCTCATCCGGAGCCTCGGAGGGTCCTTCGGAAGGACAGGGGAGCGCTTCCTGGGCTGGGAAGCTTTCGATCGAAGCGGATGACTGGAAAAACTATATCGACATCGCCGCGCTCGGCACGATTGCCGACGTGGTTCCCATGATCGGAGAAAACCGCACACTCGTCCGTGAAGGACTCGAATATCTGAACCGTACGAAGCGGATCGGTCTTCGCACCCTCTTTGACGTCGTGCGACCGGGAAACGGTGCGCCGGTACGCCTTAATTCGATGGATATTGCTTTCCAGATCGTGCCGAAGATCAACGCATGCGGGCGTATGGGCGATGCGGTACGGGCACTGGACCTGATTCTTACAGAAGATGAGGAAGAGGCGAAATACCTCGCACAGGAATTGGTGACGGAGAACTCGAGAAGACAGCTTCTGGAGCAGAAGATCCTCGAGGAAGCGGTCGAGAAGATCGAATCGAACCATCAGCTGATCCAGGGCCTGCGAAACCCG
Organism: Clostridiales bacterium; assembly: GCA_017617995.1. Lineage (GTDB taxonomy): Bacteria > Bacillota > Clostridia > Saccharofermentanales > Saccharofermentanaceae > Scatonaster. Next base: position 157,144 of record JAFZVE010000049.1, read on the forward strand.
TCGATGCCGATCGTGGTGGCCGGAGAGAACTGGCATGTCGGTATCCTCGGCATCGTCGCCAGCAGACTGGTAGGCCGGTACCAGAGAACCGCGATCGTTTTTACCAGAAGCGACGATATGCTCAAGGGCAGCTGCAGAACGGCGGGCGATTATCCGATACTCGAATGCCTCAAAGCCTGCGGTGACTCGGTCGCCCAGTTCGGCGGACACAAGCGTGCCGCCGGCGTCAGCGTCGAGGTCGCAAGGTACGGGGAATTCCTCGGCCGGATCAGCGAATGGGCACAGGCGAGAAATAACGAAGCGGACATCGCCGAGATCGATGTCGACCGAAGTGTGCGGCCGGAAAGAATCACGGTAGCGGCGGTCGAGGAGCTCGCTGCGCTCGAACCGTACGGAGAAGGAAACCGGGAGCCGGTATTTCATCTGCCGGAGCTCCGGATCACACAGACGCAGCTCGTGGGCGCTGAGAAACAGCACCTCAAGCTGACCGTCGCATATAAAATGAACGACAACGGAAAAGAAAAAACGGAGACACTCGACGCCATTGCTTTTCGCGCGGCGGAGATGGCGGACATGTTCGTACCGGGAAGTATGGTCGACATGCTCGTCGCTCCGGGGATCAACATATGGAACGGGAATAAGCAGGTATCCCTTCGCGTGCAGGACATGCATTTCATGCCGATCGGCAGGACGATCTGGGACCAGCCGCAGCTTCTCGAGAACCTCTACAGGAACAAGCTCGGGATCGACAAGGTCGCCCTGATCGGTAAGTGCCGTGCGCAGGACCTCTGCCCGACGGGACAGGAGATGGGTCTTCTTTACCAGTTCCTGCGCGACAACTGCAGTGAGGCGACAAACATCGTAGACCTGTCGTATCTTGCCAGACTCGTGACCGGACGCTTCAAGAAGCCGCTGCACGCCTTCAAGATCTCGCGTGCGCTGGACATCTTCTGTGAGGCGGGCCTGATCGAGATGCAGCGGATCAGCGACGACCGGGTGTGTTTCTCCTTGCTATATGTAAGAGACAAGGTTAAACTGGAGGATACGGAGACATATCAGATTCTTCGTCCGCATATGGGGGATGTGCCCGGAGGGCAGGGATGAAAAATGAGTGGAGAGAATAAGAAAACGACAGAAATGGCACCGGAAGTGGCGGCGCTCTTCGATGAACTTCGGGATGGTACGATGCCGGAGGGCGTGAGCGAGGAGATCCTCGACATGCTCGAAGAGGTCACGACGAAGTATAAGGCCGACGCGTCCAAGGACGAGAATGTCTCGGGCTGGAACGCCGGTGTCGGTTCCGGTTCGGATAGTGGTCCTACGGACGAGGAGAAAGCCGCGGCGATCGAGGCCGATATCGAGCGGATCCGCCGGGCCTTCGTCTTCGCGTACAAGGCGCACAGCACCCAGAAGAGAAAGACCGGTGAACCGTATATCATCCACCCGATCGCTACCGCCCAGATCCTGACGGAGCTCGAGGTCGATGCGGATACGCTGGTGGCCGCGCTTCTTCACGATACCGTAGAGGATACTCCGGTCACGATCGAGCTTATCAACGAAGTCTTCGGCGAGGACATCGGTCTTCTCGTAGACGGCGTCACCAAACTCGGCCAGATCCCGTATTCTTCGCGCGAACAGCAGCAGGCGGAGAACATGCGCAAGATGTTCCTGGCGATGGCGAAGGATATCCGCGTGATCCTCATCAAGCTGGCGGACCGTCTCCACAACATGCGCACCATGAAGCATCAGGATCCCGCCAAGCAGAGGGAAAAAGCACTGGAGACGAGAGATATCTACGCGCCACTGGCGCATCGTCTCGGTATCTATAAGATCAAGTGGGAACTCGAGGATCTGTGCCTGCGGTATACGGACCCGGATGCCTACTATGAGCTCGTCGGCGCGATCTCCCAGAAGAGATCCGAGCGCGAGAAATTCCTCGACAGTGTAGTCGGGGAGATGGATGCCCGCATCAAGGAGATGGGGATCCATGCCGAGATCGAAGGCCGCCCGAAGCATTTCTACAGCATCTATAACAAGATGAAGCAGCAGGGAAAGCACCTCGATCAGATCTATGACATCTTCGCGTGCCGCATCATCGTGGATACGGTCTCGGACTGCTACGCGGTCTTAGGTCTCGTACACGACATGTACTATCCGATGCCGGGCCGTTTCAAGGACTACATCGCGATGCCGAAGCCGAACATGTACCAGTCGCTCCATACGACAGTCATCGGTAAGGAGGGCATCCCCTTTGAAGTGCAGATCCGTACCCTCGCGATGCACCGTACGGCAGAGTATGGTATCGCGGCGCACTGGAAATATAAGGAGACGGGAAGCTCAAACGTCAAGGCCAAGAACACGGCCTTTGACACGAAGCTGTCGTGGCTCCGCCAGATCCTCGACTGGCAGGGTGATTCCAAGGATGCAGGTGAGTATCTCGATTCCCTGAAGACAGGACTTGCTGCCGAAGAAGTCTTCGTCTTCACACCAAAGGGCGACGTCATCTCGCTGCCGCTGCACTCGTGCCCGATCGATTTCGCGTATACGATTCACAGCGGTATCGGTAACCGCATGTACGGCGCCAAGGTCAACGGGCGTCTCGTACCGCTCTCATATGAACTTCAGAACGGCGATATCGTCGAGATCCTGGCGTCCGACCAGATCAAGGGACCGTCGCGTGACTGGCTGAAGATGGTCAAGACTTCGGCCGCGAAGTCGAAGATCAACTCGTGGTTTAAGAAAGAGTCCAGAGACGACAATATCCTTCTCGGCCGTGAGATGGTGGACCGCGAGATCAAGAAGATCGGTTTTACTCCTTCGCAGCTTCTGCAGAAGGCGCATGTTGAGGTGATCCTCAAAAAGACGACACAGAATACACTCGATGACCTCTATGCCGCGATCGGCTATGGTGTCATCACGGCGCAGAAGGTGGTCGGCCGCCTGCGTGACGAATATATCCGCTCACTCCCGGAGGATGAGCGTTTCGAGCTCGGGTACCGTGTGACATCCGGAGGCCAGGTCGTCTATCAGCCTCTGGCCAAGGATATCCTCGATGAGAAGAGCATCACGGCGGGACCGGCTCTCGTGGCGAGCTCGCAGGAGCATACCCACACCGGCAAGCGTGCGTCGAACCGTGCGCATCAGGAGACGGGCGTCGTAGTCACGGGTATCGAGAACTGCCTCGTCCATCTGTCGCGCTGCTGTAACCCCGTTCCGGGCGATGAGATCATCGGCTATATCACCAGAGGCAACGGCGTCGGCGTCCACAGGAAAGACTGCAGTAATATCAGGAACATCATGAGGAATGCGACCGCTTCGGCCAAGGCCGCCGAGCGTGCTTCGCGTCTGATCGAGGTGTACTGGAACGACCAGAAACATACCAAGGCGATCTATCCTGTCGAGTTCACGGTCATCGCGCACGACCGTCGTCATCTCCTGGCCGATATCAGTAACGCTATCGCAGAGGAGAGGATCCCGATCACATCCGCACAGATGTCCGCCATGAAGGATATCACCGCGCGCTTCAACATGACGATCGAGGTCAAGGATCAGGAACAGCTCGACCGTGTGCTCGGCCGCATCAAGGCGATCCGTGACGTGATCGAAGTCAGAAAAGGGAACTGAAGAAGGGATACATATAGCAAAGGGAAACAAATAGCTAAGGGAAACATATAGAGGCAGAATCAGTTTATTGATTATTCGGTGAGGGTTGACGATGGCAATGAATACAAACGATTCCAATGAAAACAGTTCTATCACACACGATCCTGTTTCTGAGAGCGGGAATACAAGTCCGGTGCTTTCTCCGGAGACGGTGAAGCAGCCGTCAGATCAGGCTGCCCCGATCGAGGAAACGCCGCCGCAACAGACGAAGGAGAAGAAGAGCCATGCCAAAGCGGCGGTCATCATCTCCGCGCTTTCTGTTCTTCTCGTAGGCGCGATCGTGGTCGCGGGACTTGCGTTGAGCGGTGCTTTTGCCAAGGATGAGAAGTCAGAAAAGAAAAAGACTTCGAAGCGCGAAGCGACGAACAAAGAAAAAGATGACGAAGAGAAGGATGACGAAGAAAAGGATGACGACGAGACGGATCAGACTGCTCCGCCGCATGAGATCGTTACCTCTCTTTACGGCATCACGGACGAGCTTTTTACCATTATTAACGATCATGCAGAGGAATACTTTAATAATTGGGTAAGTTGTAATTTTCCTGCCGGCGTCACAGTCACGAACTTCAACTTTATCGGGATAACGATGACGGATGACTCGTGGAGTGGTTTTCCGGATACGGAGCATAGTATCAATACGATCTACCAGGTGATCGTAGAGGATACGACCGGTAGAGAGCCTATCGAACGCCAGTTTTTCTGGTTTTTGGGAATACACGGCATCTATCAGGACGGAACTCTTGTTAATACTTCCGCGCATTCTGTCCCGGGAAGGGACGTGTGCTTCGATACCTGGTGTACGCAGGGATACCAGTCATTTGAAACGATCTATGAATCCCACATCGTCAAGGAAGCGATGGAGGAGGATATCGATAAGTGTCTTATCCTTCCGATCAACGGACAACCGTATTCTTCGCCGGATAATACCGGTATCGAGAGCTTAAGTGAGATCACCATCGGACAGTATAAAGCGATGGATGACCATTCGCGGGATATCTACGACAGACTGTATTCAGTAAGTGGTGTGGAGTACTTATCGATGGAGCCGGTGGGGGAGATACTGACCTTCGATAACCAGAACCAGTATAGGGTCGTGATGGCGGTGTATGAGATCCAGGCCCAAAAGGGAGATGAGACCTGCACATTCTACTGGTACAGGGGATTTGAAGACTTGTGCCGGGGTGGTGAAATGAAAGTGGAATGTGGAATCAGTCCGTCGAGTACGCCTGTAGAGATAAATGGAATCGAAGTATGCGGACTTCCCGATATAGATGCGGTAAAGGAAAATATACGGAATTATTCGGGTTACGAGATTCTCGAGTGTAATATCGAGGGGTACGAACAAAGTCTGACGTGATGTCCACTGGGAAAAGGAAGGTAAGTAGGTATGTCTGAGAATTCTGGCAATTCATTTGATCCGAAGCAGTTCGTGGAGGCTGCTCCTCATTCGCCGAATCAGGGCGCTGTTGAGCCCGCACAGCCGGTGCAACCTGTGCAGCAGGTCCAGGCAGGCGTACAGCCGCCGGAACGGGAACCGAAAAAAGGAAAGGGTAAGGTCATCGCCATCGTCAGCTTCCTCGGTGTCGTGATCGTAGGTCTGTGCGTCGTGATCGGACTCATCGTGAGCGGTGCATTTTCCGAGGAAACAAAGAAATCGAGAAAAACTTCGAAGACTGCAAAGAAAACGACGACCGAAGAATCCGGAGATCCTACAGACGATCCGACCGAGGATCCTACAGATGACCCGACATCGGATACGACAGAGGATCCGGCGGTTGATCCGACTTCCGATACATCCGATACATCCGGGACCTCGGCGGCGACATCAGGAACGACCGATCCGAATTTGCAGCCTGAGATGGTTTCCTCGATCGATCAGGTCTCGCCGAAGCTTCTCGATACGCTCATCAGTGTTTCCAAGGAGCGTTTCGAGACAGATCCGGATACCCAGCTTCCGGACAAGGTTACGCTTCTTAATTTCAACTATCTTGGAATGGCCATCACGGATGAATTCTGGGAGGGGGACGATGGAGATGATTTCTACACCTACAACCTCTGGCTGCTGTTCCAGGTCCAGGTGACGGACAGTACGGGGGGGCAGGCGCAGGAGCGGCAGTTCTTCTGGTATGCATACTTCCGGGAAGTGTATACCGATGGTACGTATGATTCGAGCGTCGATATTGCATATAAGCCTGTCATGTGTTTCGATAACTGGTCGATCAGCGGTCTGCAGTCTGTCGCACGTTTCTTAAAAGAAGCGGGTACAGTGGTCGAGACGAACGTGGATGAGAGCCTCATTCTGCCGCTCGACGGAAAACCCTATAGTCCGGAAGAGGATGTCCGGGTCACAAAGGAGAGCGAGCTTACTTCCGGTCAGTTCAAGAAGATGCAGGAAGTGGCCGAGGAGTGCATGAATGATTTTGACCGTCCGAGTAATACGACGGTGCGCATCGATAAGATGACTCTCCTGGGAACCTATTTCGGGACAGATAACTACGAAAGTACGATCGTCGCGCTGGTATATGAGATGAGTCTGGTCTATCAGGGCAATACGTATGTCTATTACTGGTATGCCGGATTCTACGGAACCTATACCGGTGGAGAGTGCCTCACTGCATATATGCTGAGACCTACGATGACGATCGACTATGGGGATTTTACGGCCAAGGGTTTTCTGATGGTGGACGATGTGATCTCGGACCTCGAGTCCTGGGGATACAGCAACAATGTAGAGAATAATGTCGACACCTCTCTCAGCACCGTCGGCTTTGTCTTTCCGAACAGTGATAAAGAGGAGATTTCGGAAGACCGGATCAAGGCGCTCTCGGATGAGGGATTGCGCAGGGCCATCAACGAGATCTGGGCCCGTCACGGCTATATTTTCCGCAACCAGGACATCCTCGACTATTATCGCCAGTTCGAATGGTACGAGGAGAAGATCCCGGCCGATGAGTGGGATAAGAACGGTCAGGACTACTATCTCAATGATATCGAGAAGAAAAATATTAAGAAGATGACAGACGAGCGCGATAGACGTGCATAAGGGTCCTGCCATATAAGCGCGAAAGGGATGCGCGAGGATAATAGATAAATAACCGGGGAAACAAGGAAAGCAGAGGTATGGAAGATGTCCATGAACACGAATGATCCTTTACGTCCGCAGCCGCTCGATTCACAGTCGCCGGTCCTTGCGCCACAGCCGGCGCCGGCCCGGCCTGTAAGTCCGCCGGACCCGACGGAACCTCCGAAGAAAGGCAAAGGAAAAATCATCGCGATCGTCTCGGGTATGGGCGTGGTGATCGTGGGCCTGGTCGTTGTCATCGTGCTTCTTCTGACCGGTGTGATCGGCGGGACGGAAGAGACGGAGAAAGTGAAGAGAGTACAGTCCACAAGCAACAAGAAGACTTCGTCTGTAGATCCTGAAGATGATCCGACAGAGGCACCGACAGACTCCTCGGATACGTCGAGTGATCCTAAGACGGGCGGACGGCATCTCTTTGTCGAATCTGCAAGTGATATCAGTGATAGCCAGCTTCGGGAGATGCGCCAGTTTGCAGAAGAGTTTTTTGTGAAGGATGATTCGACCAGCATGCCGCCGGTCGTGACGGTCGACCTATTTAATTATGTCGGCTTGATCCTATCGCACTGGGAGTCGGACTCGCAGATCGGCCAGGTCTGGCTTTTCTACCAGGTGCAGATCACGGATAAGACCGGACCGGAACCGGTGCATCGGAATTACTTCTGGATGATAGGATTCTCGGAAGTATACCAGGACGGCTATCTGGATACAAGCATTCAGTATGTACCCATAAACTCAGTGTATTTCGAAGACTGGTCCACCGGAGGTTTTATTTCGATCGACGGATTCCGCGACGATCTCCGTCGCGATGGCAGCGTGATCGCTGATGAAACGATCGATGAAGCGCTTCTTGAGCCGCTTCCCGGTGAAAGTACCTATGTGCCGAAGGAGCGTCTCCGTGTGACCTCGGCCGATCAGGTAAGTCCCGCGATGGTGACGGCAATGAAGGAAGAAGCGGTCACCGATTTCTATATCATGGCGGACTTAAACAATGCCTCGCTTGAGGAACTGCGTTTCCTGGGGACAGTGGTTCGCTCGAACGGAAAAGAGGGCAAGTTCTATCTCGTGTATGAGGTGGAGATCACAAATAGAAATCAGGAGAGCGAAATCTTCTACTGGTATATAGGTTTTTCCGGCGTGTATCAGGGCGGTGAGCTTGATATGAGCTATTTTGAAACGCCCTGGTACGAGATCGGACGCAACGGCTGGACGGCGAAGGGAGTCGAACAACTCGATGAACTGATCGATCAGATCACCAGTGAATCCGGCTACTACGATGTGCGTGTCGGGCAGAGCGCGGATCCGGGCACGCCCACAGACAGCGTCGATGGCTTTATCTTCCCGGACAGTGACAGGGAAGAGATCCCGGACGAGAAGATCAAGGCGCTGTCGGACGAGGAGCTGCGTATGGCGATCAACGAGATCTGGGCGCGCCACGGCTACATCTTTAGAAATCAGGATATCCTCGACTACTACCGCCAGTTCGACTGGTATGAGGAGAAGATCCCGGCCGACGAGTGGGATAAGAACGGCCAGGAAGAGTACCTCAATGATGTCGAACTGCATAACATCAAGAAGCTCACCGACGAGCGCGAGAGCCGCGGCTAAGAAATATCCGGTAAGATGAAAAAATGAGTCACCTGCTCGGCTTCGGGACAGGTGACTTGCTTTTTTTGTGGATTTTGTTCGATCAGATTTCCGATACCGTGATGAGGATCAGCGGACGGCGCTTAGTGCTCTCATAGAGCATACTCTTCAGCGCGTCACGGATGTGGTTCGACTCGACGGCCTCGCGGATCGATTTCGTCGACTTCTGGGACTCGAGACGGTGCAGGTAGTTATAGAGCTTCTGTGAACACTCGTGCTGGATCGGGCCGGCTTCGCTCTCGAAGAGGAAACCGACAGACTGCAGTACCGGCGGGCAGAGGAGCTTGCCGGAGACCTTCGAGATGACGATCGACACGGATACGACACCATCGTCCGCCAGGATACGGCGATCACGGAAGACACGGTTGTCGATGTCGCCGGCGCCGGCACCGTCGATGAGGACAGGGGCCGCCGGAACATAGCCGTTGATCTTGGCAGAGTCTGCTGTAAGTTCAAGCACGTCTCCGTTATTGAGGATAAACGTTCTCGAATCCGGCGTACCCAGACGTTTCGCCAGTTCGGCATGACGGAAAAGCATCCTGTATTCACCGTGGCAGGGGACGAAGAACTTCGGCTTGACCAGAGTGTGGATCAGTGTCAGCTCGGCAAGATAGGCGTGGCCGGAGACGTGGACGTCAGCCAGAGATTCGTAGATGACGTGCGCCCCGCGACGGAAAAGCTCATTGATGACGCGGTAGATCGGTTTCTCATTACCCGGGATCGGGTGGGCCGAGAGGATCACGGTGTCCCCCTCGTGGATATCGACGACACGGTGTGAGGCAAAGGCCATGCGCGACAGAGCACTCATCGGTTCCGCCTGCGATCCCGTCGTCAGGATCACGACCTCTTCCGGCTCGTACTTGTTAATGTCGTTAATATCGATGAGTGTGCTGGGATTCATATTGATGTAGCCCAGAGAATTGGCAACGGAGAAGGTGTTGAGCATCGAGCGTCCGATCAGGGCGACCTTGCGGTTATACATCTCCGCGGCCGTGAAGATCTGCTGCATACGATGCACATGCGAACTGAATGTCGCGATGATGATTCTTCCTGTCGTATTCTGGAAGATGCGCTGGAACGACTCGCCCACGTGCTTCTCAGACGGGGAGGAGCCGGGGATCTCGACGTTTGTACTCTCTGCGAGCATCAGGAGCACGCCCTGACGTCCGTATTCCGCGAAGCGTCCGAGATCGATCGGTTCGCCGTTGATCGGGGTAAAGTCGATCTTGAAGTCACCGGTGTGGATGATGTTTCCGATCGGGGTACGGATCGCAAAGGCAAATGCATCGGCGATACTGTGGTTGACGCGGATGAACTCGACGGAGAAAGAAGTACCGGCCTTGATCGTGTCACCGGCGGCGCAGTACACCATCTCGATACCGCGTGTGCCGACACCTGCGTCCATGAGTTTATGACGCGCCAGTTCGATCGTGAGTTTGCCGCCGTAAAGCGGGCACTTCAGATCGCGCATCAGATACGGCAGGGAACCGATGTGGTCCTCATGACCGTGCGTCAGGAAGATACCGCGCACGCGGTCTTTGTTCTGAAGTACATAGGTATAGTCCTGGATCACGGAATCGACACCGAGCATACTCTCTTCCGGGAAGGCGACGCCGACATCGACGATGATGATGTCATTGCCGTATTCGAAGAGCGTCATGTTTTTGCCGATCTCCTGCATGCCGCCCAGCGGAATGACCTTGAGTTTAAACGTCTCGCGCTTACTTGCAAAAGCTTTCTCCGCGTCCTTTACGGTCTGCATGAAAGTGCTGTTGAACTGGTCGAGCACTTCGTCCGAAGACGAGCGGGAAGAGGCGCCCTTCGGTGCTTTGACCGAGGCGGGCTCCTTCGAAGATCTTGCTGAAGATGTGCTCTTTACTGTCTTGGCCGCACTCTTTGCGCCCTTGGCCGGGACTTCGATGCCCATGTCCTTGGCCACTTCGGCAAAAGCACTATAATCGATCATGTCCTCGAGCATCTCACGGAAGTTCGATTTGGCCGCCTTGCTCTTATTGCCTCTGAGATTGGATGAGGCCATCTTCGAAGTGGTCTTTCTCTTCTTGGAAGAGGCGGACTTGCTTTCGGACTTGCCGGAAGACGCCTTCTTGCCCGAAGAAGAGGATGCGCCCTTAGCAGATCTGGATTTTTCAGACGAACGAGAAGAACCCGAAAAAGCAGCGCTTCTACGGGAACGAGAGGAGGACGCGGAAGGAAGGCGGACGGCGTTATTATACTTCGCGCCGGATCCTTCGGAACCGGATCCTTTTCGGTTTTTCAGTTGTGCCATATATTACCTCGTCAATTTACGATATATACCGTGTAGCCACGCAGCGTGTTCATGCTCTCGCCATCCTCGGCGAAAATGTCGATGTGGTGGCCATCCACGCCCCAGCCGGTGTCTTCTGCGATGTAATATCCATCGCCGCCCAGCGGGTCATTTTCAATATAGATCTGCGTACCGGTCGGAATGACAGACGGGTCAACGGCCACGGTACGGCCTTCCTTACATGTCGTGCCTGTCGCGGTGGTACGGTTATCGGTGCCGGGACCTGCATAGTCCGGACCGTAGAATGTGATCTTAAAGTCTGTGCCGACGAGCGTCATGCCATCCTTCGACGGCGCATCGTATGTCTCCTCCGGCTCCGGATCAGGCTTCGGAGTAGGCGTCGGGTCGGATTTCTTCTCCGGCTTCGGTGTCGGCTTCGGAGTAGGAGAGGCCTGCGGCTTCGGCGTAGGCGTAGACGGCGGTTCCTTCGTGCACATCGAGACAGCTACATATGTGTCACGTACGGTGTGGTACCAGCCGTTGCTGGTGATGCCCACGGTCTCGATCGCATCACCGGGCTTCAGTGTCTTGACGATATCATATTCCGTACCCGGGCCCGAACGGACATTGACTTCGCCGATCGTATAGAAGATCGCTTCCCACGGCTCTTCCGTAATCACCGGTGTCGGTGTCGGCGACGGAGTAGGCGTAGGTGTCGGCGTGGAAGTCGGGGTAGGAGTACGTGTCGGCTTCGGCGACGGGGTCGCAGTCGGTTCAGACGGAGCCGTCACATCCGGATCCTCCACATCGGAAGATTCTGACGAAGCCGTGGTCGTTGTCTCGGGAACAGTCGTCTCAGGAACCGTCTCCGTGACAGATGCTTTCGTTTCGGACGGGTCTGTGGTCTCACTGCCTTCGGTAGTGAGGGATTCGGTCTGCGTCGGCTGGTTCTCGGAATACGAATAATAATCCGGTGTCACCATATCATAATTCTCACCCTCAGTGCGGGTGGAAGGATCAGTCAGGAAAGAATCCGCGCCGACGACGCAGGAAAAGGCCAGAAGGATAGCAATGCCCGTACCGAGAATCGTAGAGACACGGCTCTTATTCCGATATGTAGATTGTTGCGGGCGGCTGATACGCTTCATACCTTTCCTCCTTTCCGAGCGTTATATATTTAAGACTTTTATTCCTATTAACGCGCAAATCTTTGTCCCATTTTACCACAAAAGTTTGTTCTTCGCAAAACGGCCCCTTTTGTTTCTCCGTTTTGCACCTTTTTCTCCTCGAAAAGCACTTGTTTTTTGTCTCTGATTCCTTCGATTTTGCCAAATGCTTAGATTGTCAAAGAAAAGAATATTTTGGGCGCCGGTTGCCGCACATAACCATCCTTCTCCACATCAATCGCGAGGGGAGAGTCTGAATGGAGTCTGAATCGCCCCTCCGATTCAGACTCTTCTCAGATTTTTCACCCCCAGGGTCTGAACAGGGTCTGAATCGCCCCATTGATTCAGACCCATCTCAGAACAAACAGCCCAATGTTCTGATGGCGTTCTAAATTGCGCTCAAATTCAGAACCACCTCAGAACCTTTTCGCATACCCGTCTATATATCTGTCTGAATTCTGAAAATTAAGACGGGTATTCAGACTTTTCCCACGTATCGTCCGAGACCCGTCTGAAAAACGGAATATTCAGACGGGTGCTCAGACCTTTCTTCGTTGTCGCTTCTTTATTTCCCAGAGTACAGACTTGCCACCACAAAGTATGGTCAAAAGTGCTTCAGAAAAATCGCAAATCTCTGACGCACATCTGACTCTCCGCATGTATACCAGCGGTACCACGCCTTCGCGCGCCTGTAGTGGTATACTTTGGAAGCCTCGAAGGCGGCCTTGAAAAGCACTGTGGAAAAAACCAAAAAGAAATGGGCAAAATCACGGCACATTTCCGGGCCAGTCTTCGCTACAATATGATTTGCAAAGTGGCGGACAAGCCTGGCTCCGCCAACCAACGAGATGCGCCGCCCCTCTGCGCATGAAAGAAAAGGAAAGAGAAGGAAAGAGCATGGACAAGAAGCGCTTCCCGCGCAACAAAATCCAGTGGATATGGGACAACATCGAGGGGCTCCGCGGCCTGCTGATCGTCGCGATGCTCGGCACGGTGCTGTACAACGCCATGCAGCTCACCGTACCGTACTTTTCGCAGAAGATCGTCGACCGCTTCCTGACCGGAGACGCCGCCGCCACCGCCTATGAAAGCGACAAACACGGCTTCTACTCCCTCGTCAACGCCATGATCGGCATCACGCTCCTGCGCGCCCTCATCGTCTACCTCGACTGCATGGCCTACGAGCACGTCTCGCAGCGCGCCCTCTACCGCATCCGCAACCACCTCTTCGCCAAGATCGAGCACCAAGACATGCACTTCTACAACGAGTATAGAACCGGCGACCTCATGACCCGCCTGACCGGCGACCTCGACGCCGTCCGCCACAACATCGCATGGGTCATCCGCATGATCATCGAGTGCTTCGCGCTCTTCACCGCCGTGTCCATCTACTTCTTCTCCATGAACGTCAAAATGGCGCTGTGCATCCTCGCCCTCGCCCCGGTCATCTTCATCATCGTTTTCACCTTCCGACGCAAGGTCAAACCGATGCACCAGCTTCTTCGAGAAAAGCACTCGCAAATGAATACCGCGGCCCAGGAAAACATATCCGGAAACCGCGTGGTCAAGGCCTTTTCGAGAGAAGACTACGAAATCGAAAAGTTCGATAAGATCAACCGCGACTACCGCGACACAAATAAGAAGACCAGACTGGTCTGGGTCAAGTTTTTCCCGTTTGTTGAGACCTGCGCAAACCTTCTGCCCGTCGTACTCCTGTGGGTCGGCAGCACGCTCCTCATGAAGGACGAAATGACCATGGGCGAGTTCGTCGCCTTCTCGGGCCTGATGTGGGCCATCGCCAACCCGATGCGCCTCCTGGGCAACATCCTCAACGAATTCCAGCGTTTCTCGGCCGCGGCGGACAAGATCATGGAGATCTACTACAGCGAGCCCGCCATCGTGGACCCTGAAGACGCCATCGACCACCCCGAACGCTTTGAAGGAAAGGTCGAATTTCAAAACGTCAGCTTCCGTTACGAGGACGCGGATCTTCCGGTCCTTTCCGGCATCAGTTTCGTGGCCGAGCCCGGTGAAACAGTAGCCATCATGGGCGAAACGGGCTGCGGCAAGACTTCCCTGATCCAGCTGATCCCCCGCTTTTATGAGCCTTCCTCGGGAAAAGTACTGGTCGACGGAATGGATGTGAGTAAGCTCAAACTCAAGCTGCTCCGCACCAGCATCGGTATGGCGACGCAGGACGTGCTCCTTTACTCCGATACCATCGACGGTAACATCGCGTACGGCGACACAAACATCACCAAGGAGAACGTCATCAAAGTCGCCCGGGTCTCCGCCGCCGATGAGTTTATTTCCAAAATGCCGGAGGGCTATGACACCATCGTTGGCGAGCGCGGCGTCGGCCTTTCGGGCGGGCAGAAGCAGAGGATCTCGCTGGCCCGCGCCCTCGCGGTGCGCCCCTCGATCCTGATCCTCGACGACACCACATCCGCCGTCGATATGGAGACCGAAAAGCTCATTCAGGAGCACCTTTCGGAGTTGGATTTTCCCTGCACGAAGATCATCATCGCGCAGCGGATCTCCACCACGAAAAAAGCCGATAAGATCCTGATTCTGCAGGACGGCCGGATCTCGGAATCCGGAACACACGAAGAACTTATCAAGAAAAACGGCTACTACGCCGAACTTGTCAGACTTCAGACAGGGGAGGAGGTGATCGCATGACGAATAAACGCAATACCTACCGCGTGGACGAGACCCTCGAAGAGCCCTTTTCTCTCAAGCACTTAAAGCGCGCCTGGGTCTACATCAAAAAGTACTCCGCGAAGATGAGCATCGCCCTGATCCTTTCGGCCCTTGGTGCGATGGCGGCCCTCTGCGCCCCGAAGATCACCAAAGAAGCCCTCGACGTCGTCATTCCGAGCAAAGACAAGGAGCGTCTCCATATCCTGATCCTTCTTTTGATCATCGCCTACGCCGTCAGCATCGTCTTCTACACGATCCGCTCCCACATCATGGAGCGAATGTCCCAGGACATCGTGTACGACATCAGGAAAGACCTTTTCGCGCATCTGCAGGAATTGCCGTTCCAGTACTACGACGACCGTCCCCACGGCAAGATCCTGATCCGCGTCGTCAACTACGTCAACTCCGTCTGCGACATGCTCAGCAACGGCCTGATCAACGCGGTTCTGGAGATCATCAACCTCGTGTTTATCATTGCCTTCATGCTCACCACCGACGTCAAGCTCTCGGCGGTGGTCCTCATCGGCGTGCCGGTACTTGCGATCTTCATGTTCTGGGTCAAGAACAAACAGCGGAAGGCCTGGCAGATGGTGTCCAATAAGAACTCGAACCTCAACGCGTACCTGCAGGAAAACATCGTCGGCGCCAAGATCACGCAGATCTTCGCCCGCGAGGAGGAAAACGCCGAGATCTTCGAGGGCCTTTCCGACGACTGCCGAACGACCTGGATGGGGGCGCTCCGCTACACCAACCTGGTGTGGCCGGGCATCGACAGCATCTCGGTATTCGTAAGAGGCGCCATCTTCGTCGTAGGCTTAGTGCTTTTCGCGCAGGGCCAGGAAACACTCGGCGCCATCGTGGCGGTGTCGAGCTACGCCGCGCGATTCTGGCAGCCCATCATGAACCTCGGCAACATCTTCAACAACTTCATCAACAACATGGCCTATCTCGAGCGCATTTTCGAGACTATCGACGAGCCGGTGGGTGTCAAGGACAAAGAGGGCGCAACACCGATGCCGGACATCAAGGGCGAGGTCGAGTTCCGGGACGTTTCTTTTTCCTACGAGGAGGGCAAAGAAGTCCTGCACCACGTTTCCTTCACTGTCCCCGCGGGAAGTTCGATTGCTCTTGTTGGTCCTACGGGCGCCGGCAAAAGCACTATCGTCAGTCTGATCTCGCGCTTCTATGATCTCAATTCGGGAAAGATCCTGATCGACGGGCAGGACATCGCGGACGTAACGCTCCGGTCTCTTCGGTCCCAGATGGGCATCATGCTGCAGGACAGCTTCATTTTCAGCGGCACCGTGGAGGACAACATCCGCTACGGCAAGCTCGACGCGACTTCGGACGAGATCGTCACCGCCAGCCGCGCGGTCTGCGCCGACGCCTTCATCAGCAAGATGCCCGGCGGCTACAAAACCGAGGTCAAGGAGCGCGGCGCCTCCCTGTCCCAGGGTCAGAAGCAGCTGATCTCCTTTGCAAGAACGCTACTGTCGGATCCCGCTCTGCTGGTTCTGGATGAGGCGACGTCGAGTATTGATGTGCAGACGGAAAAAGCGCTGCAGAAGGGCCTGGATGCGATGCTCAAGGGGCGTACCTCCTTCATCATTGCCCACCGCCTGTCGACCATCAAGAATTGCGACCGCATCATGTACATCGACCAGGGCGGCATCACCGAGTGCGGCACCCACGACGAACTCATGGCGAAAAAGGGCGACTACTACAAACTGTACGTCTCCCAGATGTAAGCGAAAAAAAGAAATCCACGTCGCTGGTCCTCGGCGCCTCGCGCCTGCGGAATCGCTCCGTCGGATTTCTTTTTATTCTTCGTGTTCATGCGCTTTCGTGAGTATAAGATAAGAGCCAAGAGATGCCAAGGTATCCCTTGCGCTCAAGTGCCGGAAAAACATTGACCAGATCTCCCGTTTAATGGCGAAGAAGCATCGATACTGTACCATGCTAATGCATAGAAATGGACTGAATTTCGGGAAAATGCCGATTCAGTCCCAATTTTCTTCATCGTATACCCCCGGGGGGGGTATACCATAATGCGCCATCCCGCTTGTCAGTAAAAAAGCAAAGCAGAGTCCGTGCTGTCAAGCCCGAAGCCGCCAGGCTGGGCGGTGCGAAGCAGGCTTTACAGCGCGGATCTGGTTTGTATACTTTTTTCGAAACGGGATGGCGCAAACACGAAGCGCCTTTACCCAGTATCATTTCGTTTTTTTCAGGACCAGTATCATTGCGTTCTTTTCTGGATTTGTTTATCATCAAGAGGGGATGGAATAATATGGTTTCCGATTTCCGATAAGAAAAAGAGGATCGGCGGTCCGATTAATGGATGAGATCCGATTTGAGGACAGGGAAGCACAGGGGAAGGTAATGAATATGAAGCGTTTGGTTGCGGTTTTGTTGAGTGTGGCGCTGGTTGCTTCGGCAGGTTGCAGTAAAGAAGAGACGTCGGATAAAGCGGCGAAAGATCGATCTCTAAAAAGCGATGTAACAGGCACAGAAGAAGAGGCGTCGGATAGAAAAGATTCGGAGGCTTCCGGAGATTCCGACAGCAGCGATCCGGATGTATCTTCCGATGGTTCAGAAAGCGATACGGATACATCTTCCGGAAGCACGACTAGCGCTCCCAATCCACCGGCAGGAGCTGTAGCAATCAACGAAGAAAACTTCCCGGACAGTGTTTTTCGAGCATACATAAGCGAAAATCTCGACCTGAACGCGGACGGGTTCATGGACGAAGAAGAGATCTGCGAAGTCACAAAACTGAATTTCAACGCAGAAGACGAAGAAGGACTGACTTCGCTCAAAGGAGTGGAGTATTTTACGGCGCTTACAAGCCTGAGCTATCGCGGAGAGGAATCGTCGCAGGAGTCGCTGCAGGAACTGGATGTCAGCCAGAATACCGAGCTTATCGAGATATGGATAACCAATACGCAGATAACGACACTGGATGTGAGCGCGAATACAAAACTTGAGGAACTTTGGTGTTACGACGGAAAACTGGAGAAGGTGATCTTCGGCGACAATCCGGAGCTGTGGCGGATCCGTGTGAGTGGGAATCCGCTCAAGGAACTGGATTTGAGCCAATGTCCGGCACTCAAAATGTTTGTGTGTTTTGAGACGAATATCCAGAGCCTCGATCTTTCCCATAATCCGAAACTTAACACGCTTTCCTGCGGTTCAACTCCTCTAAAAGCACTGGACCTGAGTGTTTGTCCGGAACTGGAGAGCCTGTTTGTGGATCAGTGTCTGCTCGAAAATCTCGATCTGAACGGGTGCCCTCTTCTTCGGACTCTTTCCTGTAAAGAGTGCGGGCTGACTTCGCTGGATGTGAGTATGTGCCCGGAACTTGATGTTCTGTATTGTGACGGGAATCAATTGACGGAACTGGATCTGTCGGCGAATACCCGGATGGTGATCCTCACCTGTAACGGCAATCAGCTGACGACGCTGGATCTGGAGAAGATGGAGCTCCCTATAGGTGTAGAATGCGCAAACAATCTTCTGACGGAGATCCGTGTCCCGAAGAGCATCGTGAATCTCGATTGCACGAATAATCAGATCACCCGCCTGGATTTTAAGAATACCGATATCAATGGACTGATTTGCTGTGGCAATCCTCTTACGTCTCTTTCTTTCGGTGAGTTCACGTCTCTTCTGCTGCTCGATGTCCGGGATACGCAGCTTGTTTCTGTGGATATCCGGAACTGTTCGGGTCTTGTGGAGACGATGCAGAAGTGCGAGCGGAAGGAAATGACAGAGGACGGGACCGACGTTACCGGCACGGGTAAGGATTTTGACTACTACGAGGTCAGCGGATATGTAGTCGAGTTCGATGTGCTTACGAGCGTCCTCTTCTGCGAGGGCACAGAGATCGTGTGGAAATGATCCGATGCGCGATGCATGTAGTGGAATAAGAAAGGAGCTGTCTTTCTAGACAGCTCCTTTTTCAGTTACAGTAAGTACTTTTCTTCGTGTGGGAGTGATCCGCTCAGGACACCGATCCGCGCTTGGCGTCGATGGAGACAGTAGCGCCATCCTTCAGAAGCTTGGTGCAGTTCTCACAGGACAGGATCGCCGGGATATCCAGCGCCATGGCTACTGTTGCGGCATGGGAAGCGGAATCATCGTCCTCGACGATCAGGGCTTTTGCGTGCTTAATGAAGGGCATCATCTTGTTGTTGGTGTACGGCGCCACGAGGATAATGCTGTCGTCCTCAGACAGCGGAAGCTGTTCGTCGAGGTGCTCCGGATCCTTGACGATATAGACCGTACCGGTCACCGTCGAACCCTGCTCATCCGAAGTCGGCTGGCCGTTACCGTGTACGATGGACTTACCGAGCGCCTGGACCTTGATGGTGTTGGTCGTACCGCTCATGCCGACCGGCGTGCCGCCTGTCATGACAACGAGATCGCCGTTACTGAGGAACGAACACTTCTGGGCCGCCTCCATACCGACTTCGAACATCTCGTCTGTGGTCTGTACTTCCGGCACCAGAATCGGGTAGACGCCCCAGCTGAGGTTCAGCTGACGCTGTACACGCGGGAAAAGCGTGCCCGCCACGATCGGGCTTGCCGGACGGAAACGGGAGATCTGTCTCGCTGTTCTGCCTCCGTGTGTGACTGTAACGATCGCCTTGGCGTTAAGGTCCATGGCTGTCGTACAGGTCGCGTGAGAGATCGCGTTCGCAACAGAGGGCATCATGGACGGCTTGGACTTACTGAACTGATCCCAGTAGTCGATATCCGCTTCAGTCTGCTCCGCGATCTGGACCATCATCTTCAGCGCCTCGACCGGATACTTACCGTTTGCGGTCTCACCGGAGAGCATGACCGCGGAAGTGCCGTCGTAGATGGCGTTGGCGACGTCGGAAACCTCCGCACGCGTCGGACGTGGGTTACGGATCATGGAGTCGAGCATCTGTGTCGCCGTGATCGAGATCTTACCGGCCGTGTGGCACTGCTGGATGCATCTCTTCTGGACGATCGGAACATTTGCCGCGGGGATCTCGACACCGAGGTCACCACGGGCGACCATGATACCGTTACTGACACGCAGGATCTCGTCGAAATTCAGGATGCCTTCGTTGTTCTCGATCTTCGCGATGATGTTGATGCCGTGATCGCCGTGCTTCTCAAGAATATGGCGGATCTCCTGGACGTCCTTCGCCTTTCTTACGAAAGAGGCCGCGATGAAATCAAACTCGTTCTTTACTGCGAAGAGGATGTCTTCCTTATCTTTTGCTGTCAGCGCCGGAAGGCACAGCTCAACATCCGGGACATTGATGCTCTTCTTCGTGCTGACCGGACCGCCGTTCTTGACCGTGCAGTAGATGTCTCCGCCCTCGATACGGGTGACGCCCAGCTCGATGAGGCCGTCGTCGATCAGGATGCGGGAGCCTTCTTTTACGTCGCCGGCGAGCTCCTTATACGAGACCGAGAACTCTTTGTCATTTCCGATGATATCCTTCTGGCGGATGACGATCTCGGATCCCTCGACCAGAGTGGTTCTGCCGCCTTCAAATTCGCCCGTTCTGATTTCCGGGCCCTTGGTGTCGAGAAGAAGCGCCACCGGCAGATCCAGCTCCTCGCGGATCCGCTTCACGCGGTCGATCCTGGCCTGATGTTCCTCGTAGGAACCGTGGGAGAAATTGAGTCTTGCGACGTTCATGCCGGCGAGCATCAGTTCGCGAACGACCTCGTCCGAGTCCGCAGCCGGACCCAAAGTACAGATTATCTTCGTCTTACGCATACACATATAAAGTCTCCTTATCTTATCGCGCCACCGTTTCCGGCGCACGGAACTAAACCAGATTTTGACGCCTTTACTTTACCACTTGCCATGAGTCAATACCACAGAAATGGTGTTGTGCGATTTGTCAAAATCTTGTTTTAGAAGAAGACTACTGTTCAAAATCACTGAAGTCGTCGTCGGGATTGTCGTTTTCCCAGAGAGGACGCGTAGCCGTGGGCGCTTCGTAGATCGGCTCGTTCGGATCAAAGGCGGGTAAGGTGTCGGCAGTATCCTCGGCACCCGGTGCCATTGCATCTGCCCCCTTTACTTCGGAAGCTCCGGGAACAGTACTACTCGCGACGGAAGTTGTGCTGTTTTTATCCTTCGAAGAGACGGCCGGTACCGGATCCTTCTTTTGCTCCTTCGCATCGGACAGAAGAGCCAGTTTCTTCAGCTCCGCTTTGACCGCTTCCATATCCACATTCTCGTCTCCCGGCTTCGGGATATAGCGCTCTACAGGCTTTAGAGGAGGAGCGGAAAGCTTGTGACTTGCATAGTCGACGATGCTCTTTTCGTTCGTAAACATCGTCATGGTGAGCTCGGTGTAGGAGTCGAAGATCGGACCGGGGACGATCGGACCGAAGTCTTCCTTTGAAGTAAACGTGACACCGATCGTGAAATCGTCGATGCCCTGCGTACTTTCTCCGCCGATGATGTTCGACTTGCGGAGAAGATGGGCCATCAGGAGAAGCGCGCCGCCGATGCCTCCGAGCAGTCCTAAAGCTATGCCTGCAAACCAGAATCCGTTCATGCGCGTCACCCCACTTTCTTTCTGAGGAAATTGAACATCGAGGCGGACTGCGAGAGCTTGAGCTGTTTCACCGCTTTCCGGAAGCGTCGAATGCCGAAACTGATCATGCCACCGAAGCCGAAGATGAGCAGAGAGACCACAAGCGAGATCATCGTACTGTCGTTATCAGACTCACCGTACTTGGGGTAGGTGGTCTTCGGCGTATCGGCGGGGTAGAGGGCCGGCAGCAGGAACTTGGCCAGGACGAAACTGATGATCGCGGTCAGAACGATCGCGGTCAGGATCGTTAAGGCGTAGAATGCTTTCTCGTTCCAGGGTGCGCCGCAGACGACTTTTCCGGTCTGCCCGTTGACGAGGACCGTGCTCTGGAAACCATTGTGCTTATAGGTGACGAACCAGACGGGGATCATGGTGTACTTGAGGTCACGGTCGATAAGAAGAAGCTGCCGGGTGGTGTACATACGCTTATCCGAACCGCCGAAAGTATCTTTCGCGGCTGCGTCATAGGCTTCGTGACAGCGGTGGGAGACGTCGTGCTCCAGTTGCTCGGTGTTGATGGTGGAACTGTTGGAATAAAATCCCAGGAGATAGTCTTCGTCGAAGTTCTTGAGCTGCGAATAATCGAAAGGCTCGAGGCACTGTATACTCTTTGTCGAGAGCATCCGCGCGCCGTCGATGGGAAGGTTCCTGATCATGAGCTCGCCGGAACGACCCCAGTAGAGTGTCTCATAACTGTTCTCGTCTTTCTTGACGCGGGAACTGAAGACACTGGCCTCCGCAAGGCGGGCATTGACGAGCCAGTACGGAAGATAGATGCCGTGCACCTGCTCGGGATCGAAATTCCGGATAGATTTCGGAATAAGCCAGCCTTTGGCGAAGCGCTTCTTGATGAGATCGACCGCCTGTTCCTTCGTGATCTGGAACGGGATGATGAACTCCGGTGATTTTTCCTTGGCGATACGACTGAAAACGACGTTGGTGTTACCGCAGTAGATGCATTTGGTCGAGATATCCGTTCCGTTAATGGCGATTTCGCCGCCACACGAATTGCAGGTATAGATATAGCAATCCATGTAGTCTTTCTTGACTTCGTCGAAGCCGAGGATCTCATCGTCGTTCTTACCGTACACTTCCTCGGCGGAAACGGGCGCTTTATCACTTACGACAGCCTTGTCTGATGACTCGACCTCCTCAGCAGTCCACGAACTGCCGCAGCTTCGGCAGACGACCCGCTGTGTCGCCGGATCGAAAACCAGCGGAGCGGCACAGTTTTTACATAAAGTAGCCATAAAGAAACTCCATGAGGCTTAGAGCCTGATCCTGTTCGTCAGAGCTCATACGGATAAATACTATTTAAGTATACCACTAATGTGAAAAAAGAGCTGTGAAGCAGTCCTTAAGCGCCTGCCGGCCCGGCCGCGTCTCATTGGCCAAAACCGATAAGACCACCCTCGCGAAAAGTAAAGGAATTTGTATAAAAAATCTGTCGGTTTTCGGATGACAGGAAGGACGTCTTAGCATATTATGTAGGGGTAATGAAAATCATTTCTCCGGAAAGAGTATCTTCTTTTCGAGAAGCACTTGCGGACGGGGTGGCACCTGTCCCTTGGAAATCAGGCCGTGTGGCGGGGTGGCACCTGCCGGGAGACGCGGATCATGTCGGGGTGGCACCTGACGCATGAGGACCGGTGGTTCCGGAACAGAAGAGAAATGAATGGAAGATGGTTTTTGTGCAAGGCTTTTTTAGATGACTGATTCGGGAGAGGGCCCGATTAAGGGTGCTCCGCAGAAAATGTTCGATAGGGAGGATTATTGCAATGTTTGTACCTGGAAAATGGTCGGAGGACATCTGCGTCCGCGACTTTATCAACAAGAACTACACCCCGTACGATGGTGACGAGTCGTTCCTTGCGGGACCTACGCAGGCGACCACGGATCTGTGGAATCAGATCCTGGAACTCAGAAAGAAAGAAAAAGAGAACGGCGGCGTCCTCGACATCGACGAGCACACCATTTCTACCATTACTTCCCACGCACCGGGATATATCGACAAAGACAAAGAAAAGATCGTCGGCCTTCAGACAGACGCTCCATTGAAGCGTGCCATCATGCCGTTCGGCGGTATCCGCATGGTCAGATCTTCTCTCGACGCTTACGCCAGAGAGATGGATCCGGAGGTCGAAAGAGTCTTCCAATATAGAAAAACGCATAATGACGGAGTATTTGATGCGTACACACCAGAGATGCAGCGCGCACGTCACTGCGGCATCCTGACGGGTCTTCCGGACGCGTACGGACGTGGACGTATCATCGGCGACTACCGCCGTATCCCGCTTTACGGTACCGCGTTCCTCATCGCCCAGAAGAGAAAGGCGAAGGACCAGATCCTTCCCGATGTCATGGACGTCGAGACGATCCAGCAGAGAGAAGAAATCTCCGAACAGGTAAGATCTCTCTATGAACTTACCAAAATGGCACAGAGCTACGGATTCGACATCTCCCGTGCGGCCAGAAACTTCACCGAGGCGGTACAGTGGCTGTACTTCGGTTACCTCGGCGTCGTAAAGGAGCAGAACGGCGCGGCCATGTCCCTCGGACGTGTCTCCACTTTCCTCGATATCTACGCAGAAGAAGAACTGAAGAACGGTACCATGACCGAGTCCGAGATCCAGGAGGTCGTCGATCACTTCATCATGAAGCTCCGTATCGTCCGCTTCCTGAGAACCCCGGCATACGACGAGCTCTTCTCCGGCGACCCGACATGGATCACCGAGTCCATCGGCGGTATCGGCCTCGACGGACGTCACATGGTCACGAAGATGAGCTACCGGTTCCTGCATACACTTGAGAACATCGGATCCGCACCGGAGCCGAACATGACGATCCTGTGGAGTCCGAACCTTCCGGAGAACTTCAAGAAGTACTGCGCGAAGATCTCCATCAACACTTCCTCCATCCAGTATGAGAGCGATGAGCTGATGCGTGAGAAGTTCGGCGACGACTACGCGATCGCATGCTGCGTTTCCGCGATGCGTGTCGGCAAGCAGATGCAGTTCTTCGGTGCCCGCGCTAATCTGGCAAAAGCACTGCTGTACTCGATCAACGGCGGCCGCGATGAGAAGACCGGCGACCAGGTCGGTCCGGTTAGAAATCCGATCACTTCCGAATACCTCGATTACGATGAGGTCATGGCGCGTTTCGATGAGACATGCGCATGGCTCAGTAAGCTTTATATCAACACCCTGAATGTCATCCACTACATGCATGACAAGTACTGCTACGAGCGCCTCGAGATGGCGCTTCACGATGAGAAGATCGACCGCACCATGGCATGTGGTCTGTCGGGTCTTTCTGTTATCGCCGACAGCCTCTCTGCGATCAAGTACGCGAAGGTCAAGCCGATCCGAAATGAACTCGGTCTGGCAGTGGACTTCGAGATCACGGGTGACTTCCCGCAGTACGGAAACGACAACCCGAAGGTCGACCGTATTGCGGCCGAGGTCGTACGTAAATTCATGAAGCATCTCAGTAAGCATAAGTGCTATCGAAATGCCCGTCCGACCCAGTCGATCCTGACGATCACATCCAATGTCGTTTACGGTAAGAAGACCGGTTCCACACCGGACGGAAGAAAGGGCGGCGAGCCGTTCGCAC
Organism: Clostridiales bacterium; assembly: GCA_017617995.1. Classification (GTDB taxonomy): domain Bacteria; phylum Bacillota; class Clostridia; order Saccharofermentanales; family Saccharofermentanaceae; genus Scatonaster. The sequence continues at coordinate 181,876 of JAFZVE010000049.1, forward strand.
CGGGTGCCAATCCGATGCACGGTCGTGACCGATCCGGTGCCGTTGCTTCGATGCGATCCGTTGCCAATCTGCAGTACGACTACAGTGAAGACGGAATCTCCTATACCTTCTCGATCCTGCCTTCCACACTCGGCAAGACAGAAGAAGAGCAGAAGAACAATCTCTATAATCTGCTCGACGGTTACTTCAACGATGGCGGACATCACATCAATGTCAACGTGCTCGTTCGTAAGACACTTCTCGATGCGATGGATCACCCGGAGAAATATCCGCAGCTCACGATCCGTGTGTCCGGTTACGCGGTAAACTTCACGACACTCACGCATGAGCAGCAGCTGGAAGTAGTTCGTCGTACCGTGCATTCGAAGTTCTGATTATCAATACCGATCTGTTTGAAAAAGTATGGAGAATCGAGTGAAAGGATATGTGCATTCGATAGAGACTCTCGGTGCCGTGGATGGGCCGGGTCTTCGCTTCGTCATTTTTCTTCAGGGCTGTCCACTTCGCTGTAAGTTCTGTCATAATCCGGACACGTGGAGATTTGATGGCGGGGAAGAGTATACCGTGGATGAGATGGTCAAAAAAGTTCTTCGTTATCGTACATACATCAAGTCGGGTGGCGTGACGATCTCCGGAGGGGAACCACTGCGTCAGGCGGAGTTTGTGCTGGCACTTACAGATGCTCTTCAGAATGAGGGTCTTCATGTGGCGATCGACACGTCCGGAATCTTCTGTGAAGGAATCGCTCTTGATGCGGCTCTGAAAGCGGATCTGATCCTTCTCGACATCAAGTCTTTTGACAGAGAAAAAGCGAAAGATCTGACCGGTTTTACGACCGATCATGCATGGTCACTTCTGGAGGCAAGACAGAAGAAAAACAGACCGGTCTGGATCCGTCATGTTATGGTCCCGGGAATCACGCTGATCGACAAGAAAACGGACGGCAGTTCATTTGAAAATGAAGAGGAGTGGAGAGCCGCTAATGCTGAACTCGTCGATGGTATGCGTAGACTGAACGATTATTCATGCATAGAAAGAGTGGACCTTCTGCCGTTCCATAAGATGGGTGAATTTAAGTACGAAGAACTCCATTTCCCATACGAATTAAAGGACGTGGAAGAGCCCTCCGAAGAGATTGTGGAATGGGCAGAAAAAACCATCCGTCTTTGAGGGTGCGTTTTTGTCACGTTTTTACTTCGATTATTGTGCCGGACTTCCGTAGTTCGATTCGACGTATTCGTAGACCATTCTGGATACTTCTCCGATGATCTGCTGCGCCTGGTTGGCATCGCCGCTCTCAGTCATGACGGCAAGTACGTAATCTTCCGAAGCGAATACGATCGCTACGTCGTTATTGGCAAAGTAAGAGGTGTTAAATCCTACCTTATGGGCAACCTTAACGTCACTCGGCACGCCGCCCGGAACACCCCAGTTATATTCGGTGTTGCACAGATCGTCGATCAGCGGCTGGTAGTGTGTCGGATTGTTTTCGTAATCCTTGTAGAGGTGCTCAGCATACTTAGCAAGGTCGACGGCGCTGGTGCGGCGCTTTCCGCTCTTTTCGGCACCGGTGTAATCGGTGTAGGTCGCTGTGCCGCGGTAATCAACAGTGGCGCTGATCGGCTTTAAGAAGTTGTTGTTGATGGCATCCTCACCACCGAGACGGCGGATGACCATGTTGGTGCCACAGTTATCGCTGATCGTGATGGACAGGTGAGATACCTCATAGAGCGTAAACTCCGTGCCATCCGGCTTGTTCTGGATCGTTCCGGTACCATACTCGAGGTCGCCGTCCGGATAAGCGGTTGCCTTGTAAGCGATTTTCTCGTCGAGAGAAAGTTCGCCGGACTCGGCCTTCTCGTAGAGGTAGGTGTTGTACGCCAGCTTGATGGAAGAAGCGGCTACGATCGGCTGGCCCTCTTTGTAGGCCATTGTCTCGCCGTTGCTCATGTTGATGTAGTACACACCGAAGCGGCCGTTCTGCTTGGAGAGATATTCGGCAACGCTTGCCTGCAGTGTCTCGAGGTTCGCGGCACGTGTCGCGGCGTCGACCGTCTGGACCTTGGCAGCCGTCGATTCGGTTACATCGGAAGTCAGCCCGGGTTCGATGGACGACGGTGTGATGATATTACCGGAAGCATCGGTCTCCGGCGTGATGGAAGACGTGGTCGAAGCAGTCACGTCGTCCTTGCCCTTTGAGGCGAGTTTACTGATGAAAATGATGTCAAGAATGACACAGATCATGCAGATGAGCAGACATACTACGACGAAGGTTTTCCTTCTGTCAGCGCTGCTCCGGCGTCTGGAATTTGAGTATATGTTATAGCCTGTTCCGGCATTATGTTTCACGGTGCGGTTCTCCTTATATATACGGTGTGACAGGTGTCACGTAGGTTCATTAAAAACTTGGTAAAACCAAGTATATCATCGTTTCGTTACGATACGATTTGCATATTGTAACAAGACCTATACATAAGGGCAAGGAAGACTTTTTTGATAATTGCGGCATTTACGGGCTTTCCTGGGATTTGCCGCAGACTCTTCACTGCCCATCCCTCTAATCTTAACACACTTGTTTCTTTACGTCACAAGAGGATCTGGGTATCCCGGATAAAAATGCACGTCGATTAGGAATCTGCACGTAGGAAACGGCAAAGTGGCATCACAGATGACTCTGTGCGCTCTGATGTTCGGCCGCGCGAAGGACGTCCTGGATGGACTGCGAATTGGAGGATCTCGTAGCGTATCCGATGTGGGCACGAAGCGGCACACCGTTAACGGTCACGCCCGGGAATTCACACTTGCAGATATTCGTCAGCGCCTCGGCGGTGGCTGCGTCCACGTTCGGAAGAAGCACGATGAATTCATCGCCGCCCCAGCGTGCGATGGAGCCGTTATCCTTGATGGACTTCTTGAGAAGCTCACTGACCTTGATCAGGAGATTGTCTCCAGTCTGTCTTCCGTAATTATCGTTGATGAGACGCATGCCCGCGATGCTGGCCACGATGATGCTGTACGGCTCGATCTGATCCCGCTCCGCCTGTTCGAAGAGCTCTTCGCAATATACGCGGTTATAAAGCCCCGTCAGCGGGTCGTGATAACTGAGGAAGAGGTTCTTGCTCTGAGACTGCTTCAAGGAAGTGATGTTGATGACGAAGCACGATACGCCGATGACCTTTTTATTCTCGTCGAGAATCGGCGCATAGTACGTCTGCCAGTACATTGCCGTAAGCGGATTGTCTCCGTACTGCTCGATATCGGAAGAGTATTCTCCGTTTAGGGTGTTGCCCAGAAGTGTACGTATCTTCCCCCGTAGTTCCTCGTCCTTGATGTAATCGAGAAGATGCTCGCCGATACGTATCTCAGCGTGCCAGATACGGAGCATCGAGTACTTGTGGCTGTTGTTGAAGGAGGTATACCGCAGGTCGCGGTCAAGTGTATAGACCAGCGTGTCCGGGAGAGTCTCCATCATGGACTGCTGGATCGCCTGCCATTCCCTGGCTTTCTCGAGCGCGCGGCGGCTGTCCTGCTCGAGGTGATACGTGTTGGCGAACTGTGTGCAGAAGATGCGGTACATGACGATGGCCAGTACGATCATGAAGGAAGCATCTTTGATCATGAAGATCACGAGAGTTCTTCTGTTTACCGAATGAAGCGTGGCCAGGATCGTGTGAGAGATCGTGATCCAGATCAGTGCAATCAGCACGAAGAAAAGAACGGACAAGAAACTGTTTCGTATGAAGGGCAGGGAGATCTTCTGCCACAGAGACATTTTTTTCTCTTCCGAGGTAAAAGGACCTGTGGTTCCATCCGCGGTGCTTCCACCTGCGTTCTGTGAAGATCCCGGTGCATTTCCATCACCGGCAGCCGGTCTTTCCGGGGACCGCGGCATGTATCCGTTCGGATCGTTAATGTCGATCCCGGCTTCTTTTCTGAGTTTTTCCAGATCATCTCTATACGTCATATGCACCTCATGACAGCTGATCCTCTGTGTAATATCCGCTATCGATCAGGACTTCTTTGTAGTTGTTCTTGTCCGCAAAGATCGGAGCTACAAGAAAAGAGGGGACATTGATTACGCCGTTGTTGTAGGTGGACGTGTCGTTTATCTCCACTTCGGCACCGGTCAGGATCTGCTCCACCATCAGAACCGTCCGGTCAACCAGGCTGCGTGTATCCTTAAAGACGGACATTGACTGCTTCCCGTTGAGGATGTTCTTCATGTTGGCAAGATCGCAGTCCTGTCCCGTGATGACAGGGTAGTTTCCGACATACATGGCTTCGAGTGAGTTGGTGACGCCGAGGGCCGTGGAGTCGTTCGAGCAAAGCACGGCGTCAAGAACTGCTCCATCGCTGTAAAACGAGCTGATGATCGCGTCCATACGATTCTGCGCGTCTTCTGTTCTCCAGGCGGATGTTGCCACGTCCTGAAAATCGACCTGCCCGGATCTCACGACGAGTTTTCCGGAGTCGATGTAGGGCCGGAGCACGTCCATCGCGCCGCTATAGAAGAACACGGCGTTAAAGTCGCCCGGATCCCCGGCAAAGATCTCCAGGTTATACGGCCCGTCGCTGTAGTCGAGATCCAGATTTTGACGGATGTATTCCCCTTGGATCAGCCCGGCCATATAGTTATCAAAGCTCGCGTAGTACGTCACGCCTTCCGTATCCCAGATCAGGCGGTCGTAAGCGATGACCGGGATATTTGCCGCCTGGGCCTCCTCGACCACGTTGCCGAGGGAGAAGCCGTCGATCGGAGCGATGACGAGGACCTTACAGCCTGAATTGATCATAGACTCGATCTGACTGTTCTGAATGGAGACGTCGTTATCAGCATACTGCAGGTCGACAGTATAACCGTCCTCTTCGAGCTGCCGCTTCAGATTCTTGCCATCTTCATCCCATCTCCGTAGTAATTTGGTCGGCATCGAGATTCCGACCTTCTGGCCGTTTCCGCCGTCCAGCGGGTCCGTGGGATCAGGCTGGGCGAAGGGGTCATCGGTGGGATCAGTCTTATCCGTCGGATCAGAAGGATCGGACGGATCGCCCGGAATGTCCGTATCGTCTGTCTCGTCGGTATCGATGACTTCTGTCTTCGTAGTCTTCTTTACTTTCTTTTTCTTCTTCGTAGTCTCTTCACTCTTGCCGCAGGCACAAAGACCGAGGCTCAGGACGAGCGCGGCCGTGAGGATCAGGCTGATGAAACGCTTACACATATCAATTCCCTTCCTTTTTCAGACGTAAGCATGGGGCACAGTGCTTTTCACACGTAAATATGGGTATAGTGCTTCTGGCACGTAAACAGGGGCCACAGTGCTTGTCTCGCAGTTTCCATGTCTATTATATACCGTGCGCGCGCTTTTTAACAGTTGACACTCTTACTGGTGCATGCTAATATTCTTGTAGCATTTTAAGAAAGAGGTACACTTTCATGGAGCATATCAAGACTGTAGAAACACGTAACCTTTGCGAGAGCGCGAAGAAGGGCGGTTGCGGCGAGTGCCAGACATCCTGCCAGTCTGCTTGTAAGACTTCCTGCGGTATCGCAAACCAGAAGTGCGAGAGCGAGAAGAAGTAATCCCGCTTTCCGTAAGCTGAAAAGAACGGCTGTCTTTGAGCCTTTACGCGCAAAGACAGCTTTTTTATTCTGAGCCGGCGTGGATGAGGGCGATGCGTAGACGGGCCCCAAGGACGAGGGCGATCAGGCCCCTCGCGAAAAATGATGCAGCCGGCGATCCCGATGATGAGGGTGAGGTTCTGACATGATACATCAATACAAACTCGGTGGATACAATATCGTGATGGACGTCTGTTCCGGCGCGCTGCACGTCGTGGACGATCTGTCCTACGACATTATCGCGGGACTCGATGAGATCTACTCCCATCAGGAGAAGCTCGATCGTCAGAACGACGGGAAATCCTGCGGCATGATCGATATCGAGACGCTCGCGGAGCGCGTGCTCTACAAAGTGCAGAAGAAGTACGAGGGCAGCGAGATGGGCGATCCTGACGAGATCCGCGAGTGCTATGAGCAGATCATGGAACTCAAGAAGAACGGCAAGCTCTTCACGCGTGATGATTACGAGCCGATGGCGGGTGAACTGAAGGCCCGTACTTCCGGCGTGGTAAAAGCACTGTGCCTCCACATCGCGCATACCTGCAACCTCAATTGTTCCTACTGTTTCGCATCGCAGGGCAAGTACCACGGCGAGCGTGCCGTGATGAGCTTCGAAGTCGGTAAGCGCGCGCTCGATTTTCTCGTCGAGAATTCCGGGTCGCGCCATAACCTCGAAGTCGACTTTTTCGGCGGTGAGCCGCTCATGAATTTCCAGGTCGTCAAGGACCTCGTCGCCTATGCGCGCTCGATCGAAAAAGAGAAGGGCAAGAACTTCCGTTTTACGCTTACCACGAACGGTGTGCTCGTTGACGATGACGTTATCGATTTTGCCAACCGCGAATGCAGCAACGTCGTGCTTTCGCTCGACGGACGTAAGGAAGTGCACGACCGCTATCGTGTGGACTACGCGGGGAACGGAAGCTGGGAGAAGATCGTCCCGAAGTTCCAGAAGTTCGTCGAGGCCAGAGGCGGCAGGAACTACTATATGCGTGGTACTTTTACCCATGCGAATCCGGATTTCCTCGAGGACATCAAGGTCATGCTCGACCTCGGTTTTACGGAGCTTTCCATGGAACCGGTGGTGTGCGGCGAAGATGATCCTGCGCGACTTACCGAGGAAGATCTGCCGATCGTTCTCGATCAGTACGAGAAGCTTGCCGAGCTCATGATCCAGCGCGACAAGGAAGGCAAGCCTTTCACGTTCTACCATTACATGATCGACCTCAAGGGCGGTCCCTGCATCTATAAGCGCATCTCGGGTTGCGGCTCGGGAACCGAGTATATGGCGGTCACGCCGTGGGGCGACCTCTATCCCTGCCACCAGTTTGTCGGCGAGGAGAAGTTCCTGCTCGGTAACATCTACGACGGCGTCAAGAACAAGAAGATCCAGGATGACTTCATGGCGTGTAATGTCTACTCCCGTGAAGAGTGCCGGAACTGCTGGGCGCGTCTTTACTGTAGTGGCGGCTGTGCGGCAAATGCGTACCACGCGACAGGCTCGGTCCGCGGCGTTTATAAGTACGGCTGCGAGCTCTTCAAGAAGAGGATCGAGTGCGCGCTCATGGTCGCGATCCATCGCGAATTCGGGGAGTAAAATTGCGGGGAGTCGTGTTCGAGAGTTTGCGTTTGGGTGCATGTGTTCGGGTGCATGAATTCGAGGTATAAGAGTTCTTGTGGAGTAGAGTTCTCGTGGGTAAGAGATAGATAAACTGATTTTTTGGGGCTGGCGGGTCACGGTTGTGGGCTCGCCAGTCTGATTTTTGTCAGATAGAACCTTCGCTATTAGACAAATATCAGACTGAGAGCTGGCCTAGTCAGAAATGTGTCAGATAGGCACCCTTTCATTAGACAAATATCAGACTGAGTCAGAAATGTGTCAGATAGAACCCTCGCTATTAGACAAATATCAGACTGAGAGCTCGCCGAGTCAGAAATGTGTCAGATGGCTCCCCCTTCATCAGACAAATATCAGACTGAGCCTCCTTTCAGTCCTTTTCCAGTCTGTTCTGCCCCTCGAAACAGACAAAAATCAGAACGAGTCAGTTTCCATTCAATTCCCGGTCAGATTGACCGCGACTGCACCTCGGGGGTACAATCCTTATATACACCAGAGCCCTTCCCGGCTTCCGGAACCCAAGAATGCCAAGGAGGCGCGCATGAACACCCCGATTTGCGATTTTGTCAGAGAATACGCGGCGAGCGGCGCCATTCGTGCGCATATGCCCGGGCACAAGGGGAGAAGTCCATTTGCTACCGTAAAGAAAGTCGGGGAGTCTGACGCAGCTGTCGTTTACGAAGAGACTCTCTCGAGCATTTATCCATTTGATATCACTGAAATCGCGGGAGCCGACGAGCTCTACCATGCGCAGAGCATCATCGCGGAGAGCGAGGCAAATGCGTCCGAGCTTTTCGGCTGTCCCACATACTATTCCACCGAAGGTTCGTCCCTCTGCATCCGCGCGATAATCTATCTCTGCATGATGAAGCAGATCGAGGATAAGTTTTCTGTGCGAAAAGCACTTGCCTCCGCCGTTTCTGCGTCATCGAGCGATTCTGCATCTTCGAACAGTCCTACGTCAACTAACGACGCAGTCACTCCAGACGCCCCGCCAACTGCCGCCGAGCCTTCCCGGACTCAGTGGATCCTGGCTACGCGAAATGCACATAAGACCTTCATGTCGGCGTGTATCCTGCTGGGGCTCGAGACGGAGTGGATCCGGCCTACCGGAAAAGCAGGATCGATGCTTCTGACGGATGTCACAGAAGCCCTGATGGCAGGTATTACCAGGTACGGTTCTCTCCCGTGCTGTGTCTATGTGACATCTCCGGATTATACCGGCGAAGATCTCCCGCTCAAAGAAATCGTGAAAGCGGCGCATTGGCGCGGTGTTCCGGTAGCTGTCGACAACGCGCACGGTGCCTATCTCCGTTTCCTGCAGAACGGCTACGATCCTATCACCAATGGAGCGGACATCTGCTGTGATTCCGCGCACAAGACGCTCCCGGTCCTGACCGGCGGCGCGTATCTTCATGTCAGCAAAGGGTTCCGGATCGGAAACAGGGAGAACGAAGCAAAACGCGTAAAGGAAGCCATGTCGCTTTTTGCGTCAACGAGTCCGTCCTGGCTGATCCTGCAGTCTCTCGATCTGGCGAATAAGGTCCTGTCTGAGGGCTGGAAAGAGGTGCTCGATGAGACGTGCACCGAAGTATTTCGGGCGAAGCGTAAACTGGAAGATAGAGGAATCGAGGTTCTGGGCGATGACCTTCTGAAGATCGTGATCCGAACGAGGCCGCTGGGTTATCCGGGATACGAGTTTGCGGAACTTCTGAAGAACGGAAACGCCGCCGATGGCACCCCGGAGAGCGATCTTTCGAGGCACCCGATCGAAGTCGAATTCGCAGATCCGGATATGGTTGTGCTGATGATCTCACCTTCCAATACAAAAGACGAGATCCATGAGATGGTTGACCGGATCCTGAGTATTCCCGGACGCGAGCCGCTCCCGGGTGAAAAGTACAGCTTCGTTTCAGTGCGGGGCGTGACCGAGTTTCCCGAGCGCGTCATGACGATGCGTGAGGCCGCGATGCAGCCCTGTGAGTATGTGCCTGTTGATGAAGCGCTCGGACGTGTGGCGCACCTCATGGATGTTGCCTGTCCGCCGGCGGTTCCGATCGTGATGCCAGGCGAGCGCATCGGGGAGAAACAGATCGAAATCATGAAGTTCTACGGCTACGATGAGTGTAAGGTCGTACGTGAATAAACGAGACAAACGGGAGGACACGAGGTATGAAGACTTTTCGCGAGAACATCTGGAATGATGGCGAGTATAGCTACGAGGCGGCGTATGGGTTTGAGCCGAATATCGTGACTATTCTGCATGATGATGACGAGGTTCGCCCGTTCATGCTTGTGGTCCCTGGCGGCGGATACTGCATGGTCGTTCCTCCGGAGGGTGAGGTCGTCGCGAAGGAGTTATATGAGCGCGGTATGAACTGCGCCGTGCTGACCTATACGACGGATATCACGATGTCCGTACCGCTCATGCACCAGCCGATGAATGATATCTCCCGTGCAGTAAGATACATCAGGAGATTCGCTGCACGCTTCTGTGCCGATCCCGGAAAACTCGTGATCTGTGGCTTCTCTGCCGGCGCGCACGTATGCGGAAGTCTCGGCGTGCATCACGCGGAGATAAAGGATCCGGATGCGGAGTATGACGCGATCAGCAACCGCCCGGATGGCATGATCTTAAGCTACCCCGTTATCACGTCCGGTGAATTCACACACATCTACTCGATGTGGGCACTCCTCGGTAAGGACGGTCCGAAAGAAGAATACGAGTATTTCTCACTTGAGAAGCACGTCACATCCGACACGCCGCCGACGTTCCTGTGGCAGACAGTCGAGGATGATCTGGTCCCGGTCGAGAACAGCATGATGTTTGCCGAGGCCTGCCGAAAGGCCGGCGTGCCCTATGCCTACTACGCATTCCCGCACGGCTGGCACGGTCTGTCTGTTCATAATGATGCATTCCGAAAAGGCGAATTTGGCGAGCCCTATACGATGGAGCAGGTCTTTAAGGCCGTTGATGCTGTACGCGAAGGAAAAGGCATCCGCGTTTCCGAGCAACGCAGAGCCGAGCTCATCGAGCAGTTCAGTGCCGAGCCTCCGAAGATGGAAGGGGAAGCCCCGAAGTTCGACGATGTCGCACTTTGGCCGGATCTCGCCGAAGCGTGGATGAAGAAACTCTGGTAATTTCCGAAACTCAGAAAACAAACTGATACGCGATGGCCAGGATCTCGCGGAGGTAATTTGCGGGCAGGAGCCACCATGCCGTCGGTGCACCGACGCCGCCACAGCGGATTCCCAGATCCGACGCGATCGTCTGCGCACGGAATTCGTGCCAGGAATTGGTGACGAGAACGGCCGTGTCGCCGAGTCCCTCGCGCTCCATGATCTCTTTACAGAAACGAAGATTCTCACGCGTGGTCGTCGAGCGGTCCTCGAGGTAGAGACGCTCGGGCGCGATGCCGGCTGAAACGAGCGCATCGTACATGCACTTTGCCTCAGAGATCGTCTCATCCGGTCCCTGTCCGCCGGATACGATACACTTGCATTCGGGGTGGGCGACGAGATAGTCGTACGCGGTGTCGATACGCGCCTGAAGAAGCGTGCTCGCGTGGCCGTCCCGGACCTGACAGCCGAGTACGATAACTACAGGCGGCTTCTCAGACTCCGGTGCCGTTCGATTGGCGTATATGACCATAAAGACTGTCTCGACGATCGTGAGAATAATGCCGGTCAGAAGAAAGATCCCCACCACGATAAGAGCAGTCTTACCTTTGCCACCCGCTTTCCAGATCCCGGCGATGCGGGCATGGACCTTCGGCATGAAGATCGCATAGAGAAGAAGGAGTCCGCAGGGGATCATACCGAAAATCGCACCGATACTTCTGCTCGCACCGATGAGTAATAGTGTTACAAAGTTGAGAATCAGGGCGCTTGCGGCGATTCCCAGTATAAGTCGTATGATCAGCAGAATATTCATGTGACGCATGTCTTTTTCGTGCGGGGAGCACTTGATTTCCGGGTGCTTCCGCTTCTTTCTCCTTCGCATTTTCGTCTATCTTAACACAAGATCCGTGGCTTCGGGTGACGGGTCTGTCATCCGGAAAAAAGCAATAAGGCTCCCCGAAAAAAGGGAGCCTTACCGCATATGTATACAAACGTAGGAGGGTACGACTGCGCCGGCTTTCCGGATGTGGCTACCGGTCGAAAAACCGGCGCAGTCTGGGTTATGTGATGTTAGCCATGCGCCTTTGAACAGGCGCGGTGTCTCAGACCTTTACCTTCGTGGTCAGCTTCTTCGCTTCCTTGTAAGGACGGAACAGCATATAGATCCCGAATACGAGGAGGGCGATCGCGATGATGACGCCGAAGATATTGGCATCGCCATTAAAGAGGCCGCCGAACTGGTTGATCATGAAGGCGATGATGTATGCAAATCCGCACTGATAGCCGATCGCGAACCAGGTCCACTTCGCATTGTTCATCTCACGCTTGATCGCACCGATCGCCGCGAAGCACGGAGCGCAGAGGAGATTGAATACGAGGAAGGAATAAGCTGTCACGCCGGTGAAGGTTGCCGCGAGTGTTGCGTAGAGGGAAGAATCGCCGCCACCGTAGAGGATACCCATCGTACCGACGATGTTTTCCTTCGCGACAAGGCCTGTGATCGAAGCCACAGCAGCCTGCCAGTTGCCCCAGCCGAGAGGCTTGAAGAGGATCGCCAGAGCGGAGCCGATGCCTGCGAGGAAGGAAGAATCGATCTGGTCTTCACCGAGCATCTGGAAGGAACCGTCCACCACACCGAAGTTTGTCGCGAACCATACGAAGATAGTCGACAGGAGGATGATGGTACCGGCCTTCTTGATGAAGGACCAGCCACGCTCCCATGTGGAACGGAGGACATTCTTCAGAGTCGGCAGGTGATAAGCCGGAAGTTCCATGACGAACGGAGCCGGCTCGCCTGAGAACATCTTTGTCTTCTTCAGAATGATTCCGGAGATGATGATCGCGGCCATGCCGATGAAGTACGCCGAAGCGGAAACGATGGAGCGCTGCAGGTGGGAACCGCTGAAGATCGCACCGGCGATCATGGCGATGAACGGCAGCTTCGCACCGCAGGGGATAAATGTCGTGGTGATGATCGTCATCCGGCGGTCGCGCTCGTTCTCGATCGTACGGGAGGCCATGATGCCCGGGATGCCGCAGCCTGTGCCGACGAGCATCGGGATGAAGGACTTACCGGAGAGACCGAACTTTCTGAATACGCGGTCGAGTACGAATGCGATTCGGGCCATATATCCGCATGCCTCGAGGAACGCCAGGAGGAAGAAGAGCACCAGCATCTGCGGAACGAAGCCGAGGACCGCGCCGACGCCGGCGACGATACCGTCGAGGATCAGACCCTTGAGCCAGTCTGCCGCGCCCGCCTTATCCAGGCCTTCTTCTACGAGCACCGGAATGCCGGGGACCCATGTACCGAAATCGGCCGGATCCGGCTCGCTTCCGTACTTTTCGAGCGCGCAGACCATGTCTTCGTAGGAAGCTTCTTCGGTCGAGACTTCGAGTGTTTCCTCATCTTCGAGTTCATATTCGATCTTGGCATCGGACGGGATCGCAGCGGAAAGAGCAGCGAGCTGTTCTTCGGTAAGGCCTTCGCCCTCTTCGTCTTCAAGTGCTGCGGCCATCTCTTCGTCGCCATATTCATCGACGATTGCGGCCATGATCTCATTCGTATCACCATACTCTTCCGCGGCCTCTTCGTAGGAAGAAGTGCCGATGCCGAAGAGGTGATAACCATCGCCGAAAAGATTGTCGTTCACCCAGTCGGTGGCCGATGCGCCGAAGGTCATCATGGCGATGTAATAAACGAGGAACATGATAACCGCGAAGATCGGAAGACCGAGCCAGCGATTCGTCACGATACGGTCGATCTTATCTGAAGTGGTGAGCTTACCGCGGTTCTTTTTCTTCAGACAGCTCTTGATGACTGTCGCAATATATACATATCTTTCGTTCGTGATGATCGACTCCGCGTCGTCATCCAGTTCTTTTTCCGCGGCGGCGATATCGGACTCGATATGCTCCATCTTGTCGGAAGGGATCGAGAGGGCTTCGAGGACCTTATCGTCGCGCTCGAAGATCTTGATCGCGTACCATCTCTGCTGTTCTTCCGGCATATCGTGCACGGCCGCCTCCTCGATGTGCGCGATCGCGTGCTCGACCGGACCGGAGAACGAGTGCTGTGGAACGGTCTTCGTGCTCTTTGCCGCCTCGATCGCCGCTTCGGCCGCCTCCATGACGCCCTTTTCCTTCAGCGCGGAGATCGCGATGACCTTGCAGCCGAGCTGACGTCCGAGCTCGTCGAGATTGATCTCGTCGCCGCTTTTCTCGACGACATCGATCATGTTGATCGCGACGACGACCGGGATGCCGAGCTCGGTGAGCTGTGTGGTGAGGTAGAGGTTACGCTCGAGGTTCGAACCGTCGACGATATTGAGGATCGCGTTCGGGCGCTCCTGGATGAGGTAATTTCTCGCGACGACCTCCTCAAGTGTGTAAGGGGAGAGCGAGTAGATGCCCGGCAGGTCCGTGATGATGACGCCGTCGTGCTTCTTGAGTTTGCCCTCTTTCTTTTCGACCGTAACGCCCGGCCAGTTCCCGACGAACTGGTTCGCGCCAGTCAATGCATTGAATAATGTTGTTTTTCCGCTGTTCGGGTTACCCGCCAGCGCAATGCGGATGTCCATACAAATACTCCTCCAAATGAACTGTTGTGTTTACATGATTTCGATCATTTCGGCGTCGGCCTTGCGAAGCGAGAGCTCGTATCCGCGAAGATTCAGCTCCATCGGATCGCCCAGCGGCGCGACTTTTCTGACGTAGATCTCGACGCCTTTCGTGATGCCCATGTCCATGATGCGGCGCTTGACCGGCCCATCTCCATGGATCTTCTTGACAGTGGCGGTCTGTCCGACCTTAACATTTCGTAGTGTCATACTATTCCTCCTCTTGCTTGTTTTTGTGTTTCCTGCTTTAGGTTGTGATCTGCTGTTTCGACCTGTTTTCATCAGTTAATGGTGTTAGCAAGCACTAACCAATGTATATAAAAAATCAGACCATGATCTTTCTTGCCATTTCTTCGCTGATCGCCACACGTGATTCCTTGATGTTCACGATGACGTTCCCTGCGAGTGTATTGACGATGGTGACAGTGCCTCCTACGACGAAGCCCATATCCTCGAGGTGCTTCTTCACGTCCGGACTGCCGCCGACTTTCTTAATGATGTTTTCTTCTCCGATCTGCGAATAACAAAGCGGCATCATTTCCCCCTCCTTTTCGGTTAGAGATATCTAACCATGTTATCAAAAGTTAGCTCTTGCTAACTCTACGAGTGGAATTATCGACCATTTCTTTCTGCTTTTCAAGTATTTCCGCTCGAAAAGCACTTTCGCCCTTTTCTTTTCGTGTTTTTGTCGAAAAGTTAGTGTTGGCTAACGGTTTTGCTTGTGAAAGATGCACGCTGATCTTTAAAATGGTCTTGATGATTCAGCGATGCCCGAAGAGCTTCGGCATCTTCCGGATCGACGGCCACGAGGCGCCGAAGAGAGAGTCGGGGAGACCAAGACCTCGGAAACAGCAGTCGTTACCACGACGAAGAAGGAAGACGCCCCTACGATCCACGAGGCATTCGTCGAGACCGGAATGTGATCCGAAACCACCGTAGTCAATCTCAGATACAAATCAAATCACAAATAACCCCCATAAAGAATCCCAATAAAGAAAGGTGGCTGTCTCAAGATGTGCGGAGGCGGCCGCCTTCTTTATGCTTAGAATTATTTACGGGATGGTCGTGGTATCAGATCCCGCCGTGTCGGCATCGGATTTCTCATCCGATTCACTTTCGCATAATGCGCCGGCGATGCTAAAGGCCGCCTGGAGGAGGCTTCCGCCAATAGACATCAGCAAAGACATCTGCTTGGCTTTATAGAGCGTAATCGTATTACTGAGGACGGGGTTACTGATGACCGGATCCGCAACCGAAGCGGGGTCGCGGCCGCAGACGTCAGCCAGAAGCAAAGAAGCATACATCATGCGCTTCTTGCGGTCCACGCTGCTATCGCCCCAGCCCTTTTCCGCACGGAGATACGCCTCGGCATCGAGGATCTCCTCGGCCACCGCATCCGCATCCATATCAAGATCAACAAGCGCGCCCAGTGAAGAGAACTCCTGCCCACCACCGAAATCAGCTCCGCGCGCTTTCAGCGCTCGCACGATCCGGACGGCCTTGTCGCACTTTCCCTCCATATCTCCATAGGAAACAGCCAGCACCTCGCAGAGCTCGAAGAGGGCGTTCTTGTCCGCGCCCAGTTTTTTGGTCTTCTTCAGGTAACCGTAGCCGGAATCAATGTCCGACACGATATCATCGACGCTCCGGTCCGTCAGGGCGAGGAGCATCACGTAGGAAGTATCCTCGTCTGACGTCAGGATCGGGTGCACACGCTCGAGGCGCTTGGTGAGTTCGCCGGCCTTCGCAACGATCGATTCCGCATCGTCCTGCCGCCCGAGATCCACGATCAGCATTGCCGCGAGCGCCATATACGCGTTCTCGAGAAGGATGCCGCGGCAGACTTTCTTATACACATCCAGCACATCGTCTAGATACTTTTCCGGCTCCGCTGCGAGAGACATCTTGCTCAGCATGACAAGCTCCGACTTGGCCCGAAGATTCGAAAGTGGACGGGTGCTTTTCTTAAGAAGTTTCCGGCATTCGGCCATCTTCTCTACATCTGCCTCCTGCTCCGCCATCACGAAAATGAGCCCGGAAGCGATGCCCAGAAGGCTTTCCTGAAAAGTGAATTTCTTCAAAATGGCGGCGCGGTTTCGGACCAAGAGGTCACAGCGATCTTTGAGTGTATCGATCATGGTTTCGTTTCTCCCTGTTCTTGATTTTACTTATCAACATACAGGAAACATTATACTTCAAGAATGTGCGAAAAGAAGGCTCGTTACGCTCTCTGCTTTCCCCCTAAGCCCCAGTTCTCATCCGCCGGTTCGTTTATGACAATGAAGATGTCCGTGGGCGCGATACCGAGCGCTTCGGAAAGGGAAGAAGTCATGTTCTCGATAAGTGATTTCTTCTGCTCCTTTGTGCGGCCGGGGAAGAGCGTGATCTCGATGATCATGAAGTTCTCGGTCTTAAAGGGCGCGGTCTCGAAATCTTCCTTCTCGATCTCCACGATCCGCTGGAACCGGTCCCAATCCTCGATCTGAAGTGTCTCTTTGAGACTATTGTGAATGCACGTAAGAAGTGTCTTCTTATACTCCGGGCTCTTTCCTTTTATGAGATCAATGCGAACTAACGGCATGGGTTCCTCCTATACTTTTCGATGTTTCCTCTTGAAGGTTATTGGTTCTCGCTCTTTTCGTTTATGTAGTCCTCTAACATCACGATACCTTTATCCGGTTTCTTCGGCGAATAGAAGACGAGGAATTTCCCGCCCGTGTACTTCGTCTGATCTTCCTTCAGCATCTTCTCGACTTCCGGACCGCAGTCCTTGTTCCAGTCTCCGTAGTTCGAGATGTCGCGTGAGTAAAGATAGTCGTGTCCGTCTTCTGCGGCGTACCGGATCTTGGCGACAGTATGCGGATACGTTTCTTCATCTTCGAGGACGACTTCCGTGACTACACCTGTCGTGAGCGACCAGCGCTTCAGCCGATAAAGATGCTGCCCCGGAAGAAAGATCGCATTTGCAACGGATCCGGTGAAAAGGATCGTGACAATGAGGAACACTATCCGCGCTGAGGCAGGCACCCGGAAGACGAAGGACCAGATAAACACGAGCGCCAGAATCGCGACCGCCATAATGGCGATACAGCGCTTCGACTCGCGGCGGAATACTTTCTTTCTGATTTCCTGTTCGTTTTCCATAGTTAGTCCTCGAGACGTCGTCTCATTCCTTCTCGCGTGCCTTATGTGACCACGCGGTTCTTGCCGTTGTTCTTTCCGAAGTAGAGCTTCTCGTCAGCCGCATCGATCCAGCGGTCGACAGTGAGATCCGGACTCTTTTTCTCGATGCCCGCGGTAAGCGTGACCGCGATCTTCTGCCCCTCAAATTCGATGACCATCTTGCTCACTTTTTCACGGAGTTTCTCGATCAGGGAAGGGGCGTCCACCGAGTCTGCGCCATATTCACCGGCCGCACCGTCCGCCGTGCCGGCCGGATCCTTCGTAAGGATCAGAAACTCTTCGCCGCCCCATCGGGAAACGACGCTCCCCGGGCAGGTCTCCGTCATGGCTTCGGCGACTTTCTTCAGTACCTCGTCGCCGGCACTGTGGCCGTACTTATCGTTGATGCCCTTGAAGTTATCGATGTCGATCATGGCGATGCTGTAGGAGGCGGAATCTTCGTACGCTTCCTTCAGCCGTTCCATCATGTAGTGACGGTTATAAAGGCGTGTGAGGCGGTCGACATTCGCGCGGTCCGTCAGCTGCTTGTCCGAGGCGATGATCATCTTGACCATGATGCGGGAATAGAAGGTCACGAACCCCAGGACCGCGAGGGAATTCGTGATCCAGAACACAGCCGCGATCCGTGAGTCTGTCTCATACACCGGACTTGCGGAAAGCGAGTACCCCGTGGTGATGAGATACGCCGCGATCACGAGCGCACAGTACCCGGTCGTGCTGATCGAGCGGGTCTTCAGCTGGTACGCCATATACTCTGTGTAGAAGATGATCGGGATCATCGACATGCTGTAGAGATGGAATCCGAAACTATACCCCAGACAGATCGTCGCGAGGCTCATGTAGAGCGTGAGCCAGCCGTAGACGAGGCGCACATAGAGGTCGAGGTTTTCCTTGCGGATGAGGTAATAGCCGAGAAGATACACGCCCGCGGTCGGGATGCTGAACCACACGAGGACCCGTGCTCCCGAGATCCAGAAAAATCCCATCAGCGCGAACACCAGAAACAGGATCACGGAGTTAATGATGTATGTCAGTTTTTTGATCTGTTCAAGAACCATGTTCTATCGTCTCCCCATACCAATAAAGTTCACTATTGCGCGGCCATCCATTCCCAGACCGTCAAGTCTCCGTCGCGGCAATCGTTATTTAGAAAATAGATCCACGACCAGTGGCCGTAGTACACATACGGGTCCTTTCCCGAGAAATACGTCCCGCTCGTGTCGTGCACATCCTCGTACACACTGACGTGCAGGTTGCTCGCGCCTGCGGCACGGAGCTTCTCGATGAGCGGCCGTTCATACACTTCCGGCGGAACGGTCTTATCGTCGTCGGAGTAGATGAACCACATGGGGATATCCTTCAGGACAGAGATCCGCGCATCCGTGACCGCTTCCGGCTCATAGAGCTCGCAGATCGGGACGGCCGCGGAGAAGAAATCCGGATAATTGAGAAGCATGTCCATGACCATATATCCGCCGTTTGAGCAGCCGCCGATCAGGATGCGGTCCGGATCGACGTGGTGTGACGCGACGAAGGAATCGATGAGCTCTTTTACATCGTGGAGATAGATGGAGTCCTGGCCGACGTTGTCGTTCCAGTGCCCCTCCTCGTCATACTGGCTCCAGAATGTCGGGCACACCGGCACGAGCACATACGCACCGTCCATCACGCTCTGGAATTCGTCGGAAAGAAACGCGGTGATTCTATTCCCGTACATGGCGAGCACGGGGTCGGTGCCACCGCTTCCACCGCCGTGAAACCAGATCACCAGAGGACGAAGGTTTTCGGCGGAGGCGTTTCCGGGCTCATAGGAGATGCAGCGGAAGGAGTGTCCTTCTCTTCCTGTAAAAACATTTTCTATCGAGGCGTTTTCGATCTCCGGGAATACCCGGTCTCCCGCGACGGCCAGCTCGGATCCGTCCGGCATCTTGACGATGAGACGGTAATCTTTGTACCAGTTGTCGAGGCAGGTTTTGTTGTCGTAGTAGGTGAGAAGCCCCTCTTCGGGACCGATCTGAAGTTCGATGGAAAGATAGACGTCACCGGCGCTTTCGATCCGGTTTCCGTCCGCGTCCGAATAATATACGGCCGTGACAATCCGGGGCTCGCTGTAAAAATCTGAAGCATCCGCTTTTTCTTCCGTGACCGTGACCGACTCGGAGGTAAGGTCAGATGAAAGGGGAGAGTCCGGCACATCGAGAGTCACTTTTACGACGGCAGGGCCCCAGTCAAATCCGCGGACCTCCATCCGTCCCTTCGTATCTTTTGCTGTCGTATTCTTCGACGCACTCTTTCCCCCGGTGAGGGAACCGCAACCCGCGAAGAGCCCGGCCGTAAGAAAACTTACCGCCAGAACAAAAATACAGGTTTTCCGGATCGTGTTTCGCTTCATAGAGAGAGCCCTTCGTGGTTCGTGATATCTCTTACTTCAAATTATATACCAATTCGGTTTCGGATACGAACCGGACGAAGGGAAGAGGAGCCCTCACGACCTCCCGATAATATTGATTTTTAAGTGCTTTTACGGCATTATTGTAGGAGGATAAAAAGTAAGAAGACATTCGTCATATCAGCGTGGGAACAGGAAGCATCAGATGGGGAAACTACGAGACATCATAGACGTGATCTACCGCCGGAAGATCGACGGTTTTTTCGCCAAGGTCATCCACCTGTTCACGAAGAGACGGCCGCTGAAGAACGTGATCCTCATGGAGAGCCACGATGACTTCGACTGCAACGGCGGCGCCTTCTATAACTACCTGATCGACCACCACTATAACGAGAAATATAAGATCGTCTGGCTTCTTAAGAATCCGGTCCCGAAGCACCTCCCGCCGAACGTGAAGGGCTACCGCCTCCACCGCCCGAGCTTCATGAAGGCTTACTACCGCTGCGTCGCGAAAATCTTCACGGCGGATGACTACATGACGCAGAAGGTCCGCCCCGACCAGAAGGAGTTCTTCCTGACGCACGGGGGCATTACCTTCAAGAACGTCAAGGGCTTTCTCGTGATCCAGAATCACGTGGACTACGTGCTCTCCTCGTCCGAGAACTACGCCCCATACGTGCGTGAGAACTACTCCATCCCGGAGAAGACGGAGCTTCTGTATCTCGGCTTCCCGTCGAACGATCTTCTCTTTCAGGACGGCCCGGACGAGCTCGCGAAACTCGGCACCGGCTCCTTCGACAAGGTCTTTCTCTGGATGCCGACTTTCCGGGAGTCCGAAGTGATCCACCGAAATGACAGCGCGGCAGAGCAGCCGCTGGGCATCCCGCTCATCGAAACGGAAGAGACATACCGTGAACTGAATTCGTTCCTTCAGGAGAAGCGCGCACTCCTGATCATCAAGATCCACCCGATCCAGGACCTCTCCCGCGTGAAGATCCGCGACATGTCGAATATCAAGGTCGTCACGAAGGATACGGTAAAAGCACTTGACCTCGATCTGTATCGTCTTATGCGCAGCGCGGATGCATGCATCAGCGACTATTCCTCCGCGACCTACCAGTACCTGCTGCTGAACCGCCCGATCGCGTTTGTCCTCTCCGACCTCGACGAGTACATCCGCGGCTTCAGCGTGGAGAACTACGAGGATTTCCTGCCGGGCGAGAAGATCTACACGATGGAGGACTTCACCTCTTTCCTCGGACATGTTATCTCGGGCGAGGATCCGTATTATAATAAACGGACAGAGCTTCTGGATTTCTTATACAAGTACAAAGACGGCCGAGCCTGCGAGCGGCTCGCAGAGTTTATGGGACTATAACACCACGCAAGAAGCACTGAAGACGGAAATGTAGCGGAGGAGAACAACATGGTCATCGGTTATACAACAGGCGTATTTGATCTTTTTCATATCGGACATCTGAACCTTCTTAAAAATGCGAAGGGCATGTGCGATAAGCTCGTCGTCGGCGTCACCGTAGATGAGCTCATGCAGTATAAGGGAAAAGAGGCCATGATCCCCTTCGAGGACAGAATCGAAATCGTTCGTGCCTGCCGCTATGTCGATGCGGCCGTCCCGCAGTACGACATGGATAAACTCAGTGCGTGTAAGAAACTCGGCGCCACCGTTCTCTTTGTCGGAGACGACTGGTACGAGACAGATAAATGGAAGACGTACGAAGAAGAATTCGAAAAAGCAGGGATCCGGATCGTCTATTTCCCGTATACCCGCGGCATTTCTTCCACGAAGATCACGAGTACCCTGAAGCAGATGCGCGGCTGGACCAGTTCAATCAGCGAAGGCTCCTCGCAGCCGATCTTCCCGGAAGCAGCGGAAAAGACGGAAGCGACCCGGGCCGAAGAGGAGAAGCCGGAGGAGCATCAGGAATAATATGGTTGATCTGGCCCTCAGCATGAGTTCATTTCTCGCACTCCGGTACACCGAAAGACCGGATGTCGATTTCACGGAGAAATACCGCTACAGACACCCCGAGATGCCTTCGGAAGAGAAACGTGTGCTTGTGCGCTCCGCCGAGGAGATCGATGACGCGATCCGTAAACAGATCGAAGAACTAAAAGGAACCGGGAAGAAACTCGGGATCCTTCTTTCCGGAGGCATGGACTCCGGGATTCTCGCCTCGTATCTTCCGGGGATCGATGCGTACACATTCCGCTTCCTGGGCGGAGAATATCAGAAGGAAGAACTGAAGAGAGCGGAGTCGCTCGCGAAGATCAACCGGATGAACCTTCACTATGTCGACATCGACTGGGACTCTACCGTTTCGGCACTTCCCACCGTGATGAGATCGAAAGGCGGACCGGTCCACTCGATCGAGCCGCAGATCTATATCGCCGCACGGCAGGCGCAGAAAGACGGCGTCGAGAACATGATCATCGGCGATGCGAGTGACTACGTATTCGGCGGGATGGATCAGCTCCTTTCGAAGGACTGGACATACGAAGAATTCCTGAGGCGCTACATCTATGTCGATCCGTTCGACGTACTGCGCGAGCCGGTGAGCGTGCGGTACGTTTTCGAGAAGTACAGAAAAGACGAAAGCGGGATCGACTTCGTAAGGATCCTCGAGACGCTGGCCGCACAGGAAAGCTACGGCTCGTACGAGAATGCATTTCACGCAGCGGAACTATCGTATTCCGACCCGTACGAGATCCTGAAGATGGCGGAGCCTCTCGACCTCGACCGCGTAAGAAACGGAGAGTCGAAATACCTGATCCGAGAACTCTTTAATCTAAGATACCCGGGACTTCCTGTCCCGGAGAAACTTCCGATGCCGAGACCGGTCGATCAGTATTTTGCGGACTGGAAAGGGCCGGAAAGACCGGAGTTTCTCGATAACATCGACATCTCGGGATACAGCGGAAACCAGAAATGGCTCTTGTGGTGTCTCGAGCAGTTCCTTGACATGGCCGAGGAGGGGAGAAGGTAGAATTGGGACGCATACTGAACCGGTATAAATCGTTATCTGTCCAGGCGAAGGCCTCCTTCTGGTTTCTGATCTGCGCCTTCCTCCAGAAAGGGATCTCCATCATCACGACCCCGATCTTCTCGCGCCTGATGACCACGGAAGAATACGGTCGGTTCGGAGTATTCTATTCCTGGTTCGGCATCGTCAGTGTATTTGTGACGCTGAATCTCTTCGCCGGCGTCTATTCGCAGGGCCTCGTCAAGTTCAGTAAAGAACGCGCCGTTTTCTCGTCCTCGATGCAAGGTCTCGTTCTCGTCCTGACGCTCCTGTACACCGGCATCTACATGCTCTTTAGAGGCTTCTTTAACAACCTCTTCAACCTGTCCACCATGCAGATGCTTTCCATGATGCTCCTCATCTGGACTTCCGCGGTCTTCAGCTTCTGGGCCGAGGAGCAGCGTGTCGAATTCCGCTATAAAGCGATCGTCGTTTTCTCCCTGATCATGGCGGTCTTAAAGCCCACACTCGGCGTCATCTTCGTGATCCTCTCCGACGATAAAGTCACGGCGCGCATCTTAAGCATCGTGATCGTGGAACTTCTTTTCTGCTCGGTCCTTTTCCTCATGCAGATCAGGCGCGGGCAGTCCTTCTACTCGAAGAAATTCTGGTGGTACGCGCTGGCGTTTAATCTCCCGCTCATTCCGCACTATCTTTCCGCCACGATACTAAGCGGCGCCGACCGCATCATGATCGAGAACATCACCGGCTCGGGCGACGCCGGCGTCTATAACCTCGCGTACTCGGTCGCGCTGATCATGACGCTCTTTAACACCTCCCTGATGCAGACGATCAGCCCGTGGATCTATAAGAAGATCAAGTCGAAGAATATCCGCGATCTCGGAAAAGTCGCTTACACGTCGCTTCTCATCATCGCCGTGGTGAATCTTTTCCTGATCCTTTTCGCGCCGGAGATCGTGCGCATCTTTGCCCCGCCTCAGTATGCGGCGGCGATCTGGGTCATCCCGCCGGTTGCGATGAGCGTGTACTTCATGTTCAGTTATGATCTTTTCGCGAAGTTTGCTTTCTATTATGAAAAGACACTTTTCGTCATGTTGGCCAGCGTGATCGGTGCACTATTAAATGTACTTTTGAACCTTGTCGCGATCCCGTGTTTCGGCTTCATCGCGGCGGGATACACAACGCTGATCTGTTACATGGTATATGCGGTCCTGCACTATCTCTTCATGCAGAAAGTCTGTAGGGAGAACTGCGACGGCGTCATGCCGTATAAGACGGGGACCCTCCTTAAGATCACATCCGTATTCCTGGCTATGGGATTTCTGCTGATACTGACATACCGGAAGAATATCCTCCGCTACGGCCTGATCGTACTTCTTCTTATCCTCGGTATCGTGCTTCGAAAGAAGATAATCGCTTCGGTCGAGTCCATCCTGTCCGTGAAGAAACCGGAATCAGAAGGAACAGATCCTGCAGTATAACTTCACGCCTCCCAGAAGGAGGATCCATGCTTTTATCCGGGAACGGATCCTTCTGCAGGAGGCCGCGATTTTCCGTCGTGGGACATCCTTCCTGTAGCCGTATCTTCCGACCCCGTAGGAGGAGATGACCCAGAGATACGTATCGGCCCAGTTTCCGAGGAGGACCTTGAGACGATCCTTCTGATCGACGTGGCTGCGGTAATGCTCGTAAAGAGTATTCAGGATATATGTCAGATCCTGCGCATGTTTCTCTGTATTTCCGGCTCTTCCGCTCATGATCGAGTTTCCTCGGATCCTGTAGCAGTATACGTTTTCGGGGATAAACTCGATATCCGATGCGGCCGTCATGACCTTCGGTGTCCAGAGCTCATCTTCGTGAAGAAGCCCGGTCTGGAAGAGAAGGTCATTCTTTAGAAGGAATTCCCGCCTGCAGGCCCGAAGCCATGCGGTCATCGCGATCTTGTTATGATCCCTTATCTGCCGCACCATCGCCTCGGTGCCGGAAAGAACGGCAGGGAGGCCTTTTCCGCGCACGCCCGATCCATTACTTTTCTCTAAACCGGCGTGGGTGAGGATGATATCCAATCCGGTGTTTATTTCTTCGTCGTTCTCATTTATGGTAATCCCGTTCCAGAGAAGCACGTCCTTGTCCAGAACATCTGCGGCCGCGATGACCTTGGCAAATCCTTCCGGCTTCACCATGTCGTCCGAGTCACAGAAGAAGACGTATTTGCCGGTGGCTTTCCGAAGTCCGAAGTTTCTTGCGTCCGAAAGGCCGCCGTTTTCTTTTCGGAAGTAGAAGATATTTTCCGACTTCTCGGCATAAGTGGAAGCGATTTCCCCGGAGCCGTCCGTGGAACCGTCATCGATGAGAAGGATCTCGCAGGAGGTGATCCCGGAAGTGGAAAGAAGGGAGTCGAGGCATCTCGGAAGATACGCTTCGACGTTATAGATCGGAACGACGATCGAGAGGGGAACGACGTGCCCGGATCCGGACGATTTCGTCGCCTCGTCCTGCGCTCCGGCATCCTGTAACACTGTTACATCTCCTACAGCCGTCATCGTTTCACGCCTTCCATGACCGGCACTGGAAGATGCGGTCTACATCGTATCTCGAAGGCCCGGTTACGGGTAAAATCTCCGACGGAGCACGGCATCCTTCGATCGTTCTCACCTCATAACCGGCCTCTTCGATGAGCTTACCGGCGTCTCTTCCGAAGAGACGGACGTGGTCGCTCTGACCGAAACGGCGGAGACGGTGGTCCCCGGTAACGACGCGCGGATCCTCGTCGACGAGTTCGACGTCCATGCTTATCGGAAAGGAGCAGAGGAGGATGCCGTCGGGGCGGAGGATGCGCCGGATCTCGGCGAGGGCCAGTTTATAGTCGCCCACATGCTCGAGCACGTGGTTGGCGATGACGATGTCGTATGAAGAAGCGGGAAGCCCCGTGGCCTGGATATCAAGTTTCAGCTGCGCATCCGGATCATTGAGATCCGCCGTCGTGAACTTGACGTGTTTCTTGCGAAGCCAGGACTTCATGGATCTCTCGGGAGCGAAGTAGAGTACATTCTTCCCGGAGATGATGTCCATATTCTTATTGAGGTAATCGGCAAGGATACGGTGACGGGGAAGCGCCCCGCAGACCGGGCAGAGGATGTCCTGACGGACGCCCTCGAAGAGTTTGACGTCGTAGAATTTCGGACGCTCGAGATAGTCGCCCTGAACAAATGTATGAAGGCGTGTGCGGCAGCAGGGACAGTACATACTCATCTCGCGGCCGTAACGTAGCGCGGCGATCTTATAGCGGATCCAGATGAATTTGCGAAGTGTGCCGACCATCAGCTTCCAGAGGGGATGGGGGATGATCTTCTTTAATCTGTCCTTCGTGCGGGCCTTCATGAACCTGTCTCTCTTCCTAGTTTCCTTCTTCTTCTAGTATAGCGCAAGTGGCGCGATTTGCGCGCCACACGTTTTTATCATGTGCCCGGCGAATGCCGCCACAGGCGGAAACTTTACCTCGCATACACATACAGCCCCAGCGCCATGACTTTCTGGCGGAGTCTTCGCGACGTGCTCCACAGGAGTTTCTTATCGATCTGCTTCCCGTATCCGTATTTACAGATCCGGAACTTATAGATCATATGAAGGTAGCGTGTCGTCAGGTTCTCCTTGATCAGGGGAAGAAGGGGATCGCCGGCGAGGGTCTCGTCGTAGTAGCCATAAAGAGAAGGGTAGATCTTCATGAGGGAGGCGACATGCTCGGAGCGGTCGCGCGTCACGGGGTGCATGATCGATCCTTTATGCATCCGGTAGCGGTAGATCTTCTCGGGGATATAGTGAACGGCAGAGGCCTTCAGGAAGACCTGCGGTACCCAGAATTCATCTTCGTGGATGAGGCCCTTTTCGAAGAGAAGATCGTTCTCGAGAAGGAAGGATTTCTTATATGCGCCGAGCCACACCGTCGCGACGAATCCGCCTCCGTTTCGGAGAAGAAGCTCGAGGATGTCTCTTCCCGTATAGGTCTTCTCGACTTTCGGAAGGCCGTAGTGGGAGTAGTATCCGGTCTTTCTCTTCTGGAGGATCCCGCCCGTCTCGATGAGGATGTCCGCGTCCCACAGGAAAAGATCACAGTCGGAGTTCTTCGTCATCTTCACGATACGCCCGAGAAGTTCCGGCACGACTTCGTCATCGGAATCACAAAAGAAGATATACTTTCCGGAAGCCTTGGAGATGCCGTAGTTTCTCGCCGCGGCCGGTCCTTCGTTTTCCTTATGGAAAGCTACGATATGGTCATGTTCAGATGCGTATTTGTCGACAAGTGCCGCAGAAGCGTCCGCCGATCCGTCATCGATCAGAACGATTTCGACGTCCCCGATCCCGGGTGTCGCCAGCAGCGTCTCCATACAGCGGGGGAGATATTTCTCGACATTAAAAACAGGGATCACGATCGACAGGCTCGGGTTTTCGGTCATGGTCATTCCCCTTCGGAGAAGAGCTTGTCCACGATGCCGGACAACTCCTGGCAGAAATGCTCGTTGTTCGACTCCTTGCAGCCCTTGGTCATGTCTTTGGTGAGCGTATCGTAGTTCTCGATACACTTGCCGAGCGTTCTTATGTTCTCGACCAGGATGATGTTCCCGTATTTCTTCTCGTATTTTCGGCAGATCACGGTCTGGTGGTCATCGATATGCTCGGTGTACTTCCACTTCCGGGGAACGACGATCGGGATTTTTCCGGACTTTAAGACCTCTGTGAAGCAGCACGGTCCGCCGTGCGTGATCACGATACGCGCTTCGTTTAAAAACCGGAGATATTCGTTGTGGCTGACCATCGTAAAGAACCGGCAGTTCACCGGCTCTTTCTTGGTATAGCCGAGCTGTATGACGACCTCTTCGTCATGTTCCCCGGCCCATCTGTCCATATAGTTCGTCAGTCTCTCGAAGGACTGCTCGTGTGTCCCGACTGTCACGAATATCATGATCAGAAAATACTCCCCAGATTAACGGCCTTCGGAAAGACCTTCTTCATCTGCTCCAACTGTACGACGAAAACATCGGCCTTCCTGTAGCAGAGCCGGCCGGTCAGAGACCCCTTGTCGATCCGGTCGAAAGGCTCGATATAGACCGTCTTGATTCCCATCCGCTTACCGATGAAGAAGAAGGGCACCGCCGGCGCGGCGCCCGCAGAGATGATCAGATCCGGCTTTTCTTCCCGGAGGATCTTCCTGGCTCTTCTGGAGTTGATGATCAGAGCCCTAAGGCTTCTGTTCGATGGGAAATAGACGGGATAGAGGCGCTCGCCATCGAGAAGACTTCTTGAGTCTTCCTTGTCAAATGTTGCCCAGAAGCGTTCCTTATCCTCCCAGAACGGCTTCAATTGATACAAAAAATTCAAGTGCCCGCCGGATGAACCGACGAAGCAGATCTTAAGCTTTTTTTCTTCCATTCTCCCCAAATTCCTGCCCCGACAGGAACTCTCCTTAACGTATGTGGTACATACTGTGTCTATTGTATCACCATTTTCGGGAATGATGATACCTGTGAATGCTATTTCTTATGATTTAATACTATCGCCTCATAGCGTTGAAAAAAACCACGACGGGACAGTAATAGAGGCCGGTAAAGCGTGAACGTTGCGGCCTTCGTCCGGAGATGCCCTGCTTTACCTTCTCCCTGCCGGATCCCCTCTTTGCCGGATCAACCTTTCTTCTTTGCCGACTTGTCCCGGTACATCGCTTCGTCGGCGCGCTTGGCAACGTCCGCGGCGGAACTGTCCTTCGCAGGATCGAAGACGGAAAGACCGCAGGCGATGGATACATAATCCTCGGGAAGCGGGAGCGTATCCCTATAAGGACTCATCAGTTCGTTGATCCGGGCCATGAGTGCGTCCCGGTTTTCGTAGTCCTCTCCGGAAAGCACGGCGACAAATTCATCTCCGCCGATGCGGTAGACGGGACTGTGCTTGAAGACATTGCAGATCAGGCGGCAGGCGCGGACGAGGTATTCGTCTCCGGCTTCGTGTCCGCCCGAGTCGTTGATGAGCTTGAGGTTATTGACGTCGAACATCGCGATGGCGAAGCGGAAATCCGGATCGGAGATGATCTGTGCCTGCAGGTAGTTCTCTTTATCTTCATAGGCCACACGGTTATTGACATGGGTGAGGGCATCACGGTGCATCAGATTCAGGAGACGCTTGTTCGTCAGATCCAGCGTGAGGGCGCGGTGGAACTTCTCGAACACCAGCCCCATGCGGTTCTCGTAGGTGTGCAGGAAACGGTTTTCGATCTTGTCGATGCAGTCGCGGAAGACCAGATACCCGTATGTGGACTCCTCCTCGTGAAGCGGCAGGAAAACATACAGGTGGTTCTCTCCGTCCGGGCGATACCCGGGGATCAGGTCAGAAGACTCGATCCGCTCACCATCGAAGAGCACACCGTCCTCGGTAGAATACAGCACCTCCATATATTTGCTGTATCCTTCGGTGAGGAGCTTCACCGCACTGTCATAGATAGACAGGCTAAAATTCGGCTCGAGGATCACATGGAAGGAGTCGCCTTCCTGTGCGTGATTTTCGAGAAGGAGATGCTGCAGCTTGGCCTTAAATTCTTCGTAGGTCAGGCACGACCGGACCGCAGAGTCGATGTTGTCGAGCTTACGGTTGAAGTAAGTAGTCGTACCGCGCTTCTTATATGCTTCCCGTCCCATTTTTCTTCGGATCTGATCGCTGTCGCGGAAGTCGAAGCAGCGGCAGCTCTCGCCGGGGACGAACCGGCAGGGGATCACTTCGTCGCGGGTACGGGTATCTCCGGAAAGGTAGGCCTTCCACAGGAGAGCAGTGGCTTCACCGAGCTTATCGAAGCACTGGTCTATCGTCGCGATGGCGGGATCGAAGATCTTACTGTCATCGATATAATCGTAGCCGGTAACGATGATGTCGCCGGGCACATCGTATCCGTGCTGATTCAGTGTGATACAGGCCTCCATGGCCAGACCGTCATTGGCACAGACAAAAGCATCCGGAAGCGGTTTTCCCGCAGCACAGATCTCGTCGATGATATTGGTCACCGCCGCGATCTCCCAGTTGGTATAGTAGACATCGAGAAGATCCTCTTCACAGTGATTCTCCCGAAGAATATCGCGAACGGCCATCAGCCTCTGCTCCGAGTCGAAGGAATCTTTGTTTCCTGCCAGGAAGATGATCTTCCTGACATCATGCTCTTCCCGCAGGTGTCGGACCAGCTCCCGCATGCCCTGGATATTATCCGAGAGGATGGAAGTAAAACCGGGTCTTCGCGCGCCCTGGAGAAACAGTGGGATACCGACCTCCCGGCACTTCTCCGCGATCTGGTCGATCCGGTCCTGGAAATCCAGACCGCTTCCGAAGATGATCGCACCGTCGAAATCTCTTAGATCGGGGAGGGTGAAGATATTCATCTCGCCCTGCTGGCGCGAAGGGGTGTCGGTGAAGGTGGAATAGCAGAGGAACAGAAAGATATCGGCCTCCTCTTCGGAGAGGGCCGTCATCAGTCCCTTGAGAAACTGGCTGAGGATCTCGGTACACCAGCCGGTCGTAAATACTGCGATCTTTTTCTTCATGGCAGATCCCTCATGATCTGTTTTCCTGCTTTACCTTCCTGATCAGTGTCCTTCGCCACCGGACACATTCATTATATAAGTCATACATGAACAAATAATTAACAACTATGACATACTGACCGGGAAGAGAACCTCCGCGCGAAATTCATATCCGTATGGTTTCTCGTCACAGGAGACGGAGAACTCGCCGTCGTAGTTGGCGGCCGCGCTTCGGATATTCTTCAGACCGAAGCCGTGGTTCTTCCGATCTTTCTTACTCGTTTCAATGAGGATATCCCCGGAAGTGCCGTCTTCCTCGCCCTCTTCGATCCTGACAAGACCGGAACAGGGATTGGTGACACTGATGAGGAAGAACTTGTCGGTCTTTCGGAATTCAAGATGGATCCTCCGAAGATCCGGATCGAGATCCAGAAGTTTTTCGTCCGAGGCGGCCTCGATCGCATTGTCGAGAAGATTACCAAGCATCTTACACATGTCCTGAGGCGTAATCGTGATCGAAGAGATCACGCCGCTTGATGACAGGATCAGGCCCTTTTCCTCCGCTTCCTTCTTCTTCGCCGAGATGATCGCATCAGCGATCACATCCCCGGTATGCGCGGAGATGTCCGTGCTCCGGAGATCCTCGGACATATTCTTCAGATAGTCGCGCATCTTGTCATACTCTTGGTTTCCGAGAAGCAGAAGGAGGAGCTGGATGTGATTATTCATGTCATGCCGGATCGACCGGATCTCTGTATCTGCCCGGACCGATGCCTCATAGTACTTCGTCTGGGAAGAGATGAGATCTTCGTTGATGTGGTTCATCTCCTTCAGGGTATCGCGCTCTTTTCTGGCTGCGCGGACATAGAACAGCACGATGACGGCCACCAGTCCCAGAAGCGCCGTGATGGCCAGTTCGCTCTTCTGGAAGGTGTTGAGCCGGGAGAAGTCCATCATGTCGGAATACTCGCCATAGTCCGCCTCGAAGTTATTTGCCAGAAGTGAGAAGAACAGGGTACTCAGGATACCCAGAAGCACCAGGCCCAGAAGAAAGTGTATGGGCAGCGGCGTATCGTCGTATCTCTTCCGGATATGGTCGATCAGGACGAAGATAGAGAACTCGAAAAGGAGGATCAGGACCTCCAGAAGAAGAAAAACGATTATCCTGGCATTCCGATCCATGATTTCCAGGGAGAAGAACAGAATATCCCGGAGGCTGGGGAAAAACGTGGCAAAAACACTAAACAATATATCGGTCAGAAGACATACGACAAGTTTCTTCCAGAGCTTGCACTTCATGTTGAGAAGCATCAGCAGAAGGACGAAGACCATCTTCACTGTCTCCGTGGTGTCGTAGGCATAGGCACGGACGATGTTTCCGTTTCCGTCGGAACTGATGATCCAGGTAATGACCGCCGCGGTTATGGAGAAGAGAAAGGCGGAAAGATAGACGATCTTCCGGTTTTGGAACTTATACTTCAGCACACCGTCGATGAAGTACACGGTGAGCGGTGCCGATACCAGAATAGGCAGCATAAAGAGAATGGTCCGGTATGCGTATGTCATCTCCCGTTACTCCTTATGTAATCGAAGAGTTTCTTTTTCAGGTCCGCGGCCATGCCTCTGGCGATGGGAAGTGTATCGTGGTTATCCATCAGGACTTCAGATGTTCCCATCTTACTTACATGACCGAGACTGATATAGTAAGAGCGGTGGATCTTGGCAAAGCCGGAAGAAAGACTGTCGATCAGGCAAACTGCTTCCGAGAACTTCATGCGCTGCTCTACCGAAGTGTCCGGGAATACGAAACGAACAGAGTTGTTGGCGGCCTCCGCATAGATCAGATCCTTCACGGGGAAGATCCGTTCCTCGCCGTTCTGCCGAAGGAGGATCTTCTCCTCGACCTTGAGCTTCTTCTCCAGATCTTCGAGCGTCTTTCTAAGTTTTTCAGTATCGATCGGTTTTCCGAGGAAGCGGAAAGCATCGACTTCGTAGCCTTCCATCGCCATCTCGGTGTGGCTCGTCGTGAAGATGATCGGGATATCCTTCGAGTGTTCCCGTATGACGCGGGCCGTACTCATCCCGTCGAGTTCCCGCATCTCGATATCAAGAAAGATCGCATCGAGATGGAAACCATTCTCGAAGCTTCTGACCAGTTCTTTTCCATCGGAAAAGAGGAAACAGCTCACGTTCTCGCGCCCGTAGAGCGAGGAGATCTGATCGGCAATCGCTTGCCGGAAACAAGTCTCATCATCGACGATGGCGATCCGCATGGCTGTCTACTACCTCCCCGGGAATTGGTATTTTCAGTGTACCACTTATCCTATTGTCTTTCCATTCTCGAGCACGACCGTCCGCGTGCCATAAGAGGCACACTCGGAAGAGTGGGTGACCTGAAGGATGGTGAGCCCCTTCTCCTGATTGAGACGGGCGAAGAGCTCCATGATCTCTCTACTAGATTTGGAATCGAGATTTCCCGTCGGCTCATCGGCGAGGATGACCTTCGGGCTTCCGAGTACGGCACGGGCGATCGCGACACGCTGCTGCTGACCGCCGGAAAGCGTCGAGGGCATCGCCCTGCGCTTGTCGGTAAGTCCGGTGATCTCCAGGATCTCGTCGAGATCTTTCTTCAGTTCCGACTTCTTCCTGCCGTTGATCACAAGCGGCAGAAGGATGTTGTCATCGACATTGAGATTCATGACGAGATTATAAAACTGGAAGATAAAGCCGAGGTTATCGAGACGGAGCTTGGAGAGCCGTGCGTCATTCAGTCTTCCGATGTCTTCCCCGACGAGAGAGATGTTTCCTGTAAAGGTCCGGTCGAGACCGCCGATCAGGTAAAGGAGAGTGGATTTGCCGGAGCCGCTCGCACCCATCAGAGAGACGAATTCTCCTTCTGCGACGTACATGCATGCGTCTTCGAGGACGCGGTTGAGATTGCCGCCTTTACCGAATGTCTTACTTACATTATTGACTTCAATGATCGTGTTCATATATTTATCCTCCGAGATTATTCATACTTGAGCTGTTCGGCTATTTTCATTTTCCGCAGACTTCGTATCGGGAAGAGAACGGTAAGCGTGAAGATCAGGGTAAGAAGAAGGAAGAACAGGAACGTTCGTCCGATATCTGCCCGGATCAGGATGCCGATGCTGGCTGCGTTATCGACGGCCTCACCGATGATGTGTGTCAGGACATGACCGAGAAGACAGCCGGAGCCAGCGGCGGCCAGAGAAGTGAGCAGCACTTCCTTAAGAAGAATGCCGGACAGTTTCTTCCTGCTCATGGCAGTCGACAGGAGAACCGCACACTCTTTCTTTCTTCCGACGAAACCGATGAGCTGGTTACTGATCGTTCCGATGCAGGTCATGCCGATGGCAAGCGTGATCAGGGCGCCCATGATGGCAGTAAACTGTGCACTTGACGCCTTTACATCCTCCTGTTCTTCGGCCAAGGTCCGGATCGAAAGATACGTGCCCTTCCCATAGGTGCGGATCGTCGATACTGTCTTTAGCGGATCTTCACAGCGGATCAGGATATAGTAGGGGAAATCCTTAAAGAGCGCCAGATATTCATTTTCCGAGAAGAAGATGGTGGCACTTCCGCCTTCGAGCTCAGAAGGAGCCACGATTCCCGCGACCTTATATTCCCTCGTGATCGGAAGAAGACCATCTGGTCTTGTCGTGAGTGAGATCACGTCGCCGGCCTGTATATTGTTCTTCCCGGCATACCGGCTGTCGATCAGGATTGTCCCGTCTTCGATCGAGGACGGAAGACCTTCGTACGCGGTATAGAGGTGATACCCTCCGTCGGGATACCCGATGAGAGCTGCCTGGATCGTGTCCTGCCCTACTACGATCTCCTCGAGGGACGAGTAGACCCGCTCCGTCTCGGTCACGCCGTCGAGACGATCTACATACGAGTAGTATTTCTCTGCCCGGGAGCAGGTGAGAATCGCGTCACAGGCGAAGTCCGTCTTTTCCATCGACGCCGACATGGAACCGGCGATCGAGACGATGATCACACACATCGCCGAGGCAGTGGCAAGAAGCACACCGCTTCCGACCGTGCTCTTTCGGGAGATCGTCTCCACGGAAGCGAGTGACCAGGCGGCCCGGCCGGTCCGGTCGGAGAACTTCCGGGTCAGGGAAGAGAAGCCTTTCAGGATCCACGGGAAGAGGAAGGCCAGAGCCATGACCGAGAAGATCAGGCAGGCGGTCGCACCGGGAAGAGATGTTCTACTGAAGAAGGCGATCACGGCAACGCCGAGGCAAAGAAGTCCCAGCACCGTGAGGACCCGGCTGAAGCGGTATTTGGTATCGCGGTTATCGAAGATGATGTCGCGGATGGATGTCCGCAGGGCACGAAGGATCGCACGCAGCGGGATGAGACACTCGATCACGACGGCACCGAGGATGATCCCGACAGGAAGCCATATCGAAAGAGGCGGGAAAGAGACGCTCAGAGCTTCGCCGCTTTCGTTCTGCACCGTGATCAGCGAGGCAAGAAGCGCAGGGCGGAAGAGCACATAGACGATCGTTGCCGGGATACTTCCGAGAAGCGCATAGAGGGCATTCTCGAGGATCAGGATACGGCCGGTCTTGGCCGAGCTCATACCGAGACTGCGAAGTGTCCCGATGAAGGACATCCGCTCACTGACGATACGATTACTGACCGACGCCGTAACAAAGATCACAAGAAGGAACAGTATGGCGAAGATCAGATAGAGGAAACCCTGCAGTTCCTCAAGCGCGGCCAGGGAAGCTTCGTTCAGGGCCATCTGCGAGACCGTCGCATCCGGGTAGCGCTCTTTGATCGCGCCCATCGCTTCGTCGAGCTTACTGTCGTCTTTGAGGTCGATCTGTACTTCGTCGACGGAGGCGTATCCGCACGACAGAAGCGTGCCTGTCTCAAAGTCGACGATGGCGGCATTTTCCTTAAGAAGGATGTTCTGTGTATTCTTCGGGATCACGCCGGCGATCTTGAGGTTTACTTCGAGATAGCTCCGGTCATGAAGAGTGATCGTATCGCCGGCCTTATACCCGTTCTTCTCGGCAAAAGATTCGCTCAGAAGAATCTCGCCCCGTCCGACACGAAGATCTTTGAGGAAGCCGAGTTTGGCCCCCATATCCATGTCCATGCCGTAGATCTGAAGCACGACGGTCGTCACATAGTTATATTCTCCCTGGATCGGGGAGTAAACGGTCTCGGAGTTCATGTTCATCTTAAGTACATCGGCTTCCGGGAGAACCGAAGAGATATCCGCCAGGTCCATCCCTCCCGAGCTTACGGAGATATCGGCAGAAGAGATATGACCGATCAGCATCGAGGCGAGATCCTCGATCGTGCTTCCGATATCGAAGCAGAAGTAGGCACAAAGGGAGCAGGTGAAGATCGCAAGAACGATCAGGATCGTCCGCAAGGGCTTGCCGAACATGTTTTTAAATGAGTTTTTCAGAATAAGTAACATCTTGCTTCACCTCCTTTAGTGCCATCTGGAGATCCGGTTCTTCGGAGGAATATACATCCCGTCGCCTTCCTGCACATCGTAAACTTCGATGAATGCAGGGAGAGTGGATAGGATCGCGTTGACGCGGATGACTTCCGGGCTGTGGACATCGTACGCGATCTGATCGATGATCGCCGTATCTGTCTTCATGCAGCACCAGCACTTCGCGAAGTTTCTAAAGAGCCTCTCCAGATCTTCGTCAGAGCGGGCCAGCGAGGAGATACACTCCATGGCGCCGAGATCGGCGTAGTTCTCGCCAAGCGTCGCCTTCCCGTCGACGTGATAAAGACCGAATATCGTGAAATTCTTCTCGAAGTAGGATGCGGCCTCTTCGTTTCGCTTAACGAGCGCCTCCATATCTTCCTGCGGGACCCACGAAGGATCGTAGACGCCGTTACTGTCGTAGAGGATGCAGTCACTGTCGAAGGCATGTCCCATCTCATGGGCGATGATGAACCCAAGACCGCCGAGGTTCGTAAAGTAGTCCGCGTTACTATCAAAGAACGGAGCATTGGTAACGGCGACCGTGATCGTGATGTGGTTCCTGCAGGGGGCATACTGGGCGTTGAACATCTGCATCGGCATGCTGACGGGATCTTCCGCTGAAGGCTCGGTGAGATTCCGGAAAGACTTCTGCTTGAGAAGAGTCAGGTAGTTGCGGTAGAGCTCGTAGTAGTTTCCGCCGAAGATGTCTTTGAAGTCGGCGTTGTTATGTCTCTTTACATCTTTGCCGGTGACATAGGTAATGTTGTCGAGCTTTCTTAGAAGTTCGTCGCGGGTCGGCTCCGATAGCCAAGTGGCTTCCGAGATCAGCTTCGCATAGCCGCCCTTGATGTCGTCACACATGGAGATTAGAGCCGTATCCGTCTCGTCGGTATAGTAGCGCTCCACATAGAGAGGATCGGTCTCTTCGTAGAAGACTTCCATGATTTCTTTTAGTACCTGCTCCTCCTTTGGTACGTAATCCAACTGGACAAATCCGATGAGTTCTTCGTAGGAAGATTCGGAAACCAGGAAACGTCTGTATTTCGTGAAGATCCGTCCCATCTCCCAGATCTTCAGGCCCAGAAGATTCTCTTCAGTGAAGAGACTTCCCAGTTTCTCAAACTGCCGCGGGTCTGTGATGTTGAAAAACTCGATAGAAGAGGTATCCAGTCCGGAAGCGGAGAGATATTTTTCCAGATCGAAAGAAGAGAAGTTCGCGTAGGCCTTTTCTGCGGTCCAGTCTTCACTCACGGCATGCCCGAAGGGATCGTCCAGTGCGACAGGATCCGTACCCTCGTAGATGTCCAGGGCCAGATAGGCGATCGCATTTCCGGAAGCTTCCGCCGCCTCTGCTTCATGCCCCATGGCACGGGAGATCAGAAGCCCGCCCTGTTTCAGATCAGTAAGCGCGGCATCGCTCTCCCGGACCTCGGTAAATTCTGCCACCAGTACCGACTGGATCTGGTGGAACTTCAGGATCTCCTTTCCGGCACGGTGCTCGTCATTGGTAACGAAGAAGTTCAGGATGCCGTCGAGTGCATAGTCCCGGACCAGTATGGCGTCGATCTCCATCAGTTCTTCGACGGAAGAGACGGAATCGATGCGGTTCAGAAGATCCACGAGATCCTGCGGGGCAGAAGAACTGTCGAAATGGTAGTCCATATACGCCTGATAGGCTTTCTTGATGATATCTTCTTCCGAGCCTTCCTCGTAGTCCGATCCCCGGACGACTTCGCGGATGATATCCTTGACCTGGTTCTGTATGATCAATTCGTCAAAGGCATTGGCCGCCGTGCTGGTGCCGTACTGAAAGGTCGCGCCCTCCACGCTGTCTTGATTGATGTAGTAGTAATAGTCATCCTGAGGACGGACCTCGCTGGGTGCCGTGACTGTCGTCTCAGCCTGGGGAACGGTCTTGATACTCTCGACCTTGACGCATCTGGAAGATGCGATGGTCAGCGATCCTACAAGAAGAAGACTCAGGAAATCTCTTTTGCGCATGTCATTATTCTCCTCATCGTGTTGTCATGATGTGATAGTAACACGGGAAAATTGACATGGCGTGACAGGTGTGGTGAGATGCATCTCTTCTGTGGTGAATTGCAAAAAAGGGGAGTGATCCGTCAGATCGCTTCCCCTAAAAGTTTCCGTATTATCTTCTATTCTTATCGGTCAGCCCTCGATAAAGGCGACGACCGGATCGAGATATTTCGGATCGGAGATATCGTAGTTATGAGCGATCATCTCCGCCATTTTCTTCTGATCTTCGGTCTGATTCTTTCGCTTCTTCAGCATAGAGGCGAATGCCTTCATGGCGAGACGGGAAGGCCCGCTCATCCGGTCATAGTTCATCCCGCCCGGCATATAGAAAGCCGAAACGATCTTGCGGTTCTCCTCGCTTAAGAGCTTGTCCATGGCATAGGTCACATCGGGTGCATCCGATGGACTTCCGCCCACGCAGCAGATCGCAAGTTTCTTTCCCGAAAAAGCGGGAAGGTGCTTGATCATCCAGTCACTTCCGGTGACCTTTCCGGCCATGAGCCAGCCTGCATAGACGATGCTGTCCGCGTCCGAGAAGAAACTGTCCGGCTTCTTCTTCGCGTCCTTCAGCGTGATGACTTCTCCGTTGATTCTCTCACCGAGCATCTTCATGTACTTCTCGGTAAATCCTGTCTGTGATGTGTATACGATAATGTTTCTCATATCATGTCTCCGTGTTCTGCATCTCTTTGAGATTCTGTTCCATTTTCCCGATTACCCCGATCGCTGTCTCAAACTCCTTATCCGAGATTCCACGGAATAGAAGTCCCATCAGGCGGACGCTCTCCGGATCATGCTCTTCGCAGAACTTCCCGCCCTGCTTGCTGATGCGGATCCGCTGTTTTCTTCTGTCCTTCTCGTCCGGGAAGATCTCGATGAAGCCTTTCTTTTCAAGCTTCAGCAGGATCTGCTTGACGTTCTGGTGCGAACTTCCCATAAGCTCCGAAAGTTCATTGATCGTCGGAGGAGAAGGGAGGATCCGAAGACAGATGATCGCGAAGAACTGCTTCCAGGTGATCTCCTTGAAAAACCCGTCCGCGACCGCCTGAAAGCGGTTGTCAAAGGCGCTCAGGATGCCAAGGAGGAATTGTCCCGGAGGCATGTCGGGAAAAGCGACGAATTGGTTGGCAGAGATGTCGTTGTAATTCATAGGTTTTCCTTTCTGTCATGTTGCAAAGTTCGGCCGATATGTAACATGTTACCGATATTATGTAACACGTTACATATTTTGTCAACAGGGTCAGAAGAGTTTTTTGGGTATCAGATAGGCTTTCGGGAAGGGCCTTCCGGCAAGGGATCAAAACGAAAGATTGAATACGATGCTTGATTGACTGTGTTAAGGGTCGATGTTAGAATGTACATAAGAAAGCACAGTCCGCAAGGACGGTTGCCTAGTTAGATTATAAAACCACCCTAGGACGCCAATCCATATAGGGTGGTTGTTTTATTTGCGCTTATACCTGTTGTCCAGGAAGGGAAACGAAAGTCCTGCTTTATTCCCCAATATCATTCAAAAACGGCACGAAGGGATCGCCGCGGTTGGGGCGCACGTATTCTGCAAAAAGGCCATCGTCCGTATATGCGAAGACATTGCCGTGCAGTACGAGAAGATACAGTTGATCGCCCTTCGTATATTGAAAGAGACTGTACATTTCGGTGGTTCCTAATTCCGGGATATCACAGCGTTCGACGATTTCGTCGTAACTCAGATACTCTTCAGAGGAGATGGAAGTGATGTAATACGTGTGAGAGGGAATAAAGCCGAAATCGTTGTAGACGTCTTTCAAGTCAGCCGTGATGTAGGCGAACTCTCCGTCCTCAAGATCCGGGAGCTCTCCGTCCTCGTCAGCCATTACCGTATAGCCCGTGCCGGGGAGACGTACATAGTCATCACCGATGCGCATCACATAGAAGGACTGATCCGCCAGAAAGCTCGTGTATGTATCTCCGGGAATAATAACGGAGAGACTGGTTTCTGACTCTGTCTCTGTTTCTGTTTCCTTGTTTTTCTTGCAGCCTGTCAGAGCGATACTGCATACCAGTATCGTTGCGAGAAAGAGCGCCGGAAATTGCTTCTTCATACGGGCCACCTCGTTTGTGCTCTCCCGTCAGAGACGGTCGTAGGCCAATACGTTCAATATACTTTCAGTATAGCACGGTTTCAGGAGCGATAGTATTCTTCCGGGATCTTCTCGGAACGGATACAAAGGTCGTGATCCGCCCGCTCAAAGAGCATCCTGACAGTGTCGGTCATGCCCACGCAGTCGCAGACATAAACGAGCGCGTCGCCGAGATTGCCGTACTTAACGCAGCCGGTGTACTCGAAGGCTTCCTTATAGTTCGGATAGTATTCGGAGACGCACTGGTCTGAAGCGGCGGTGAAGTGCGTGTGGAAAGGCGGCGTTTCCAGAAGGTTTCTGTCGTAGTCCCGGATCGTGATGACAAACGGATCCGGATTCAGGCGGTCGGGGAGACCGAGCCTCTCGTCGACGGAGTGAAGATAGGTATTCCGCTCATGACCGACACCGATCAGAAGGACCTTTCCGTGTTCTTCGTAGAGACGGCTCAGGCAGGAGATGACGGGAGCGGGGGAAGCACAGCGTTCCTCGCCCTTAACAAATTCCGCGGCGCCCTTGCCGAACACGGTGACGGAGTGGGTCGGATGCAGAGAACGCACGCCATCCGCGCGGAAAGCCGCGACCTTGGCAAGGGTTCCTATGCAAGGGACAGAGGTCTTCACATCGTAGAAAGGATGGGACCGTCCCACTTCGTCCCAGGTGTGTGTCGGGATGATCAGCAGCCCCTCACTGAGGTAGTCGCGCATCGCGTCGATAAGTCCGTCCGCGCCGCCCTTAATGGGCCCGATAGCGCGCAGCGACGCATGCACCGTCACTTTATCATCATGGCGGATCCCGCTTTTTTCCAGAAAAGCAAATATATCTTTTGATGTCAGCATATTTTCTGCTCCTGTTTGCTAAAACAAAATCTGTTCCGAAATAAAGAATCAACTAAGGCCATTATACTTCAAGATGC
Source organism: Clostridiales bacterium (assembly GCA_017617995.1). Classification (GTDB taxonomy): domain Bacteria; phylum Bacillota; class Clostridia; order Saccharofermentanales; family Saccharofermentanaceae; genus Scatonaster. The sequence goes on from JAFZVE010000049.1 coordinate 222,545, forward strand.
ATCCGATAGTCGGGTCATTATAGCAGCGGTATATCCGATAGATATGCGCATCGAAAAGCCCCATGCCATTCTCCCGACATGGGGCTTTTTCTATTCCCGATTATCTGGTCCTCATGGGACTGTATTCCCGAGATTCTATTCAAGCAGGCGGAAGAAATCTTCCGTTACTTTGTATATTTATCAATCAGGCCCTGAATCACAGAAGGATCGTCGCAGGAATATGTGTAATCACAGAGATCCGTGTAGCCTTTGATATCGATGCGGTTGGATCCGTAAGCATCTTCCACATACGTTCCGCTGTCGACCAGTGCCATGATGTCGTGGTAGAGCGCTTCGAAAGTATCCCCGTCCAGGTTTCCTTCGGCGACGGTATCGAAATCCTTGGTATAGATGCAGTAGGCCCAGTTTTCTTCCACGCCATCGAAAGTGACCATTCCACCATCTGCGGTATGGAGCCAGATCTCCTCCACGTCCCAGACCGGATCGTACTCGGCAAATGTATAGTTCACGCCATCCCAGTATTCTTTCTGGATCAGGTCGCCGGCTGCCCAGCTGTCGAAGTTGACATCTGCCCAGGAGCCCTCGACCACATAGATCTTGCATATCCGGTTGCCGAATTCCTCGCATTCGCTGATCTGCTTATAATCCTCCCAGTTTGCGTCATAGAATTCTTTCGAATACTTCGCAAAGCACGGGTTATCCCGTTCCGGATCGTTGTAGCGGATGCTGAAGTTTCCAGGTACATAGAGCGTCTCGATGAATTGCTGGTTATTCACCGGTGAATCGACCCGGTAATTGGCGATGTTATGCAGGAAGTAATAGGTCACTTCTCCATTTGGAAGAACGAGGTTGTGAAGTTTCGTCATGCTGCTTATCATACGACTGTTTCCGAAAGGCGCCGTGCCATCCTGGAAATAGTTTCCCTCTTCCATCAGGTTCGAATTCGGCGGCATCACGAAGGAGTGAAGCTGCGTGAACTGGTCAAAGGCGAAATCTTTGATCATGGTGATCTTTTCGGGAGCTTCGAAGCGAACTTCCTTTACCCATGGTCTTTCTCCAAAAGCACTTGCCCCGATGGTTTCGCATCTTGCCGGGATGACGAGAACACCCGTGTTCATGACCGCTTCGTCGATCGGATCGTTGATGCCGGTGATCTCGTTTCCTTCCCACGTGTAGATCGACTCCCAGTCGTAATCATCGATATTGACCGTCGCCGGCTGGGTATCAAAGGTCGAATAGTCATCGTATCCGTTGTAACCGTCCGAGTCATCCATGCCGGATCCGTAGTCTCCTTCGTATCCGCCATCCGCGATGCCGTCGCCATCGTAATCGTTGTCGATATCCTCGATCGCGTTATCTTTCTTTCTATCTTTCTTCGTTTTCTTTTCAGAGTCATTGTCCCTGTTCTTCAGGAGAACGGCGCCCGTGATCGCAGCGCCTACTACAGCAAGACCAATCACACCGATAATCAGCTTTTTCATTACAGTACCTGTCCCTTTCTTGATCGTTTCCGAAACGACACTTTTTCCTGCTCCCGTAAGAGCGGCCTCTTTAGATGCGGAAAGGGCGGAAAGCGAAGCGGACATGGGCTGGAAGGCCACCTGTTCGGCTTCTTTTGTAAATAGTTTGGTTAAGAATGGCAACGGCATAGCAAATAGCTTCGTGTTGTTTTCTTCTTCATATTTTTCTACCTCCTTCTTGATCTTCTTTCGAGCAAAGTTCAGACGCCAGAGGACGGTTCCCTGCGGGATACCCATCGCCTCAGCGATCTCCTTCGTGCTCATCTCGTCGAAGTAGAATAATATGATCGTTCTTCTGACATCGTCCGAAAGACTGTTCTCGATGATGTCCATGACCACTTTTCTCATCGCGTCCGATTCTACGATCGAGTCCGGGAGGAAATCCTCGGGGACCGTCTCGAGGTTTTCGAGGACCTCGTCGCCCACGGTGTCCGTCTTCGTCCTCGTCAGACGATTGAGACACTTGTTGGCGCAGATCTTCTTCAGCCACGGGACGACTTTCGTCTTATCCTGAAGTGTGTCATAGGATTCGAGCAGAGTCACGAATGTATCCTGCACGATGTCTTCTGCCTCAGCCTCGTTCTTAAGAAGAGAGATGGCTGTCCAGTACACCGCACGATAGGATTCCGCATAGATTTGTTCAAATTCTCTGGTCGTCATTTACCTGCCTCCTTATCCGCATCTGCCCTATAGACACACAACCGGAACAAATTATTGGCTACTTTTGGAAAATTTTTTCAGAACTTCAGAACCGCCTTCAACCAGGCCACACAGAGGGATACCCACAGATCGGTTCCCGTGTCATTTTCGTCCTTAAGAGAAGGGTCGGCGAAGACGCCGTGCTTTCCGGATCCGAAGACGTGAAGCTCGTAGGGAACCTTCGCTTCGTCAAGTTTCTCGGCGAGCATATAGGCGTTCTTTACCGGTACAAATTCATCGTTTCTGGTCTGGATGAGAAAACAGGGAGATGTCTCCGGTGTGACATAGTGGACGACGTTAACTTCTTTGTTGGAGTTGGCCGTGAACTGTCCGAGTGTGAAGCCGGCACTCAGAAGGGTTTCCCGGATATCATCAGGAACGGCCCCGGCAGATAAAGCACCAGCCAGAGCAGCGAAGGGTGTACCTTCAAAGATTGTCGATAGATTGTAGACGCCGTAGCCGAGCAGGGCGGCATCCGGGCGGTAGAGTTCCTTTTCTCCACCGAGTGTCTCCGTGATGCGCGGGTCCGTCCACTGGGTAGCGGAGAGGGCCGCGACGGTAGCGCCGGCGCTGAATCCGGCGATGACGATCTTCTTCGGATCGATGTGCCATTCCGAGGCATGCTCTCGTACGGTCCGGATCGCCCAGGAGATCTCGATTAAAGGATTCGGAAAGGCCGAGTATTCTCCTACGGAGTAGTGAAGGACGAAACTGGCGAAGCCTTCCTGAAGGAAGGTAGACGCGATGCCTTCTCCCTCGGAGGTGGTATGGAACATCCATCCGCCGCCGGGGCAGGAGATGAGGGCAGGAAACAAAGGGGTGTCCTCGGAAGGAATATCCGGGAGATAGACTTCCAGATAGACCCGCCCGTCTTCGGTGTAGTTGATCGTAGTCACATTCATTTCCATGGCCTCCTTCATCGAAGCATCCCCAAAACGAAAAGATATCTTGAGACCATTATACTTCACGAAGGGAAGAAAAGGCGTGAAAGTATATCAGCGATATAGAATTGAAGATTACTTAAAAGGCGCGTATCATAGAAGTGAAGTTGGGAATAGGTAGAAAAATGTTTTTTTCAGTTGGTGCAGGAGGTTATCATCATGTCTTTCAAGAAGTATGTATATGACGGAACTAAGAAGTTTGTGATCGCGAAAGAGTCGACGGACGAAACAAGTCTGTGTAAGGATCGCAAGGATGCAGAAGCGAAAATGCAGAAGAACATCGAGGAGATCGACAAACTGCAGGAGAAGCTCTATGCCGAGAAGAAGGAAGGCGTGATCTTCCTGTTCCAGGCGATGGATGCGGCTGGAAAGGACGGCACCATCCGTGCAGTACTCTCAGCACTTTCACCCCACGGCGTACATGAGGTTGCTTTTAAAGCGCCGAGTTCGGATGAACTGGCCCATGATTATCTCTGGCGTGTCGCATCGAAGACACCTGCAAAAGGAGAGATCGCGATCTTTAACCGTTCCCATTACGAGGACGTTCTGATTGGAAAGGTGCGGGAGCTTTACAGATCGCAGGCCAATGCGAGACGTATCGATCTGGATAAGGTGATCGTCAACCGCTATGAGGACATCCGGAATTTCGAAGAATATCTGTACCGCAACAATGTGCGCACGGTAAAGATTTTCCTGAATGTATCGAAGGATGAACAGGCGAGAAGGTTCCTGTCACGTATCGAGGAGCC
>JAFZVE010000050.1 GCA_017617995.1 Clostridiales bacterium
CCCTCTGATGGTTAAGTTTATTGATGCAGCAAAGCCGCTCTCTGTACAGGTACACCCGAGCGATGATTTTGCTCAGGCCAATTACGGTACGTGCGGTAAGACGGAGTGCTGGTATGTTCTTGACGCGGAACCGGGTGCGTATCTGTATTATGGTTTTTCTCGTCCGGTCAACCGTGAAGAAGTGAAAGAACGAATCGAGAACGGGACATTGATCTCGGTTCTCAATAAGATCGAAGTGAAGAAGAATGATATTTTCCTGATCGAGAGTGGAACGCTGCATGCGATCGGACCTGGCATTCTGGTTGCCGAGATCCAGCAGAACTCTCCGTGGACTTTCCGCGTTTTCGACTACCAGCGTGTAGATAAGGATGGAAAACAGCGTGAACTCCACGTCAATGAAGCACTGGCCTGCATGAATCTTTCCTGTTTCCAGGCACAGTCCAGACCGGAACCACTGAAGGCCGGAGACGGATATCAGATCTTCACGATGGTGAAGTGCTCCTATTTTAATGCCTATATCTATCGCATCACGAAGTCTGTAACGATCACAGGTACTTCGAAGAAGTGGAGAGGTATCCTCGTTACTGACGGCGAGATGACGGTTCGGAACACCAAGGAAGAAGAAGTCCTTGCACTTAAGAAGGGTGAGTTCTGTCTGGTTCCCCGTAATGATGACGAATACGAGATCAAAGGGGAAGCCGAGTTTATTTTGGTTGACTGATCTTTGCGATCGGACGGATAGTATAACGAAGGAAAGGAGGCCGCGAGAATATGAAGCGGGATATAATCGGCGATATTTTTCTGGGCGGCGTTTTGCTTTCTCTCCTTTTCCTTTTCTCTTTTCCGGTCTACTTTGCTTATACAGGAATTCAGGTACGTCCAATCGAATTGAATGAACGTCTGATGAGTGTCTGCTTCCTGATGGCACTTGTTCTGACGACGATCTGGGCCTGCTGGAAAAAGAAAGTCTGGGTCATTGTCGGACTTGCTACTTTCGGCGTCATGGCATATCTCCCGAAGTGGTTCCTTCCGATGGTTGAAGACCACATTACAAAGAACGGGTCGGACTTCATGTATTCTTCGTTGTCCGCACTTTTGAACCGGATCTATGAACTGGTCCATGCACCTTTTGCCGGATCGATCGGATTGATCGGGGAAAAACAGGCGCAGCATCTTCCGGAAAAGATCTTGCCTGTCTGCGTGATCTCCTACATCCTGGCGAATATATTCCGTTACTATAAGAATGCTTTTGTGGCTGAAAGAAAGCAGAAGAAAGACTTCGCACATTTCAGAAGAAATACGGAAGCGCGTAAGGCGGTCCAGGGTGTGACGGATGGAGTCCGTGAAGCGCCGATGCCACTGGGAACTGTCGTGATGAATGAGAAAGCGGAGATCGAACAGGAAGTCTACACGGGACGTGAGACGACACTGGTAGACGATGCGACTGTAGAAACGAAGAAACTTTCTGTTGATGCGAAGACCGCGGAAGTTCCGGTCATTTCAGCAGCAGAAGAAGAAACACGGCGGATCGGGACAGAGCCGCGCACGCCGGCGATAGAAACAAACGAAGAAGAAA